>CAZQQR010000007.1:14086-27857 GCA_964595515.1 uncultured Pirellulaceae bacterium
GCAGAAGCACAGAAAAAGACAGGAAGTCGGGAATCTGATAGCTGGGCGCAGGTCAGGTTGTTGGATTGATAATTCTCGTAGGTATTCTTTTCATCCATGAATGAAAGCAATGCCACCATGAAGTTTTCACCAACTCCAGTAGCTGAACCATCGAAGTCCTGATGGCCTCTAGATCCAAGCGGGAATTTCTGGTTGGAACTTTGGTAGTTATGACAAGCAAGAACGACTTGACGAATATTGTTCAAACACGTGGCCCGACGGGCTGCTTCGCGAACCTGCTGAACGGCTGGCAAAAGCATGCCAACGAGAATGCCAATGATTGCGATAACAACCAATAGCTCGACAAGTGTGAAACCCTTACGGTTTCGATGATTAGCCGACATTCGGACTCCTCCAAGAGTTAGTTAGATATTAGTTCGGTAGGATGTTTATGAGAGAAGGAAGTAGATTGAGAGGGACCTACGCGTTTGGACCCTCGAAATGAATTCTCCGTCATCCAATATACGAAAAGATTTTAGTGTAAAGCCTTTCAAAGTGACAGTACATTCTATCATGGTATATCGGCATACAGTAATACATTTCTCGCTCGAATCCACACAAAGGTGCCCCACAGCCCTTTAAGCCCCGAAAAAACGGCCCCTAAGGCGCTCACAATACCTAGAAATTTGCCGCGGATTACCTGTCACAGTTTGTGAAGATTCTGAAACTCGTGGGACAGTCCTGAATATCAATTTTTTCCAGATTTTTCGTCACTTAGTTTACACACCAAAGGCAGGGTTGATCGGCCAGCCTTTCAACCCCGTTTCGGCAACGATTGCTATTCCATCCTCCCGCTATTTTTCTGAGAATCTGAGTGCGCGCTGATTGGAAGATATTTCAGTAAGAGGTCCGGTCTCAAAAAAGGGGTGGCCTCAAACAGGTGCGTTCGAAAACCATTTACAAAATAGATTCCTGCTCAAATGCACGCCGTAATAGCTCGCAAAGGATTGCGACTTCATGTCTTCATTGCCGAACTTGACTTTGGTCGTTTTTTGCAAAGCCGGAGAAACCGACGAGCAAATCTGGAAACAGGTTCGTAGTCTGGGAATCTCCCAATGGCGAGCTCAAATTCTCGTCGTCGATCCAAACCAATCGATTCAAAACGGGACAGAGCGAATCACCTATCGTCCGGTTCCCCATTCAGTGGCAACCGTTGCTGATGCAATTCGCGCCGCCAAATACGAAACCGTTCTGATTGTTGACAGAGGGTTCGAAGTATCTCCTCACGACTGGCTAGACCTTGCCGAACAACTAGATGACTTTCCCATCCAAGTTACATTCCGCTGCACCAAACCTACCAGGAAACTAAGACGCATCAGCAGCATCCTTCACGCTGGAGTATCGCGAGCGACGCTTCGAACGGCTAAGCATGAACTAAGAAACGGCGCAACCGTTGTTCGAAGAAGTATTGCACTGGAACAAATCGATTCTTGCACTCCCTCGCAATTGCCTGAATTCGAAGCCTCCCAATTAATCGCACTTTGCCGAGTCAACGGACATCCAATTCGGGAACTAGCCGATACGAATTCAAAATTCGGTGTGGCCTCAAAGTCTCAAGGACTTACTTCTTTCCAATACCTAAAGAGATCGGCGACTACCATTCGATTTTGGTGGAACAGCATTATGTTCCCAATCAACAAAAACCAAATCAATGGCCCCGGGAAAAGCAAACCTTGGCAACAGCACTTTCTACTTGTTCTTTTGATTGCAATCGCAATCTTCATTCTTTTCGGTCGTTTAAACTTCCCACTGTTTGAACCAGACGAAGCCCGAAACGCACAACTTGCTCTCAACGTGGTTCAATCAAATGACTGGCTTTCACTTCAGTTGAACACCGAAAGCTATTGGGATAAACCGCCGCTGCAAATTTGGGCGATTGCCGCCAGCTACACATTGCTTGGAGAGTCACCAATGGCAACTCGATTTCCAATCGCAGTAGCTTCTTTTCTAACCGTTCTACTTACGTTTTTACTGGGAAGAAAACTGGTTGGAAACCAAGCCGCAATCATTGGTGCTTTTTTACTGTTACTATCATCCGGATTCGTCACGGTGGGACGTTATGTAACGATGGATGCAACATTGACATTGGCGACGACAATGACTTGGCTGACAGCCTATCTTGCAATCCAAACCGGGAAAAAGAAATACATGATCGCCGCAGGAGTCGCCTGTGGGATCGGCTTGCTCGCGAAAGGACCAATCATTGCGGTTCTTTGCATCCCACCATTGCTGCTGCAAATGTGGCTTCGTGAATCGTCATCGCCAAAACTAAAACTAAAATACTTCTTCGTTCCTACGATCTTGATCGCGGCTCCCTGGTTCATTGCGACCGCTTGGATCCATCCAGACTTTGTTGGTTACTTCTTTTGGAAACACCACGTCGTTCGATTTTCAGAAGCATTTAACCATCGTGAACCTTTCTGGTACTACATGGTTGGAATCTTTCTTTTCATGTTTCCGGCGTCGTACCTTCTTCCTTCCGTTTCAAGGTTCATGTTTAGTCGCCGTCCCGAGAATAGGCTTGTTCGCACGAAACAAGACGGCTTTCTTCTACTTACGGCATTATGGACGTTGCTATTCTTTTCCGTTTCGGAATCCAAACTACCAACGTATATCCTGCCGGCATTTCCGATGATCTGCCTGATGATGGGCGCTATGCTCCATCGAAAGATATTTCAGCCGGTCCTCAATGCATCTGCAAAACAACCAACTCAATCCACGTTTCTCACTCGCTTGGTCCCGAGGGTCCCTATTGAACTTGTGTTCTGGTGCGTTGTTTGTGGAATTGCATCTTGGGTTTTCCTAAAATCCGAATCACCAAATGTTCTACTGATCGTTGCCGGAGTCATTGGCTTGACGGGACTTGCAGGAATAGCAGCCCGCAAGTCGCACGCACCCAACATCGCCTGGTCGATTTTTGCAATCCTCGGATTTTGTTTTGTCTACTTGGGAACGCATCATCTCGTTCCATCAATATCCAACGCTCGCTCAATTCAACAACAAGCCAAACAGATCCAACAAACCAGCGAGTTTCAGTCCGCACCAATTGTCTATTACGGTAGAGACGCTTACGGATCGTCCTTGTTGCTCGGCCAAAGCCAAGTGGTCGAATTCGCAACTAAGGAAATTGGGCCAATGCTCAAATTCGTTAGCGACCACCCGCGGGCAATCATTGTTTCGTCAAAAGATTCAATGGAACTCCTGAGAAGTGGCATGCCTTGGTCAGTGTCGTTTGAAAAGAACTCACGGCACATCTATTTGAGCCGGCCAACACCGGATCTCGATCCATCCAGTAGAGTTGCAGTAGAATCTACCAATCTGGATGAGCATACGACCGTTCGATGAACCGGCTAATTCAAAACGGTCTGTCGAAAGATCGAGAACTCGTCAAGAGTTCAGGTCATGTCGAATCGGTTACGCTTTCAATAGTCGTGAATACCTCCGCCGGCTCATTTCAGGTGTCGTTACCGAAAACCAAATCGGGGTAAGCACTAGGTCGAAACAGACGTCTGAGCTTTCGCAGATGTAAAATTTTGCCAATCAGAACCAGAGTTTCCCCTTACAACCCGTACACTCGGTTGAATTGCCCAGCCGGATTACTTTATCCAAGCCGATGTTTCGTTTTTACCTCATTCTTTTGCCGAGGCGCTGTATTTTTCTTCGTCGCCAAAGTTAAACATTAAAAATGGGGTTGTGAGAGATGGCTAAGAAGAAAAAAGACTTGGAAGTACTGAACGAAACAGGCGAACGTAAATCCGATCGTCGTGCCAAGAAATCGGAGACAGAAGCAGTCGCCCAAACTCCAGCCACCGAGCGTCGCAAAGTCAAACGTCGACGACAAATTGACCCGACGACTTGCGAACGAGATTACTCGGATCCAGAAGTCGAATTCATGCAAGCCATGGACGAGTACAAAAGAGCCAGCGGTCGTATGTTCCCTACATGCAGCGAAATCCTGGAAGTCCTGACCAAGCTTGGCTACCGTCAAGTCGCTGAAGCACAAACCATCTACGATCCAAACGAAGAAAAGAAATCGGACACAGAAGAAGCACTCGAAACGCTCGAAGAAATCGCCTAGGCCAGAAACCTAGTTTCTTCAAAATACTACATCCTCGAATCTCCTAGAATTCGAAACTCTCAAAGCGAGCCATCATGGCTCGCTTTTTTTCGTATATAGCCATCCCAATCCTCAGTCAAAAAGTGCCAGCACTTTGGCGAATCCGCCTTTGGAATTGACCTCAAATTTCGAAACAAATACCGTCTCCTCCGTACATTCCTCTAACAGTTATTCAATCCTCCGATTTTCAAAACTTACCTTTGTTTCCTCAAAAAATAACGCGGTATATCCTTTGGGAACTGGCGAAGATCTTCTCCATTTCCTCGATTGGATTCGTTGCTGCGATGCTTTTGTTTGGACTGTTCGAAGAAGCTTCCAGTCGCGGGCTCAGCCCTGAAATCGTACTTCAGTTGATCCCGTTTATTCTTCCAAAAGCACTCATGTTCGCGATGCCAGCGACGTGCCTACTCAGCGTCTGCGTGGTCTTTGGCCGTATGTCCGCTGACAACGAGTTGATCGCCGTTCGATCCCTCGGGCTTCACCCCTCTGTCGTCATCATCCCGACACTCGTCGTTACATTTTTCTTAAGTCTGTTCGCTGTGTGGGTCAACGATTTGTCTTTCGCATGGGGCTATTGGGGAATCGAAAAAGTCGTCCTCGAGAGTAGCGACAAAATTGTTTACGGAGTTCTGAAGAACGAAGGAAGCTTTCGCACGGATAACTTTTCTATCGAAGTCCAAGGCATCCAAGACCGCACTTTGATCCATCCAACGATCACTTATAAAAGTGGCAACGACCACGTTCGTCTAGTCGCGCATCAAGCCTTGATCGAGACCGACCCTGATTCTCATAGTCTCGTGTTCACTCTCGAAAGAGGATCAGCAAACTCGGACAATCGTGAATTTCGAATTCGATTCGACAACCAGATTCGTCACGAAGTTCAACTAATGACGTCGGACCAAATTGCAAAAGCCACGGGCAACCCTAGTCATTTATATTTGGGGCAAATCAAGGAAGAAGTCTCAAAACAAGAAGTCGACCTTCAGGACATCCAGACCAACGACTCCGTTCGGGCCTGCAGCCAACTGTTATCTGGCAACTTGATTGGCTTGACTCATCCAGAATGGAGAGCGCGAGCTACAAAAAAAGAAGAAGCTGAACATCGACTCAATCGACTCAAAGTCGTTCCTCACCGGCGCTGGGCGAATGGATTCAGCTGTTTCGCGTTTGCGATGATCGGGATCCCAATGGCGATTCGATTGCGAACTTCCAACTATGCAACCACTTTTGCCGTCTGCTTTATTCCGATCTTGATCCTCTACTATCCGCTGTTCATGTTCGGTCTCAACGGGGCCAAGACGGGTTCGCTTCCGCCCTACGCGGCATGGCTAGGCAACGTCGCGTGCCTCTTGGTCGGCAGCTATTTGATGTTCAAAGAATTTAAACGGTAAACCAAACTGTAATCCGCAATCCGCAATAGTTGGCATCATGCAAACGTTGTTTCGAACTCTCTTGTTGGCCAGTTTTGCGATCTGGTTTGGCGGTTTTACTTTCTACGTTTCATTCGTCGTTCCGATCGGCACGGAGGTCCTTGGGTCAGCCATCGAACAGGGCATGATCACGCGCAGAGTTACAGTCTGGTTGAACATCGTCGGCGCGATCGCCTTATTCATGATGATTCTGGAAAGCGCATTTCTATGGCGCGCGAACTCAAGCGGACGTAGACATTGGCTAGTGGTGTTGGCCGTTCTAATGTGGATCCTATTAGTCGGACTGTTCAAACTTCATTCAATCTTGGATGGATATATTGACGCAAAAGAAGTCACAATTTCCGACGGCGTTAGTTTCTACAGCTATCACCGCGTCTACCTTTGGATCAGCACCATCCAATGGCTCATGTCTTGGGCTTGGCTTGCAATCCTCGTAAAAACGTGGAATCCTTCCGATCGACATTCTCAAAAAACACTACCCAAAAAAACACCGTTGACAATCTGACCTAGATCACCAAACTACCAATTCCATTTTTTGCAAAGACAATTTCGAAAAACCAAGCGACAACGGTGATGGCAAGTTCACCCCAACAAAAACACAATCGACTTCCAGTGGTCGCTGAATGTAACGGTTGTGGGATTTGTTGTTTTCACATGGGCTATCCAGCGTTCATTCTTCCTCGCGAACCAATGACCGAACAACAGATCAGCGAAAACCCAGAATTGGTCGCCAAAATCGCAAAGGATCCCCGACTAAAACAGGACTTGCTTGACGGTCACCCTGGCGAAACTCATTGGCACAATCTTCCCGAAGAACTCCGCAGCGAATTGGAGTCTTTCGTCAGCGATTATCAGACTCCAAATTACAACGAGGACCCAAGTTCTTTCGACCAAGCGTGTTGTTGGCTGGACATGGAAACGCGCCAATGCAAAAACCATCTGCATCGACCTCAAGTGTGCCGAGATTTTGAAACGGGAAGCCGAGAATGCCTTGAATGGCGAAGTTTCTACCAAGACAAAATCGTTGAGCCCATTTGATAACCTGGCTCCACTTCTTCAAACCATGAACGGTTGTCGTGGCACAGAATCAAAGCCGAGTGTTCAATGCGGTTTGCAGCAAAGTCCGCGCTCGACCGAAAACAGTTTGACTTGCAACACTAATTCGTGCATTGCCTTGGGCTCCCAAACAAACTGACTTGGGCAACGCCTCAACGTCAACCAATGCAAGATATTGGCCCGCCTCGACGCCTTCGTGTGAATTCGAAACGATGTCTTTGATGCGGCCTGTAAGAATCGTATCTCCATCTCGATCAAACCTGAGATTAACCACTTGGCCAACTTCTAACAAACCAATTTGATTTTCAGGAATCAACAGATTCACCTCTGGATCGATCGTATCTGCGATTCGTAAAATCGAATCGCTCCGCCGCACAAAACAGAGTTGATTTCGGGTCTCATGGAATCCAGCTTGAACTCCACCTCGCTCAGTGCCCACCATCGCAGGGACGACTACGCCAGACTGGGGAGCTTTGATCTCTAGAGACGATTGTTGTTGGCGTAATTTTTCAACTTCAACCTCGGCTGATTCGATTTTCTTTTCAAGCAATGCCACGGACGAAACGACTTCCGGAGACTCATTGATCCTCAGTCGCATTGACTCTAGCTGTTGTCGAAGTCGAGAGAGTTTTAATCGAGATTGGAGAACGGATTGCTCAAGCTCCGCATTCTCGATCCGCACGATCGAGTCGCCTTTTTGGACGGTCTCAAAGGCACTTACAAGGCGAATCAAGCGGCCATCATGCGGAGCAAAAACGGGAGCACTTTCCATTCGAACTTCCACCTCGCAAATTACCGACCTCGGCAGCGGAATCAATACACCAAACCCAATCAACAACGAAATTAAAGAACAAGAAATCGCTGTCCGTATCAAACTAAACGCGCCGTTGTTGCCTTCACCACCGTCTCTCACGCTATCCATTTTTCTCCACCGCTTGATCCGACTCAGAATAGGTTTGATGAATTGACTCAACATTCCCATCAACAAAACACAACATACAAGCACACCCATTTCAATCGAATCGAACTTGAAAGCGACCGTCAATACGACTGACAAGATCGCCAGTACAACGAACCAGCGATAACAAAGTGAAGCGATCCCGTAAATTAACAACCGACCGCTTAAACACTGGCGAGGATTCGGTTTTCGAAAACAACCAACGACCAAGCGATTCAATTCCTGACGCGATGCGGAAGCCAGGTTCGGGCACTCCAGCCAGTCAGACAACAAAAAGTACCCGTCGTATCGAAGTAGTGGATTCCCATTGATCAGAATCGTGTTGACGGTACACAATAAAACGACGTTGAACAAAAGTGCGTTTAACAAACCGACCGGAGTCATGAACCAAAGCACCGCCGCAATGGCTCCCAAGCAAATTTCAAAGTAGATTCCACCAAACGAGACCACCATTCGCTTCCATCGTTCGCGAATGGTCCAAGCATCTGTCACATTCGTGTAAAGCGTCGGAATCATTGCCAACAACATCACGCCGATTTCAAAACACTCTCCACCAAATCGACGACAAGCCAACGCGTGTCCAAGTTCGTGAACAATTTTCACGAACGCAATCGTAGCAATCAGCCCAATCAGTCCCTGCGTCGATGCGAGTTGATTGATGGTCGGAATTCGCTCACCAATCGATTCAAAATTCCCCAGCAGCAACAGGAACACCGACAGCGCCGCAACTAAAACAGCCGTAATCATTGCCGGATGAAAAAGCAGTCGAGCCACACCGTCAAGCTCTTTCAGCAATTGCGTTGGGTTGACTCCGCGAAATCTAATCGCCAGTGGATTCTTTAACCAAGTCGTTCTTTCGAGGCTGTCCAATGTTTTTGAACGATCGGAGCAAACGCGCCCGTAGCCCGTTTTTTCAACCACCACCAATTGATCCATCAACAACCGTTGAATGAACTGATTGACTTGTTCCAACGAAAGCGATTTGGATTGGAATCGGCCCCGCCAATCGTCTAACACCTGCTCAAGCGTTCGTTTTCCGTCCAACAATCCTGCCAGAAACCACTCGCTTTCCGAAAAAAGAAAATGAGAAAACGTGACGGGATCTTTAACGACCCACACTCGCTGTAAACCCTTCAGCCGGTCAGTCACAATCAAGTCAGCTCGAATTCGAACATTCATGGTCACCGCGATTGCTTAATTGAACTCGCAGGAACGATCGAAATATTGCCGCGTGCTCCCGTTGGAATATTTCGATCAACGTTGGGAATCTCAACGGAGACAACGACCTGCAGGTTGTTTGGATTCGCGCTCGGACTAACGAACAGCACTTCACCTTCAATTCGCTTTTGCGTCATCCAACGATAATCAAAGTCGACTTGAGCCCGCGAGCCCACCCGAATTCGACTGGCATCAGCAGCAGGTAAAAAGCCTTCGATTTTCAAGCGATCCGTTTGGACGACTTGGCAAACAACATCACTAGGCTGAACCCATTCACCAACTTGTTTTTCAACAACGATCACAATACCTTCTGATTTGGCGAAGACTTCGGTTTTGGCCAATTCCAATTTCGCGGCTTCGATGTCCGCCGCAGTCAATCGTGTCCGCATCGCAGCGACTTCCAAATCCGATTGCGATTTCTCCAACAACAAACGCGCTCGTTCTCGTTCCAGAATTTGTTTTTCAATCCTTGATTGTGGAATCGAATTCGGCACACGCTGATTCGCTTCTTCGGACCTTCGAACATCCGACATTGCGACTAGGTAAGACTTTTGGGCATACTCAAAATCCAGACGACTTTGTGCTTCCTTCTTTGCAACTTCATGATCCATTCTTGCTCGCTCAAGTCGAAGCAAAAAAGCACGATTGTCGACACTGGCAATCAAGTCTCCTACTCGAACGCGCTGGCCCTGTTTTACGTTCAACTTTGTCAGCACACCCGCTTGCTCGACCGGAATTTCAGTCGTCTCTGCCACCTTAACCAATGCGGATTTGATTACGATCGGTTCGACAATCGAGCTCTGAGCTGAAACTGAAGAAGCCGCAAACATGCAAAGCCCAGCCACGCAAAAGACCTGCCAAATTGTTGTTTGATTTAATCTGCTCATCGAAATCGAACCAGCCAATCAAGAAATAAATTCGCCACGATTGATCACCCGTTAACACTTTTAAAAAAGCGGCGATCCCCCAATGGAAGAAAAGTGCAGTCGCTTCTCAACGAAATTCCGCCTTCAATGTTTGCCTAACCGGCATTCTTGAACATGCGTCAAACAAAGCAACGTCACTCTTTAACGGTTATCGGATGAGAGCGAATCCGTACTTTGGAACCATCCGATCTTTATTCTTGGCGACGCAAGCATTCTTACCCTCCAGTTCCAAAATTCGACTACGGATCAAAATGACTGAGCGAATCGAACAGGACATACATGAATTGCCTTTGGCAGACATTGGTTACCAACGGTTAGAACCAAGGCAAGTATTGAGTGCCAGCTTCATGTTGGTGGGTGGCGAGTTAATCCTTGATGGCTTTGACCCAAACCAAGACGTGACACTCAGCCAAGAAAACGCGTTCATCAACGGAGCATCTCGCGATGCCTACGTTTTTGAACTGGCAAACGGTAGCTGGACTGGAACCAGCAG
Source organism: uncultured Pirellulaceae bacterium (assembly GCA_964595515.1). Classification (GTDB taxonomy): domain Bacteria; phylum Planctomycetota; class Planctomycetia; order Pirellulales; family Pirellulaceae; genus Mariniblastus. Next base: position 24,324 of record CAZQQR010000007.1, read on the forward strand.
TCCTTTGGTCGAAGTCGAAAGCTCTGGAACAGGAACCAATAACCGCCTCGAAGTTGCGACTTCCAATTTTGGCGGGGCTGCTCTTGGCAGGATCTCGTTGGACGGACAGACCGCAAACGGATCAAGCATCCAACTGTTTCAGAATTCATCTCAAGTACAAATCGAAACGCTAACCGTTTCTAACATTCAAAACGTTGACCAAAGTCTTTCCTTGCGAACTCAAGGCGATGTGCTGGCGAGCAATCTTTCAATTATCGACTCCAACCCCAGCGATTTACTGACTGTAGCTGCGGACATCAGCCTGGAAACCAACGGCAGCCTGATTGTCACTGGCCTAATCGAAAACCAGATGCAGGACGCTTCTGCCGACGTTTTGCTAACGGCAACCGGGATCAATGGCGACGTCGAATTGTTGGCCGACGTTTCAACCGCCCAAGGCTCCGTAACCATCGTCGCCGACGACTCCGTTTTGATTCGGCCAGCCGTTGAGGTTTCCGCACAATCAAATGGAGACGTTTCGATTATCGGCGGCGCCGACGGATTGGTTGGCGACTCCGGCGACATCGTTCGAATGGATGACGGTTCAAGCGTTCGGGTTAACACTGGGATCGCCAGGTTGATCACCAGCACTGGATCCGACATCTTCCTGAGCGAAGTCGTTTCGCAAAACACCAACAACGCGATCCTGATCGATTCTGGCAACGACATTTTTGACAATACGGCCGCAGAAGACGCGAATCTCGTTGCCCAACAGGGTCGAATTCGACTGATTAGTCTTGGCGATGCTGGTCAACCATCCGCCCAAGATCTCAACATCGATTCCGAGTCGCTACAATTCGACACGGGCGGATCAATTTTTCTCACCGACATTGCCGGCGGACTCAACATCGATGCTTTCTCACGAACCGATGGCGGGGGTCAAGTTCAAACCAATGACTTTTTGATGATTACAGCGAATGTCGACACGGGCGACACGACACGTTTCGCTGCCGGAAATTCAAACAACGAAAACGACGACCTCTCAATTATTGACGCCACCATTCGGCTCAACAATCCAGTTTCTTCAACGCTCGCATTTGAGGCCGGAGACGACATCATTTTCGATGGAGGCCAAATCCAAACCGTCGGATTCGGTTTGGCACAAGCAAATCATACCGTCAACTTGGTGGCTGATTCAGAAGGCTCTATCGATGCTGATCGAGGTTCAATCACCAACACTCCCGGCACAAATTTTTCGGTTGTCACCAGCGAATTGAACTTATCCGCCCATCAAGGCATCGGACACTCGCTGTCTGCGATCAATTCTGATTTCCGAATCAACGTCGACCAACTTACCGCCAACAATACTGGCACAGGCGACATCAACATTCTGGAACGTAACAACATTGAGCTTGTTAACCTTGAAACGGTCGACGGCAGAATTTTGGTAACAGCTGGAAACAACGTCGATGCCGTTCGTGTTGTCTCGGGAGAAACCGAAACAACAGAAGACAACCGCGACGACGTTCAGCTGATCTCAAACAACGGAACTATCAACGTTCAAACCGTTCTCTCGGCTGACAATCTTCTCATATCCGCGGTTGCCGGCAACATTGTCGACAATTCGACCAGCAACATAGCCGCTGAATCCGACGCGGTGCTTCTGGCGAGAGACGCAATCGAGTTAGTCGATCAATCCAACGACGCTTTGAGGGTCGGAGGGAATGTTTCCGTCATTGCAACAACGGTAAGCATCGGTGAGGACGGAGAAATTGCCGGAGACTCGGTCGCAACCAATGTCCAAATGGGAAGCCTAACATTCGACGCGAACGCAGTGACCATCATTGAAGACGATGCCACATTGTTAACTGGAGTCAATTCGGCAGAAAATTTGTATCTGGCTTCGTCCCAGTTAATTGAAAACCAAGCCAACACCGAATTAGTCGTCAATAACCATGCTCAACTAAATGCGCCGGCCATTCGGATTGGTGAGCAAACCAATGACAACATTCAGTTGGGAACAATTGGAGTTGTGGCTGATAACGCTTACCTTGGACTGAATAGTTCCGTGGAAATCAACGGCAGAGCACCTGATACTTTGCCCTCGCAATTTGGAACTGTCGCCAGCCATGGCACGGCGGTAACACAAACACTGTTCATCGATTCAACATCGTCAGTCGTACAAAACGTTGGTTCACTGAATGCAAATGAGATCGGTATTCGATCTGGAGAGCACGTTCATCTCGCCAATGTCGCCGTTACTAACTCGGTCATCGCGATCGATTCCGTTACAGCCGCTGATCTTACAGACGCTGGCCTCATCAATTCCTTGAATCAGCTTTCAGCCGTAGAAAACAGCGAAGTCCGAATTCTGCCGCAATCCATCGCTATTAACCACGAAGGACAGTTAAACATTGACACGGTGTCCGCTCCTCTCGTGCCCGGATCAATTCCGGCTGCAGACGTCGTAGGTTTTGCGGCATCCAACGGAAGCATTCTTGCGACCGCCAACGACCAAATATTGCTCAACCAAAACGTAATAGCCAGTTCGAGCAATGCGGACCCCCAAGTCACCATTTATTCGCGTTCCGGATCCACCACTGCTCCGGCAATCGAATTCCTCGGGGGCGATTTGATCGTCAACGGACCAACCAATCAAGGATTGGTAAACGCGGTTCAGACGACCGCCACATTTTTTGACAGTGAAGGTTTCGTGTTTCGAGGAACAACAGAGCTGTTGGTTTTGAACCCCGATGGATCCGCGAATCAGGATATCGTTTTGGAATACGGGCACGCCGGAGAAACTGGCTACCGAGTGGGAATTGTTTGGGATGACCAAAATCAACCTGGCGCTCCCGTGGAAGTCATCAACACTTACGTGGCTGATCCAAATGTCGCGACAGAAGCCTACGACGATCGGCTCTATACAGACAACCCATCCACGCTCTTGCAGATTGGCGGCAACGAAGGCGGTCGTGAAACAGTCTCCAAAGTCGACGCTTACTCCAAAGACAATATCATTGCCCACTCCGATCAACCCAATGTTTTCTCAACCATCACCGTCAGAAACGACCAGGACGTGAACTTATTTTCTGGATCACTTGATTCGTCTAGCGATGAATTTAACGCCAACGCGCTCAACGAAGTTTCACAAACGTTGAAGGCGGAGCTCGACTCGCCAAAACGATTTGCGCCCAATTTGCCATCGATCAACGAAATCAACCCGATCGAAACCAAGCCAACGATTGACTTCCCTTTGACGTCGAATTCCCCCGAGACTTCAACATCGTTTGTGTTTTCCAGAAACGTGCAGCCCTTTGAATCAGGCGATCTAAAATGGGTCCAAGTCGACGTTCCCATCATTGAATTGGAGGAAGTCGGGGACGAAATCCGCTTAAAGGATCCCACCAAAATCTTTAGTCCCACCAAAGATGCAGACGTTAACGACCTGGATGATGAGATTGGCGAAAATGAAGTCGAAAAAATCATCCAGGAAATAGAAACTGACCAAGAGGCTGAATCAGGCTATTGGTACAAAGTTTTCAAAGACTATGA
>CAZQQR010000007.1:27957-33804 GCA_964595515.1 uncultured Pirellulaceae bacterium
CGCCCACCCGTTCGTCAACTTTGACCGCAGGCTGTCTACTGCTCGCTGCTCAGTGGCTGCAAAAAAACAAAAATCCTATCGCGGACAAAAACACGACGGGCACACGGAAAGCCTCGGATAAGCCGGCGACTGCAAAGGCACCAGAATCATCTGTCGAGCCCGAAACCCCCAAACAGCCAATCAAGTTTGGACGCTTGGCACGCCTGAAGCGTAAAATCAGGAAAGCGTAACCCATCAGCAGATTATAAATCTCAATCATCAACCTATTTCGATACTCCCCAGTTCTCGCTGAACCTAGCATTCAACTTTCATGAAAAAATTCACTTGCAAAAAATGCGGCAACACCTTCACGCTGGAAGACCTTCCAACGACTTGCCCAAATTGCGAGTACGTTTTCAATTGGAAAACCAAAAAGAAGTCTGACAATTCCAAGACGCTAAAACATGCTGCTGATACCGTCAGAGACGAAGTCGAAAAACCGAATCCAAAATCTAACCAGAAAACCGTTCGCGATCAGGAGACCATTCGACAACCCCACGCGATTCCAACTGACAAAACGATTGAACAACAGATCGTTCAAGAAAGCGAAGCAATAAAACAGAATCAACCTGATACTGGAATGTCAGAACCAGACGAAGTTGACGATTTTCCAATGCTGGACATTGACCCAATGGCGACGTTGGGTGCGGGACCCAAACGTGGTGTCTCGTCCGACCACAAACCAGTGGCCCAAGAAACCAATGAAACGATTCAACTAAGCAAGTCCGCTCGCGAATTTGACATCAACGAAGCACCAACCATTCAAGATGTTACGCAAGAACTGAAGGAAGAAATTGAGCTAGCTAGCCAGGAAACCGCAGACGATGATTTGCCTGCCGCTCCAAGTGCCCCGCCATTGCCGACTGTCATCAATCCGAACGCTGCCCATGATGCGGCGGAGGATTTTTCCCGAACCCTAAACACCGTGATTCCGCCCAGACAGGTTTCGCGAACGTCGGAGACTGGAAAACTTCAGGATTACAAAGTCGAAGAACAGCTTGGCTCCGGTGCCTACGGGATCGTTTATCGTGCAGTCCAGGTGCCGCTTGACCGACAGGTCGCTGTAAAAATTCTGCAGGTCGATGATGATGCATCTGCTAAAAGAAAAAACGATCTGAAAGGCGAGTTTCTTCGTGAAGCGCAGTTTACCGGAAGGCTTGAGCATCCCAACATCGTTCCGATTCACGATATCGGATTGAGTTTTAATCGCGCCGGCCAAGCGAGCCCGTTCTACGTGATGAAGGAGATTCGCGGCGAGTCGTGGCAAGACACGATTCGTTCAAAATCACGCTCCGAAAACCTCGCCGTGTTCAAACGTGTGGCCAACGCGATTGGCTATGCTCACGACAAAGGCATTCTTCACTGTGACTTAAAACCAGAAAACGTCATGCTTGGCGAATTTGGCGAAGTCCTGGTGGTGGACTGGGGTCAAGCCGTCGATCTCAACAAACCAGAAACGATGAGGCCCGGTGGAACACCTGCTTATATTTCTCCAGAAATGGCGAGGTACTGGTGCGATACTTATTTGGACAAGGTCGAAAACTCGCCCGCGAAAAAACTGATTGGTCGCCACTCCGACGTCTACTTGCTGGGAGCGATGCTGTTTGAGATCGTTTCCAAGCTCCCTCCACATTTAGTAGATCAAAACGCATCACCGTATGACGTGATTCGAGAAGCGGCTGATAACAAAACCGTTGACTACCAGTCTTACGTCAACGATGAGCTAATGCAGATTGCGTTAGCGACGATTCGAATCGACACGGATCAGCCGATCGGTACCGTTAAGGAATTGCTGAATCGAATTCAAGCTTACGAGAACCGCCGCTCCAGTATTGAGCTAAGAATTCGTGCATATCAAGTTCTTTCAGAAGCAAAAAAATCCGAAGACTACGACGCGTTTCAAAGAGCAAGATTTGGCTTTGAAGAGTCGCTGGAAAAATGGAGCGACAACCAAGGCTCGATTCGCGGCTTACGCGATGCAAAAAAACACTTTGCCGAACTCGCGCTCAAAGATCAAAACTTTGATCTTGGAATTCGAATGTTGGCTGAGCCCCAAACGGAAAAAGAAAAATCGCTCAAATCGGAATTGATCTCAGGCCAAAACAAGCGTGACCGACGCAAAAAATTGGTTCGCTTTTTGGCGATCGGACTGGCAAGCTCAATCATTGCTGGCATCGGAATTAATGCCTTCATGATTCAGCGCAACATCGAAACAGGCAAAGACCGCGATGTTGCGCTGGCACAACTATCGACCGCTCGTAACGAAAAAGCCGCTGTCGAAAAAGATGTGATGAAAATCAGAGCAGAAGTCAAACCGCTTCGCGATGAGATCGCTGAATTCCCGGCTCGACTGGCAAAAGAACAAGAAAAATCCAAACTCGCGATCAATGCCGAAAAGCAAAAACTGAACGAAAAACTCGTCGCCGCCAGAACACAGCTCGACACCGAACTTAAAACGGCTCAAAAACAAAACGCTGAGAAACTAGCTGAACAGCAGAATCAACTCGACCAGGAACTGAAGGACGAAAAAGCCAAATTCGCAATCAAGCTGAAACAAGAACAAGATGACCTCAATCTTCAGCTCGTCGCTGCCAAGGACGAGTACAACCAGCAAACCAAAGTGCTGGTTAAGCAAAAAGAGCAACTTAATTCTCAGGTCGCCAATCTGAATGAGTCTTCGAAGATTCTTCGTTACAAAACCAGATTATCAAACGTGCTCCAAAAACTCCGAGCAGGTGATTTCCAGCAAACCAGAAAGCTCTTATCTGAGTTCAACGATAAATCTCCGTGGGAAATTCGCCGATTGAATCTTCTCGCCCATCCAGAGATTGAGTCTTTGTACCCAAAGACGAAGCTCACGACGTTCGCAGCTTCGGCCGACGGGCAACGATTCGCGCTGGTATTCAAAGATCGAGTCGAGATCCGTGACACGGATCAATTTGGACGCATCCTTTGCAATATTCCTGTGACAGGTGCAACAGCAGCAGCATTTACATCTAGTGGTCAGAAACTTGCAATCGGCAAACCTGCTGCATCGTCAACTCGGGCTGGTTCAATTTGGATTCTGGATCTTTCCAACCCACAGGCTCCTACTCAAGATCAAAAGCTGGAGGCACAAAGCCTCGCAATCACCGCCCTCGATTTCAGCCATGATGGCGAGAACCTGCTGTCCTGTGGTTCACCCAGCCGGATTCGCAAAGCCTCCAGCGGCTTGGAAGAAGAGTTAATGGTTTGGGATCGTGACTGGAAGAAACTAGACGTTAGTTTGATCGGAGAAAATGGTTCGAGCCCCAAATTCCTCCGAGCTGAATTCTCTAAAAATGGTCAGCGAATTTTGACAACGTTGCCTGATGGCATCTCGAAAGATCTTAAAGCACACATTTTTGACGTGACAGGATCTAACGTCCGATTGGCCAAAACATCTCCTTTCGATGGCATCAACGTTGCAACGTTTGGGGATGATCAAGGAACGCAAGTCATCGCCTGTGCACGTGACTCACAAAACGGTACGTTCGCATTGGTTCAGTGGGATGCGACCGAAAGTAAAACTCCAAGACGACAGTTTATTTCTGTATCAACAGGCTCGGCAATCGCAGTTCAGACCGTGGCAAAGCTAAATGAAAAAGCGCTTTCAATCTCTCGCTACGATCAATGGGTTGTAACTAGCGGCGAAGACAAACAAGCGACCATCTGGGATTGGACGACTCAAACACCAACGGCTTTTGGTGGACACGCGAGAGATATTGAGTTTTGCAGTTTGATACCGGGTGATTCAATCGATCAGCACGTTTTACTTTCAGTCGCCACTGGGCTAAATCCGGAGGTGCTCAAGAACGACCTTTCCAAATTTCAACCCGAAGTCCTAACCCGACAAATGGGACGGAAATCAAGATACGATCAGCCTTCGCCTTCTTCATTCAGTTACTCAACTCAGTCCGGGCAAATTGCATTGGGCAACGATTCTGGACAAGCTTCGGTTTACGGTCCCAAAGGTCGTATTCAATGGGAAGTTTCAGCTTGGAAAAAGCACGTGCTGTCGGACGAATTTTTGTTTGCCCAATCTCGTGGAGATTACCTGTATCGTTTCCGCCGATCCAACGGTGCATTGGATTCAGTTGTCACTGGGCTGGCGAACCAGGATTCTCGAATCACTCAATTGGATGTCTCTCGTGATGGCCGAATTGCATTGGTCGTGACAGACGATGCTGAACCTGAATTCCACCTTTGGAATTTGGAAGCGGAAACCAAAATCCGGACCGTTAATTTTGGCGATGAGAACATTTTTGGCACCGGAACCGACAAAGGCCTTTTTGCTTTGAAGCTTTCACCAAACGGACGTTGGGTTGTTGGGGGCAAAGTCGGTCTGTTCGCTTGGTCTGTCGACGATGGCCGGCGTAAACCATTGACCAAATCCGGTCCAGAGATGGCTCGAACTGCAATCAGTTCGATCAACTTCCTGCCGGCAGGATCTCAATTCGTTGCCAGTTGGAAAGACCGAATTGATTTGTTTGACCTGAGCGGTTCCCAACCGCCAAAACGATTCAACACGAACCGAGTGTTCTACAACAAAAACGAGGCAAGCGTTCTGGACATTCGAACCGACGGAGGCAATGTGCAAATACTTGCTCAAGCCAAAGGTGATTCAGGCATCATTCTGTTAGATCTTGCAACCGACCGAGTAGTGCAGACATTTGACTCGGCAGTCAGCGCAAGTTTCAGTGACGCCAACGGCGACGTTCTAATCGTCAACAAACGCGACCAGCGACATTTGCTTGAGCGGTGGCCCTTGAACACTCGCCAGAGAAGCCCGATTCCAGTTGAGCCTGTCTTGGCGAACGCTTTTGGAAGTGACTTTGATTCGATTCAATTGGCAACTGAAAATCAAAATGGTCAGATTACTTTGCAAACTTCTGGCAAGAACCAAGTCAATTCACTGACTCGCGACTGGAATTCCGTCACGCTGGAACCCAACCTCGATATTGGTATGCTGCGAGTGTTTGCTCAGCCAAACATCAAATACAACGTGGCGACCGGTGACCGAGCCATTACGCTTGATCATGGCACTATTCGATTCTGGAAATTGTTTGACCGCTCCGTTCAGCCGGATGGCGTGCTGCAAGGCTTTTATCGGACTTGCCGATTGTCGCCGGATGAGAGAACACTTTTGTGCGTTAGCCATGATTCCTCAAGAATGGTTGGCGTGAATCCAATCAATGGTGATGTTCGATTTTCGGTTGACCTTCAGCCGGGCGAGCAAAACAACTCCAGAACTATTTCGATCGGATGGAACCAAGATTCCAACTCCTTTGCTACCGGTCGAGAAGACGGGCAAGTCCAAATTTTCAAAGTTCAAGCAAACCAAAATCAGGCCATGCCGACGAAAACGCTGGCTGTCTTTTCTGCACCAGTATCTGAAATCAAGTTCGCGTCAGAAAAGAACTCGTTCGTGGCATTCTCGCAAAATGCTGGTACAGCATGCGTGATTCACCCTGACGACAACCAACAAGATTCAAAAATTTATCTGCGGCACCTCGATGGTCAGCAAATCTTAACTGGCGACATATCAAAAGACGGCAATCGGATTGTGACTGGTGGTGACAAAGGCAGATTGACGATCTGGAATTGCGAACCGCTTCGAAATGGTGGTTCGAATGCGGTGACCCTCGATCAAAATCAGGGCGATGGGGAGAACAATGCCGAACGTGAATTGTTAACGCTTGAAAGCAAACATCAATCCGCCATCAGTTTCGTCGGGTTCAAAGAAAACTCGGCTGACCAAGTTGAGATCTATTCCGCAGAAGTCAATTC
>CAZQQR010000007.1:33904-38232 GCA_964595515.1 uncultured Pirellulaceae bacterium
AACGCGTCCGTCATTTCGCGGGTAAAAACGAACCATAACGACCGTCTTCCGCATGTCACATCTCCCGAAACCGTGGCGTCTTGACGTTTGTTGACGATCTCTAACGGGGCAGGGCACTGAACTCGGGTAACTCGCCCCAGTTCAGGATCTTCCAAAGCAATTTGATCAATCTGGGTGACGGGAACTGTGAATCTTTTCTCTGGGCTTGAATCCAGAAACAATTCCACTTGCAAACTTTCACCATCGATATTTTCATCCATCAACTCGCGCTGACGATCAAGCAAATACCCAATTCTTCGTTCAGGAACGTAAAATAAAATTTGCCACTCACCATCGAGTTTGGCGATACTCAAGATCGGCTCTCCCCAATGGACCGGGCGATTTTGCAAGTTGTCTTTGGCCTGCCAAGTTGTAACTTCTCCGTCGATCGGACATTGAAGCTTCAGTTTTTGTTTTTCGCCAATCAAGTACGTTTGCTTTTCTTGCAAAGAAACCAATTGGAATTCAATATCCGTTATCTCACTGGCAAGTTTTGCTGCTAAACCAGGGTCTGCGTTGGTGCTGGAAACCTGATTCAACAAAATGCCTTTTGAATCCTTCAACTCAACCAACTGCTCCATTTCTTTTCCAGTGCGGCTGATATCCAACTCGAGATCATCAGAACGGAGTTCAATAATGGGTTGGCCTAGTTTTACCGATTCGCCGTGCCCGACCAGTACTTTGGTGATCACACCATCTACGGGAGCAAAAATGTCTCGCTGAATGATAGGCTGTAAACGACCGCGTACTCGTATTTTGAAATCAGTTTGAATCAAGTTCGCCGCAAACAAAGCACAACCCAACACCGCAAACCCAATTGCCATTTTTGAGAGGTTGCCAACTCTAGCGACTCGCCCAAATCCGCTTAACCAATTTCGAAACGGAATCGAATGATGGCGCTCAGCATTACCGAGCGCGAATGAAGCGTGAGGAACGATCGCGGATAGGTTCTCCGAAAAACGAAGCCGATCAATTTCTTTCGTCGATTCCGCAATCAACACACCAACCTGTTCTTGATTGCCACCTCTTTTGACCGTCAATGGAACCCCGACCACGAAGGGAAGCCCAGTAAGTTCGACATGACTTTGCAGCGTCTGATGGAAACGCCCGCCCGACCGACCTGAATCTCTTGCTCCAATTTGATCTGAGAAGAATGGAGCGCCCGTTCGCAAAACATGGCTGGCAAACTTCTTCAGACTCGAAACTAAATTTGATCGTGTTTCAATTTTTGAAACAGACGAAATAGCCAACACGATTGGAGTCCGCTGTCGTTTTGAAAATACAACCACACGCTCGCAACCCAATAGCAACCTCGCATCATTGGCCAGTTGGTGTCCGGTTTCTTTGGGTTGAAGACTCTTATGAGCGTTGAGCGAAAACTGAAACAACTGGCTATCCAACAGACCGTTTGCTTTTGAGCCAGTTTGGGATCGCGAAACGACAAAGTCTTGAACGATCTCTCCAATCCCGGCTGCGACTTCTTTCTGTGTCGAGTTTGGTGGTTTCGATTCGACACGAGCCACCAACCATCCCCAATCTCCTTTGACGCCCTGAATTTTGCTGACGATCAAATTTGGATCGGCGTCTTTTTCAAGCGACGTTTGAGACAACCCGCCTTTGTGACCCTTCGAGTTTTTACTGGAGGACGAGCGAATCAGAACGGTCGAATCATTTGGACCATTGGCTAAAACCGCAGCCCAACTTGGATCAAGAATCGATTCGACAACTTGGATTGTTTTGTCGAAGAACTGAGGAGTTGCTGTCTCTGGATTGCTGGCTTGATCCGCTAGCCGATCAAGCAGTGAATCGAAAACAGCTAATTGAGCTAGTTGAGGTTCCGATTCTGGGATGGCCATTGTTAACTCACGCACTTTGGTAAAGCAGGGAATCCGATGGCGACCTCCATGTGTAGAGTTTTCGCCTCTAGTTCCTATCAATCATTTCGGCCATTTCTGCACCTTGGGTTCAACCCGAATATCTTGGCTAACCGATAAAGTTTGACATAGATCTACATTGCGCGAGAAATTTGCGCGTCCACCATCGAATCGAATCCGTTTATGTTTCGCCGTTTTGGCATCCTGACATTAACGCTGACAATGCTTGTCGGCTGTAAATTCACTAAGGATGCTGCGCGCGTACAGTTCACGAATGCGTTGCTTGTGTCTCCAGATTCTAGCGCTTTCTCTGGCACGTCCGATTTGTCTTTGACGGATCCGAATCACAGTTCTTTTCCGTCTTGGGAAGGATTTGAAACAGGGCCTTTGGAGGATTTCAATTTTTCAGACGCATCAAGCTACAAACGGCTTTCGTTGGATGAGTGCATTCGAGTCGCACTTTCGAAATCTCCAGTGATTCGGGAATTAGGCGGGCTAATCCTTCGGGCTCCGGATTCAGTCGGTTCTGCAAACGACCCTTCGCTTGCTTATGTTGATCCTCGGTTTGGCGAAGAAGCGGCCCTGAGTAATTTTGATGCTAACTGGTCTTCGCAAATTCTGTTTCAAAAGAATGATGGGATCTTCAACAACCTATTCATCGGGGACGAAGGCACCTTTCAACAGGACCTGGCAAAATACCGAAACGGCGTTTCGAAACTGGCAGCGACTGGCGGAGAATTTCAATTCAATCACGTAGTCGACTATGAACTCAACAACTCTCCTTCCAATCGTTTCAATGGAAATCGGTTCGAGAGCTTTTCGTACAACACTTTCTTAGAAGCCGGATTCCGCCAACCACTACTGCAAGGATCTGGAAGCCAATTCAATCGCATTGCCGGCCCGAACAACCAACCAGGAGTTTACAACGGTGTTTTAATTGCCCGGGCAAACACCGATATCGCTTTGGCTGATTTTCAAATCCGAGTCCGTGACTTGATAAGCGATGTCGAAAACGCGTACTGGGATCTTTATTTTGCGTATCGAGACTTGGAAGCAAAAGTCGAAGCTCGCAACGGTGCCTATGACATTTGGCGTAACGTCGAAGCCAACAAGGGCGAGAAAAGCGCCGCCATCATCGGACAAGCCAAAGAACAATACTATCGCTTCGCGGCCGAAGTCGAAGATGCGATCTTTGGTCGTCTGACTGATGGCACACGAACCAATAATGGCAGCTCCAGCGGCACATTCAGAAGATCTGGAGGCGTCCGAACCGCCGAACGTCGACTGCGTCTGATTACTGGTATGGTCTTGAACGATCAACAATTGGTGGTCCCTAACGACCAGCCACTGGATGCGGCTTCTGTTTTTGACTGGAGTCAATCTCGGGGAAACGCCCTATCCAACCGCTCCGAACTACGTCGTCAAAAATGGAGAATCCGCCAACGCGAGCTTGAGTTGCTGGCCAGCAAAAATCATCTGCTTCCTCGCGTCGACGTGTTAGGAAAATATCGGGTCAAAGGGTTCGGGCACGACCTATTCGGGGATGGAAATGAGCTAAATGTTGATGGATCACTAGAAGAACAATTGGACTCCAGTGCCTTTGGCACACTGACCAACGGCAATCTTCAGGAATGGGAACTTGGAATTGATATGAGCATGCCGCTGGGCTTCCGCCAAGCTCATGCCGCCAAACGTCATGCGGAATTGAGGCTCGCTCGTGAACGTGCTGTGCTGACGGAGCAGGAACGCTCGATCATTTTTGGTTTGAGCAATGCAATGGGTGAGCTCGTGAGAACTTCACGCGTCCGAAAGGCCAACTTGAATCGCTTGGATGCTGCCAACGAACAATTCGAGGCGATCCAAAACATCTGGAAAGAACAAGACACGACGATTGATTTGGTTCTCGAAGCCCAACGACGAGTGATCGAAGCAAAGCTTCAGTATTTCCAAACCCAAGTCGAATATATGCTGGCCGTTAAAGGTGTACACTTCGAAGAAGGCACACTGTTTGAGTATCACAACGTGACGTTGGCAGAATCCAATGCATCGAGAGAAGCTCAACAATCGTCAACTCGACGAGCAAGTAGTCTTCGGCAGTCCATCAACTATTGGATTCCAGGCCTCAACATCAGTCGCGGACCGGCATCTCAATCATCCAGCCAAACCGTCTCTGCGAACGCGAACGGTGATGCATCCACAACGCCCGCGATCAATGCTTTCGAAATCCAGCAAGACTGGATTGGCCCGGCCGGAACGGAGTGGTCTAGCATCAGTGACCATGATGCGGCCGCGATTCCCTGGGAGACTCCGACTTCCGATGTCCAATTAAGCTCTCCAGATGTCCCTTCGACCTGGGAAGCTCCCATCGTGCCTGAAGTCGAAAACACGCCGAGTGATAGGCTTGTCGATCCGTTT
>CAZQQR010000007.1:38332-39688 GCA_964595515.1 uncultured Pirellulaceae bacterium
GCGACGGTTCCAGAAAACAATGATTCACCCGTTCGAACCGCTAACCTAAATCAGGACACCGTTGGCGTCTCTGTGTCGCTTACTCCGGCAACATTGCTTCAGCCAATCCAAGCAACCGACCGTAGCGATCAATCAAACAAAGCGCCCGTTCAATTGCAAATCAGCGATCAATAGACCTTGATCAACCGAGGGCTGACAAAGCAGTTGTTAAACTTTGTCAATTATTCGGTTTGCTCGGACTATTGCGAAGCGAGTGGCTACGAAGACTTAACCTGTCGATGAGGTTAAGTGACCTTCGCCACCATTCAGGACAGCCGAATGATCCAATGCCGAGAAGCATCGAACCTTCTTTTTCTAACCAGTTTTCTACTGGCTGTTTTTTTGTGCAACCGACCGGCAGACGCACAAGCAGTTCACATGAGGCTGTCGGATCAAACTTCCGCTCCAGCCTACGGACTGCGACGAGTTCAGCTTGCTTCAGCCAACATGGCTGGCTATCAGGAAAGTGATTTTGACGACCCGAAAACGATTGAACTTGAATCTCCCAAACTTGACGATAGCGAACAGTCCAAACCTCGCTCCGCAGACGAGAAAAATTCGGTAGACAATCTCTTGTCAGATGAACCGGTTGATGCACCATCTTTTCGCCTTAACGAGGAACAAGACGATTCGCCCGAGTCTCCGTCAACTCAGGGCGGCGAATCAATGAATCAAACTGATTATCAGCTTCCCAAAATAGCCAGTGTTCGTTCGCCAATTTCTTTTGCTCCGCTCTCCAATTTGAATCAGTTCGACCCAAGCGGACTGCTAGTCGAGCAGCACTCTGCCCAGCCATTCGTCGATCGCTACACAACCTATGGCCGGCTTTCCGGGACACCATCGACCGCCAAATTTGCAACATGGCGACCTCACAATTTTTATCATGGCCCGATCCCATTTGAAGATCGACAGCTGGAACGATACGGCAACAAACGTCGTGCTCAAAACGTCGTTTCCGCTGCCAAGTTCATGAGCAGTATCCCAACCATTCCTTACCAGCTCGGGCAAAAGAATCAGAAGTTCTACACCCATGGGTTAGGAAGGCCGGGCGATTGCGTTCCGTACCAAGTCCAGGTTCCCAATCAAATTGATCGGCGTGGCGCGGCCGTTCAAGCGATCGCAACGCTCGGAATCATCCTGCCGTGAATGGCATTGCCCGTTGATGGCGATGACTTCACCACCAGACCGTTCAATGAAGCTCAACTTAAACAGGGCCAGAGTTATAGAGGCACACTCGCTAAGAAAACTATTAAGAGCAAACACGCAACCCTCTCGCTTGCGGGAGGGTCGTGCCTCAGGCACGGGGAGGGCTTTTGC
>CAZQQR010000008.1:0-6371 GCA_964595515.1 uncultured Pirellulaceae bacterium
TACTGGCATTGATACCTGCGTTTCGTCGCAAAAGAAATCGCCAACGATGCACTGGCTTGAGAAAACAAGAGTTTGCCAACTAGTTGCCGCGTGACATCTAAATTTTTGGTGGCGGAACTCGTCAAGAGTTTCGATCCGCACCATGCCCCTAATGAGTGTCAAAGCTCAACTTGGAATGAATCGTATTGGCGTTAGCCGCGGTTCCCATTCAACAACCGGGGCTATCGCCGGCTATCGCCAAAACGGCTAGATGCAACTCAAATCAGATCCAACTCCAGTATGCCGGCACGTGCCAAACGGAATTTGCTCAAGTAAGTAACGTGCATGAAAGCAAAAAGGCTGCAGCATTCCTGCTGCAGCCTCATTGACTGATCTTGTTCCGCGTATTCTTCGTTCGTTAGTTGCAACCGCATGGAGCTGTGCAACCACAAGGAGCTGGCTCGCAACATGCGTTCGCACTTCGTGCAGCTTTCGCACGATCACGAGCGGCGCAAAATCGGTCTCCAAGTTTCTGGAAACAATTTCGCTTGCACGGATCAACGGCCACATCAACTAGGGCAAGCTTTTTCCGAGTGACGCATTCTTTTACAGAAACGACTTTTCGTTTTGAGCAACCACACTCATCTGTCGTGCAAACGACTTTACGTTTGCAGACTTCTGCCTTGTAAGAAACCAAGGCCAATTTCTTGCGTGTTTTGACGCAGGGTGCCGGGGCTGGCTCGCAGCATCCGCAGTCTTGACCATTCGTGACACTTGGACAAGTCAACGCCAAACATAGCATTGCCGAAAAAACGTACTTGAACATGGATATACCTTTTCGTAATAGGACTTTTGGTAGATTCGAAGCTTTGAAAGCCTACTACCCGGAGCCGATTGAGCGAAAATGGGTCACCAAATAAACCAGAATTTTGATTTTGAATGACTAAGCAAATGGTCTGATCCGCACAAACCGAATTTCCGTCAACCAAACCAACCTAGCCGTGTGAGCGAGCTCACTCATTCCGCTGATAAACAATTTCTCCATCCAAAATTGTCATCAGCACTTTGGTGTCTTTGATTTCGCTCTCGTCACACTTAAGTAAGTCTTTGGATAAGACGATGATGTCGGCGAGTTTCCCTGGAACCAGTGAGCCCTTCGAAGTCTCTTCAAAGGCAGCATAGGCACAATCAATCGTGTACGATCGAATGGCTTCCTCTCGCGTCATCACTTGCTCGGGAAAAAATGTGACTTTGTCGCTCAGCCGGCGCGTCACCGAAGCGTAAAACGATGCGAGCGGATCAACCAACTCGACAGGTGCATCGGTTCCGTTGGTCACGATCGCACCCGATTCGAGCAGCGACTTCCAAACGTAGGCCCCTTCCCCACTGCGGCGCATCCCCAATCGTTTTGGAACAAAAATCGCATCCGAAGTGCAATGGACTGCCTGCATGGAAGCAATGACACCGAGCTCAGCAAACCGAGGAATGTCGTCAGGGTGAAGATGCTGAGCGTGTTCAATCCTCCAGCGCCGAGGCAAGTTAGTCGGATTGGCTTTGAAAAGCCTCTCATAAATATCCAACACTTCGCGATTGGCTCGGTCTCCGATGGCGTGAAAGCAAACTTGGAATCCATTTTGGATCCCAAGCTCAGCCGTTCGCGTTACGACTTTGATTGATTCCGTGTTCAAGCCTGAACTAGTCGGCATGTCGGAATACGGAGCCAACAGCCAAGCCCCGTGGGCTCCCAAAGCACCATCGATCGACCGCTTCAAAGCACGAACGGTTAAGAACTCATTTCCGAACCCGATCATTTTGTACTCAGCCAGCCGGTTCTCCATTCGCTCATTGGAATCACGGATCATCACCCACAATCGGACCCCCAGTTTTCCCGTGGACGCAAAATGCTTGAGGTAGTCAATCGTCGCCAAGGATGACCCTGCGTCTTGAAAACTGGTGATGCCATTTTCCAAGCATTCGTTAGAAGCCAATTCGATGGCTCGCCGCAGGTAACCCATCTCTTCTTCTTTGGAGCGATTCGATTTCTCGCGATCGTATACTTTTGAGATCAAGTTGGCAGCTTTCTCGCGAAACACTCCCGTAGGTTTTCCCGCTTCGTTTTTTAAGATCTCTCCACCCTCGGGACTTTTGGTGGTTGAATCAACTCCAGCCATTCGCATTGCGTATCCGTTGGCAAAACTCATGTGACCACTAGCATGGGTCAAGAGTACCGGATTGTTAGGAGAGACTTTGTTGATCGAATCATTGGTGGGATAGCCTTCAACATTTGGAGCAGGGGGCGAATCCCACTTGGATTGATGCCAGCCTCGTCCAACGATCCACTCACCTGGAGGAGCGATTTTTGCCGCTTCCGCAACTTGCTTAACTATGTCATCCCAAGTTTTGGCTTTGTGTAGATTGAGCATCATCATCGACTCGCCCAACCCAACAAAATGGGCATGGCCTTCGATGAAACCTGGCATTACGAACTTTCCCTCAAGGTCAACAACTTTCGTTTCGTCCCTGATCAGACGTTTAATAGATTCGTTTGAACCCACGGCAACGATCCGAGAATTGTAAATTGCAATCGCCTCAGCATGCGGGCGAGCTTCATCGACCGTAAAAATGTTCCCGTTGATCAAGACCAGCTTGGCCAATTTCTCCTGAGCATTAGCTTCGGCCGCAGTCAGCAGTGAAAGCGAAATGAAACACAACAAGTAGACGATGAGGACAACTGCGTTTTTGTAAGGCACGGGATTCTTCCAATTCGATTGCTGACTAATCGGCGGTATCCTGAAAATGATAGCTCAGTGTGAAAGCACAATCGAGACGTCTCAAACTCAATACGCTGCGTTAAACCCAACGATGGAATGACACTAGTGGTCGGTCATAAATTGGATGTAACAATCATCCATTCCGGCTCTTAGAATACGGCAAGGAACTGATCTTGCGGCAGCAAGCCATGTTGCTATCGTGTGCCACGGAAAAATTCCAAGGTTTGCTAAAGTTTCCCAGACTAGCAGTTTAAAAAAGCTCAAAGGATTTCAAGATGGTTCGAGTCAGCTTCATTTTGTTGATCGTTGTCTCACTAATGTCAACGGGCTGTCGCAATCGTTGTGCAAATCCATGCGGAAATTGGATTGCAGCCAACCCAACCGTGGCTCCACCGCCAACTTACAGTTTGAATATTCCGTCAGTCGCAAGAAACCAACAGCCTTACTACACGCCCAATGGACAAACGCAGCGAGGGCCGATCAACACCAATGGAATCGCTCCCACACCGGCGAACCAAAATGGACAAAACGGTTGGCGCGCTTCGGGAGCTGTTCAAGGCGCTGGAGCAGCACCTCAGACTGCTCCTAATCAACCCGCGTCAAACCGGCCAACAACTTTCGTTCAAAACAGGCCTGGCAATAACTTAAACCTTGCTCCTATCAACAATTCGGTAGCCAGCAGAGCAAGTGGTGGTCAAAGCGTTCTGGTTAACAACGGATCAACAGTCAGAACGGCTTCGACCGCAGGAACGGGAGTATCAACGACAAATTCTCCTAACTACCAAACGACGAGCGTCGACGAACGACGGGATGCAACCCGACTAGCCGTTACCGATGCCTCGACAGTTCGGGCTCCTTCAAGAAATTTTCCAGCCGGATATGCGCCTGCCTACCCGACACCAAACAATGCACAACAGACATATGCCGGTCAGGCCGGTTTCTATCGGCAAACTGTCCCGGCATATTCAGGTGCTGGTGTTTTGGTGGCAAACCAACCAATGGTTCCAGCTGCCTATGGCGGTCAAGCGGTTCTCTTGAACCCAGCAGCCTATCGAGGTGTGCCCGTCGCTTATCAGGGAAACGCCTACCAAGGCAACGTTTACCCGGCTCAGTACCCGACAAGCTCTTCGCCGACCGTTCTGGCGGAATCAACGACTCGTAACAACACGGGCGCACGTGCTCAATTGGGATGGCGCGACCGAGAATTAAGCTCTGATCGAACGGAACGCTTCTAGGCGGAATGAACAGAACTGGAACTGGAAATTAATTGGTCTCTTTCCGTCAACCAGGCTCTCTATTGGTTAACTTTGACCCTGCCCGTTTGAATCAACATTGAATTCCTTGGAAAGCAAGTTTGTATTTACTCTCAGGCATCTACAAAACTCTTGACCAAGCCGCGATCAATCGCTGGCGCGGAATTGTCGGTCGGATTGAATCCCGAGCAATTGAGCTTGAAAATCTAAGTGCGGATGAACTTCGCAAGCAAAGCCTTTCCATTCGATACGAAGCCCTAAGCGGAAGATCTCTGGATAGTTTGATCCCGACAGCGTTTGCGCTGGTTCGAGAATCTGGCCGACGAACCATCGGAATGAAACACTATCCCGTTCAACTGCTGGGTGGACTAGCGATGCATTTTGGTAGCATCGCAGTCATGCAGACAGGGGAAGGCAAAACCTTGACGGCGACTTTACCGCTCTATCTTGCGGCCTTGACAGGCAAAGGAGCCCACCTGGCAACAGCCAACGATTACTTGGCAAGCCGCGATGCCAAATTAATGCAACCGGTCTACGAAGCATTAGGCATGACCGTGGGTGTTGTGCAGGGCGACTCAACACGGGCACAACGCAAACTTGGATATGATGCAGACATTACGTACTCGACCGCCAAAGAAGTCGGATTTGACTTCCTGAGAGACCGGCTGCACAAACGCCGAATGGAACTTGGACACACAGGTCTGATCTCGTCAATGGTTGGAGACGAACGGCAAGATGATTCAATCGGAACCGTTCAGCGTGACCTCAATTTCATGTTGGTCGATGAAGCCGATAGTATCTTGATCGACGAAGCCAGAACTCCGTTAATCGTCAGCAGTCTTCCCGATGAAGTAGCCCAAGCTAAAATTGAACTTTATGAATGGTCTTTTAAAGTCAACGGAAAGTTCAATGAAGAGATCGAGTATGAAGTCGATCCAAAAACGCGACAAATTTCGTTAACAGCAGAAGGCAGACAGCTTGTCCGAAAGCTTCCACAACCCGACCTGCTTCGACAGACTCCGATGATGGATATCTACGATCAAATCGAGCAAGCAATTTTCGTTGAACGTAACTACGAACGTGATCGTCAGTACGTCGTTCACCAAGGAGAAGTCGTCATCGTCGACGAGTTTACGGGGCGACTAGCCGAAGGACGAAAATGGCGAGCAGGATTGCACCAAGCGATCGAAGCCCGCGAGGGTCTCGAGGTCAGCGTCGAAACCGGTGAAGCTGCCAGAATTACGATTCAAGATCTGTTCCTTAGATACAATCGGCTGTCAGGTATGACAGGTACTGCCGCGAACTCCGCCATGGAATTGAGAAAAATCTACGATGTTAAAGTGATCGACATTCCAACCAATCGACCGCCCAAACGAGAACAATGGCCAGACCTTGTATTTGGCAGCGAATCGCAAAAATGGACTGCGATTACCGATGAGATTGAGAGCATTTACCGAACGGGTCGACCCGTGCTTGTTGGCACTCGATCGATCGACAAATCAGAAAAGCTCTCCAAAATGTTGCTCAAGAACAACATTCCACACGACGTCTTGAATGCGAGAAACCTCGCACTCGAAGCCCAGATCGTTGCCCGAGCAGGTCAAGTTAGTCGCGTCACGGTTGCCACCAACATGGCAGGCCGTGGAACGGATATCAAAGTCTCCAATGCGGCTCTGGATCTCGGCGGTCTCCACGTTATTTGCACGGAGCTTCATGAATCCGCAAGGATCGATCGACAATTGATCGGACGCTGTGGCCGACAAGGCGACCCTGGTTCTTTCCGGCAGTTCTTGTCACTCGAAGATGAAATCCTCGAAAACGGGCTGGGCGAAGATCAGGCCAAACGCTTGTTGACGCACAAAGACCAGCCAACCAAAACCCTGAACCGTTTCGCAAACCTCTTTCGGTCTGCACAAAACAAAATTGAAAAACGGCATTTTCAGGGAAGGAAAATCTTACTTCACCACGAAAAAATGCGCCAGGAAATTCAACAAGAAATGGGGCAAGACCCCTATCTCGATAGCGGTGGCGCCTGATTGATTGATGCTGAACATCCAAACGAAACGCCTCAATCAACAAGTTTAAATTAGTGAGCCGAGGCCCGACTGTCGCGGAAAACGCGATACCAGTATTTCAAATTCAGTTTGTTATGGGCCATCAAACGTGGAGAGCCACAACACTGACACTGGTAAGGACCGACCAAGAGAATCAATCCAAAAGTAAGTCCGACTGCGAGCGAGTAGAACCAACGACTTTTGGCGTGAATGTGATGTCCCTCTGGGCGATTGCATTGAAAGCAAATCATCCAAACTTTGTTTCGTTTCGAAGTGCGATCCTCTCGCGACATTCGTTCTACAGGAACATTTTT
>CAZQQR010000008.1:6471-10294 GCA_964595515.1 uncultured Pirellulaceae bacterium
TCAAATCGTTCTTACAACAGATTTCTCAAGACAGTCTGTAAAATCCCGCCATTTTGGTAGTAATCCATCTCAACTGGGGTGTCGATCCGGACATCGGCCATGAAACTAATCTTTGTTCCATCGTCTTTGGTCGCTGTGACTTCCACCTGAGATCTTGGTTTAAGATCGTTGCTCAATCCGGGAATATCAAACGTTTCTTTTCCGTCCAATCCCAACGACTCCCAAGTTTTTCCGTCGGCAAATTCGAGAGGCAGAACGCCCATCCCGACCAAGTTACTGCGGTGAATCCGTTCGTAACTTGCAGCGATGACAGCCTTAACGCCTAACATCATCGTTCCCTTGGCTGCCCAGTCACGACTACTTCCAGTTCCATATTCTGTACCAGCAAGCACCACTAGTGGAACACCATCAGCCTGATACTTCATCGAAGCTTCGTAAATCGAAGTCTGCTCGCCGGACGGAATATGAGTGGTAATCCCACCTTCTGTCCCAGGAGCAAGTTGGTTTCGAATTCGAATGTTCGCGAACGTTCCACGCATCATCACACGATCGTTTCCGCGACGTGATCCGTAGCTATTAAAATCTCGCGGCTCAACGTTGTTTTCCTGAAGGTATTTTCCAGCAGGGCCATCTTTTGCGATCGCACCAGCGGGAGAAATATGATCCGTCGTGATCGTGTCTTTTAGGAGCGCGAGGCAACGAGCACCCGCAATCGGTTGGATGTTTCCAACCTCTGGAGTCATCTCCGCAAGAAACGGAGGCTCTTGGATATAAGTACTCTCGGGTGACCACTCATAAAGAGCGCCCTCACCTGTTTTGATTTTGTTCCACATTTCGTTGGAGTCAAAAGCGTTTCCGTACTGGCTTTGGAACATTTCAGCAGTCAAACTTCCGTCGATGACCGACTGGACTTCCGCCTGTGTCGGCCAAACGTCTTTCAAGAAAACATCACCGTCTGTCCCTTTACCCAATGGCTCGGTCACCAAATCGACGTCCGTCGTCCCGGCGAGTGCATAGGCAACCACCAACGGAGGACTGGCAAGATAGTTTGCTTTGGTCAGTGGATTCACGCGACCTTCAAAGTTGCGGTTTCCGCTGAGGACGCTGGATGCAACCAATTCTCCCGTAGTGATCGCATTGGCAACAGGCTCCGGAAGCGGCCCACTATTTCCGATGCAGGATGTACATCCATATCCGACTGTATGAAATCCGAGGGCCTCAAGCGACTCCGTCAATCCACTTGCATCAAGATACTCAGTCACGACTCGCGACCCTGGAGCAAGGCTCGTTTTAACGTGGCTCGGAACGCTTAGCCCTCGCTCTGCCGCTTTCTTGGCAAGCAAACCTGCGGCCACCATCACGGACGGGTTGCTGGTATTGGTACAGCTAGTGATCGCTGCAATTACAACAGCACCGTGAGTGATTTCTGACGAATGTCCGTTGTTTTCAACGCGAGCAGAACGCTCAAGGTCCGATTTCGTCAATCCAAAACCCGAGTGACCTACCGGGGCTTCTAAAGAATCGTTGAACGATTTTTTCATCGACGCCAGAGCGATTCTGTCTTGCGGCCGTTTCGGGCCAGCCAAAGAAGGTTCGATCGTCGAGATGTCGAGTTTAAGCGTCCGAGTGAATTCCGGTGTTGGAGCATCGTCGAGACGAAACAAACCTTGAGCTTTTGTGTAAGACTCAACCAAACAGACTTCTTCTTCCGTTCGTCCCGTTCGCCGCATGTAGTCAAGCGTCACATCGTCGATTGGGAAGAAACCCATCGTCGCTCCGTACTCAGGAGCCATGTTCGCAATGGTCGCCCGATCGGCAAGCGACATGTTTGAGACTCCGTCACCGAAGAACTCAACGAATTTCCCAACGACTCCTGCAGCACGCAGCTGTTGTGTCGCAGTCAAGACGAGGTCAGTGGCCGTTGCACCCGAAGGCAGTTTTCCGACAAGCTCAAACCCAACGACTTCTGGAAGCAACATGTAGATTGGTTGACCCAGCATCGCAGCTTCAGCCTCGATACCACCAACGCCCCAGCCCAAAACACCCAGACCGTTGATCATCGTTGTATGACTGTCGGTACCGACCAAAGTATCCGGAACCGCTACGGTGCCGGCCTCGTCCTCACGCAAGAAAACGCCCTTCGCGAGAAACTCAAGGTTCACCTGATGAACGATCCCAACGTTAGGTGGAACCACACGGAAATTGTCAAAAGCCTTTTGGCCCCAACGCAAAAATTCGTAACGCTCGCGGTTTCGCTTGAATTCAAGCTCAACGTTAAGAGCAAGAGCCGAGTCGCTACCGAATTTGTCAACCTGAACACTGTGGTCGATAACAAGATCAACGGGAATCAGCGGATTGATCTTTTTGGGATCACCACCAAGCCGACTCATGGCGGACCGCATGGCAGCCAAATCGACCACCGCTGGAACACCGGTAAAATCCTGCAATACAACCCGGGACGGTTTGTACGGGATCTCAACTTTTGCAGGCGAAGCAGCATTCCATGCCGCCAGATTCTTAACATCTTCTTCCGTTACCGTTTTCCCGTCACAATTTCGCAAGACGGATTCGAGTAACACGCGAATCGAATAAGGCAGTTTATCAATCTGCCCCAACCCCTGCTCTTGAAGTGCAGAAAGTTTGAAAATCCCGATCTCTTTGTCGCCAGACTTGAACGTAGATCGTGCGCCGAAAGAATTAAATGAACTCATGATTGAGGTGGCCTGCTAAGTGCTATACGTCTTAAGAGCACTCATTGTCGTGACATCGCAAAACACTGTCAACAGCCGTGAATCCTGTTCCGCCAAACGTTTAGCCAAACGTTTACTTACCCAGAATACGCTGACGAGTTTTTGAATCGATACCTATTCAGGAGATCTACGCCCTACCCGTTTCGGTTGAGTCCAACAATACCTTGGCTCACACCAAATCGACCAAACCATCGACCACTTCCATTGGCAACCGTCGACTTATTCGGCTTGAGGTTTCCAGACCGCAAGCTCATTGCCACTAGGGTCAACGAAATGAAAACGTTTGCCACCAGGAAACTCGAATGGCTCAACAGAGATCTCGCCGCCCGCAGCTCTGACGGCTTGCTGACTTGCGTCTAAATCGTCCGAGTACAAGATCACCAACGCACCAGACTTTGACGCCATCCGCCCCTGTGACGCATGCTCAAATCCTCCGTCAATCCCTGCCCCCTGGAACGAAACGTAGGTGTCACCCCAGTCCTGAAAAGTCCACCCAAACACTTCACCGTAGAAGCTTTTTGTCTTGGCGAGGTCTGTCGAAGGCAGCTCAATGTAATTGATCGAATGATGGTCAGGCATCGTCGTTGTCCTTTAGTGTCGGTAACAGTTAAGACGAATTTAACAAGAAGCGGAACTCGTCGAGAGTTCTGGGAAGAGTTCTGGGAATTTTTTGGGCCTTCTAAAACGTCCGAAGTCTTGAACCGCACGTTACAGTTCTTAACTCGAAATTGTAACAACGTTTTAGCAGATCCTGCAGGCGACTGATTGCGATGACCGATGCTCGTGGCGGCGGTCGGTTCGCAGCAAATTTCCTGGAATACGAATTTCGGTCTGTTCGTCAGGTGACCGAGGAATAAAATCTTTACATCCAACCTGTTGTTCTGTTTACTCAATTGCGAACCCCGATTGAAAACTTTGGAACGCGAATTCCACCACTGGCTAAAATCTGAGTTTCCGACCGACGAATCTGTCATCGTCGGAATCGGAGATGATGCTGCCGTCGTGTCCTTGGACGACACTGAGGTGGTACTGGCTACTGACTCAATCGCTGAAGGCACCCACTTTCAAATTCC
>CAZQQR010000008.1:10394-12581 GCA_964595515.1 uncultured Pirellulaceae bacterium
TAGCGTCGTCGGCTCGAGAAAAAAGTCTCATCAAGGCTGGAGTATTGGTGGCGCGATCGACAAGGATGTCATTCTGGTTTCTGGATCGTTTGGAGGAAGCATTTCTGGACGTCATTTGAGATTTACTCCCAGAATCGAGTTGGCATCTTACTTATCACAAAACTACAAAATCAACGCAGCCACTGACGCTTCTGATTCGTTATCGCTTGACCTCAACGCGATGATCCGATCGAGCGGTTTAGGAGCGGACATTGATTTGGAGAACATCCCGATTTCACCCGAAGCCGCAAACCAGACCGCACCTCGCCAAGCCGCACACACGAGACATCCGAAAATTTCGGCTCGCCTAAATGCCGCCCTCACCGACGGCGAAGATTTCGAGTTGATCCTCGCGGCACCACATTCGGAATACGAAAGAATGCTGATTGACAAACACCTCCAAGATCAACTTACAATGATCGGAGTCTTCACCAACGCCCACCAAACTATCCAAGCGTCGCTTGACGGCGAAACTTTCGAATTCAATCCTCAAGGTTACGATCACTAGTATGCAAGCGTTCCACTTTGTCAGCACGACCGAAGCCGCAACCCAACAACTCGGGATCGAAATCGGTGAAGCACTCCAGCCGGGCACCGTCATCGGTCTCAATGGCACGCTAGGCGCAGGCAAGACGCGACTAACCCAAGCCATCGGGCAGGCCCTCAACATTCCCGACGGCAATGTTGTTAGTCCCACCTACACGATTTGCACTCCCCACGAGGGCGATTTAATTCTTGTGCATCTGGACGCTTACCGGATCAAGCACGACGAAGAAGTAGACGAATTGGGATTGGATGAGATGGTCGAGCAGGGAGCCGTTTTGGTGATCGAATGGGCTCAGCGAATTGAAAAGCTAATTCCTCCAATCGATCTTACGATCAACGTGGAATCCATCACAGAAACCGAGCGAACGTTTGAGCTTCTCGCTCACACGAGCCTCGGAAAGAAAATCGTCGCAAGCCTTCAAGGCGACTAGCGGAACGTCAAAGCTCAATTTTGGGGTTGGTTGTAGTGGACGAGGCTACGAGTCCCAGCACCTAGCGATCCCATCGGACTCGTAGCCTCGTCCACTACCCTCAAATTTAGTCTTGACGCTGCACTAGTGGCCCATTCGGTTTTCGTAAAACGAACGTAGCGGATATCGTCGAACTTCCTTCCGAGACTAGCGCTTAGAACTCTTGACGAGTTCCGCTACTCAAACTTGGGACAGACAAAGCCGGTCAACAGCCATAAAACCTCGCCATTGAGCCATGTTTTTGCTGGGTTTCCCACCCAAATGGTTGAAACTGCCCAAGCCCGCAACTAGCCTAAAGTAAGGGCTACGTCTACGGACCTAAGACGTCAGATCACCGCAATTCGCGGATCGACTTTCGCCCAACACGCCGAGCGAAAACTTTCCGATTCATGACCAGAATTCAGCCGATCCTTTGGACCCTTGCCGCATTGGCAAGCCTCTGCACCGTCGCCATCTCGGGGCCGACGAGAAATGCGCAGGATGCAGCGGCGCAAGAACTTCCCAAACCGCCGCCTGCCATCCAAGCACCTGCAGACCAGAACTTAGCTGGTGCCGAAGAAAACTCAGCTGGAAATGCGCTTCTCCAGGCCTCCAAAGCGGCCGACAAAACGCCAACAAGCTCAGACAACCCAACCGCGGACAACACAACCGCGCTACCCGGCCAAATCCCTTTCGCAAACATTGATCTAAACAAGCTTCCGGGTTCAATTCGCACAACTCGCCTGAAGACTCCACTGGCTCAACCGGCAGCCGCCCCAGCTCCCGGACTTCAAGAATCGGTGTACTCAGGGCAGCTTTCGAGAAACAGCACTGAAACAACCGCCCCCATCATCAGCCCGCCTCAAAGCCTGCTGACTGGTGCAACGAATCCACAAACGCAGCAATTGCCACTTCCCGGACCAATGGGCGACGACGAAGAGATCAATCTCGATCCAACGTTTCAAGGTCCGGGTACGACACCACGCAACCAACAACTCCCCAGTGGAAATAACTTTGGAAATAACTTAGGGCTCACCCCTGACACGCAATCCATTCCGCCAATCGGCCCTATGACCGCACCGAGAACCCCCGCAGCTCAGATGTTTGGGGTTCAAGACTTTATCGGTCCCGCTGTACCGCAAACCATCGCACC
>CAZQQR010000008.1:12681-15000 GCA_964595515.1 uncultured Pirellulaceae bacterium
CCAATCTCACCCGCTATCGCAAACTCGGCAGCTCATCCTGCTGGATGCCCTTGTGGTTGCCAACCGACTTGCGCAACCCTAACGATGTACGTCCCCGTTTGGGAAACCAGGTATATCAACCGGATGGAAACGCGATACCGACCAGAACTCAGACAAAAAAAGTACCGGACGCAGCACGTCGTCTATGACGATGTTCCGAAAACCGAAGCCTACACCGTGATGGTGCCGCAGCAACGCACGCGAAACTTCACAGTCAATCAAAAAGAAGAAATCCAGGTTCCGGTACAGGAGAACTTCACAGTGATGGTTCCCAAACCGCAACAACGCGAAGTCCCGTTCGAGCGTGAAGAAGAATTCCAAGTTCCCATCGAGGTTCCTTACGAAGTCATGGTCCCGGTCAAGCGGGAAAAACAAATCACCAAATACCGAACCGTCATCGACAAGGAACCTTACCAAAAACGATTCGTCGTCGAAGTTCCCAAAGAACGAGTACGCCTGGAAACCAAATACGAAAAAGTCGCCCAGCCCAAGACGATTCGTAAACCGGTCACTCGAATGATAGAAGAATCACGAACGCGTTACAAAGTCGAGTACGTTTCAGAAGTCCGCACTCGAATGGTTCCAGAAAAGTACATCGAGTACGTGGATGTCGAAGAAGAGAAAACCGTTCAAAAATTCCGAACCGTAGAAAACGTCCGTCAAGTTCCTCATCGTTACATCGAATACGTCGACAAGTCTGTTCCTTACCGAACTTTTGAGACGATTCAGCGACAACAAAAAGAAGACAAAACGATCAACTACAAGGTCGCTGTTCCATACACTGAGAACGCCGAAGAGACTTACTACGAGAATGTTGCGTATGAAGAGCAGATCACCAAAACGATCCCAACCAAAATTCAGGTTCCACGTTCCGTTGCAAAAACTTACAACGTCAAAATCCCCTACACGGAACATGTAACACAGAACTTCAACGTCAATGTTGAATACCAGGAAATGCAAACACGTTTCCGCAACGTAACGAAACAAGTCCCCGTCACCAAGTACCGGACAATCTCCCGTGACATGGGTAGCTGGAAAAAAGAACAATGCACTTCGCCAACGTGCAGCATGTTTACCGACGGATGTGGATGCACGACTTGTTGTGCCGGGATGCAGCACACGTTCAAAAATGTCTGGTGCCCCAAAGTCGTCACCCAGCGGATTCCTTACACCGATTATCAAGACGTCATCAGACGAATCCCTTACCAAGTTCCAGTTGTAAAACAGAAAACCGAAACGCGTTCGCGGAAGATTCCCGTAACTAAATACACGACCGAAACGCGAACGGCGAATGTCAAAGTCATGGACTATCGCGACGACACTCGTACCGAAAACTTCACGGTCACTAAATATCGCTGGGTTGCTCGCACACGCCCAGTCACTCGCAAAAGCGTTCGTGAAGAGTCGCGTCAAAAGTCTTTTCCAATCGTCAAATACGACACTGTTGAACAACCGATCGAGTCAACACACACATTTCGTGACAAACGGATCGTGAACGAACAAGTCAACGAACCATATACGGAAAGGGTGCCGTACACCGACACAGTCAAAGTCAAAGTCACGCGTCCGATCGAAAAAACACGTATGGTGCCGGAAAAATACCTTTGGCGTGAACCAGTCATTCGGGCCGAGGAATACACCGTCAAAGTCGCAAAGCTTGAATACGAAGAGATTCAGGAAACCGTCTACGTTGAAGAACCACGCGTGAAAGAAATTGTTTACACCGAAATGGTCCCCGAGTTCCGCACCAAGACTGAATATCGCGAAGTCAAACGTGAGGTACCGTATTATGAGACAGAAACGGTTACCGAAATGGTGAAACAGCTCAAGACTCGCAAATCATTCCGGACGGAATCGCGAACGGTCACCGACATCAAGATGGAGACCTTCATGAAGATGGTTCCAGAGATTCGAACCCGTACCGTTTACAAGACCAAGTACTTTGATGTGCCAAAAACGCGAACGGAAACCTATTGGGAGAATGTTCCTGAAAAACGATTCCGGACGAAAATGGTGCGTGTTCCGCGGACCGTTCAGCGAGAGCACGTTCAGCAATATACGGTTAAAGTTCCTTATCAGGTTCAAGTCTGTATTCCGCAAAAGATTTGCCGGATGGTTCCACGGACATTTACGGTTCCAGTCGAACCCGTTTGCGATGAGTGCGGAACGAACTTTTCTGAACTGAACCAGGTGGGCGGGGCTTATCTCAATTACGGCGTTCAGCAACTTCAGTCGATGTGGCGTAGAACCGGTGAAGGAATCGTTGTTGGAAATTAGCGA
>CAZQQR010000008.1:15100-26527 GCA_964595515.1 uncultured Pirellulaceae bacterium
GAAGCCTTATGCATCCTTCCATTGGGATGGCAACCTGGCACATCCTCATTGTAAAACTTCTCTAAAACGGCTTCCCAATCGTCGCGGCAACGGACCTTAACAAATGCCGAACGAACGACACTGTGTTCTGGATGCAAGATGGAATACTTGATCCCAAACTTCCTCATCAACTGCCCTACCCTGCTCTCTCCGTACAGAGATTCCGCCAATCGGTAATGCTCACTCATTACCTCTCGCTGCTGCAGCAAACTTGGCGGGTCAGGAAGCGGTTTGCCTTCCGCGAGCAACCGGGCTTGCTGAAAAATCCAGGGATTGCCAATGGCTCCTCGGGCAACCGTCACACCGTCAACACCTGTCTCTTCGATCATGTCCAAGCAATCTTGGGGCGTAAACAGATCACCGCTGCCAAGGATAATTTTATCACCCACATGCTGCTTGAGAGATTTCAAAAACTCCCACTTGCTTGGCCCCACGTAACGCTGTTTGACCGTTCTGCCATGAACCGTGATCGCAGCAACACCCATCTCAAAAGCGCCATCGAGAATCCGGTAAAAATTGTCATGGCTTTCCTGAGTATCATCGATGCCGCGCCGCATTTTGACTGTTACGGGAATTTCGCTGGGCACATTCAAACGAGTTTGCTTGATAATCTCCAGAGCAACATCAGGCTGACTTAAATGAAACCCACCCCGACATCGTCCAAGGACTTTTTTGACCGGGCAGCCAAAATTGATGTCGATAATATCAAAACCAGCCTGGACCAGCTTCATCGCACCAGCAGCAAACTGTTCTGGCTCGGCCCCCATCAACTGCCCGCCAACGGGATGCTCTTCATCGGAGATATGCAAAAAATGGCTGGTTCGTTTTCGCTCTTTCAAATTGACCAAGAATTGATCCAGCATGACTTCGCAAACGGTATAGGGTGCTCCCAGCCGTCTGGCGATCACTCGCATCGGCCAATCGCTGTATCCCGAAAGCGCAGCCTGAACGATCGGGAATCCAATATCCACGTTGCCAATTTTTAGTGGTTTTAACTCGACGGCTTGCATGTCACTCAGAATTGATTCTCTCGGTCCAACAGTTTGATCGATCATAGCCCCGAAGGTTCATTGCGTAAAACGCAAATCAAATGATCGTCAATCGGTTTTCCAGATTCGATTTTGTATCAACGGCTTCGAATCTGTTAAACTACTTCTTGCAGTACGCCCGACGAAACGTGAGCAATTATGCCAAACACAACGCTACAGCCTTTTCTCGTTCTTGTGTTTTTGTTGCCCCTTCCAAGCGATGGGTTTGCCCAGGAAAAGCAATCTCGGCCCAACCCGCCCGAACTGAAAAAGCTTCAAAAAGAAATTCGGGCTGCGGAGTGGTTTCCAAGCGATCCCACGAATCGCCTACAAGATGTTTCCACCGCCATTAATTTGATGGTGGAAGCTCAATCGCTCGACAAACCTGACCTCGCCTATGCGATGGCTTTTGAAGCAATGAGGCTGGCGGATTCTGCCGACGAAATGACGCTTTCTCATTCTTCCGCGGAATGGATCAAAAGCAAATACGAGATGGACCCAAAATTCATGCTTGATTGGTATGAAACTGCCGTTCGACGTGCCAAAAACATCTCACGATTTGTCGAAGTCGTTAACCTATTTGTGGCCGATGTAGAGGCTGGAAAAGGCGATACCGATCCGGACGAGTGGATCGACATACAAAAACAACTGGAGAAAAAAGTTCGTACTTCGAGGTCGGATTTTACGACGGCCTGGTGCAAGCCAAAACTTTTTGAAAGCGGCGCCCATCTAGAGTTGTTGGCAGCAAAAGAATCGGATCTTGTCAGTGGACTCAAACTTATTCTCATCGCCGGCGAGGTCGAGGATGGAATCAAAGCCCTAGCCAATTGCAAATCGAAAACGATCGCGGCCGCGGCTGAGCCTTTTGCGGATAGCGACAAACGATTTGCGGATTACGCCGCGGTCATGCGTGCCTTGATGGCGGATAAAAAAAACAAAAATGCGCGGCGAGCAGCGGCGGCTATTTTCAAATCAAGACTCGACAGATTATCGATGCGTGAAATTGAAGAAGGTCAAAGAATTTGCTTTGTCGTGCCACCAAAACTCGTACCGGAAAATTTTTCACTTCCGGTTTCCGATGGACTGGTCAAAGGGAATTTGAAAGCGGTCAAGTCAGATCTTACCAACGCGAAATACTCTCGGGCTGATAAGTCGTGGACGATCGTCAAAGACTTCAACATCCACTTCCCACCTCAACCGTTGATGTATTACGTTCACGAAATGGAGATTGAGTTTGACCGCATGGACGATTGGTTTACCGTCACCTACGGAGAGGCGGAAGCTTCGATTCTTCGTTTTAAAAAAGAGGATTCAAAAAAGCCTGGTTTTACCCATCGCCACATCAGATGGACACAAGGCGTCAACTATTGGAATGGATCCAGGACTTACCAAGTCGGTCAAAAAATTCGGTTCAAGAACTATAACGTTGCCGGTCAACAATTGCGTTTCGAAAATGGTGAGTACGTTTCCCAGAACTACCACGGCATGGAGTGGCCAAACCTCAAGATTTACTCTGGCAAAGGAGTCGTAGCAAAAATCAAGCAATGTAGTATGCGTCCGATACTTCCTGGAGACACAACCATTTTGCGTTCTGTTCTCAATAACAAGCATTCTCAAGCCATCGCTGCGTCGGAAGGTCATTCCGCGAAACTGGACCAAGACGCGCTTTCCAAATACCTTGAGCACTCCTCTGAAATCTCCAAGAAACCTGCTCTCTCAACACCTTTCTTGAATACGAACGAAATGGTGATGCATCCTGTTCAAGCTGGCCAATTCTTGCGCAAGAAAACGGAAGTTCGAATCACTCAAAATTTTTGGGTATCAAGAGACGAGGTCAGCCAGCTTCAGTGGACGACATTGATGAGGTCAAATCCGTCTACTGTTCAAGGCAACCCTTACTTTCCCGTCGACAACATTGGATACAAAGAAGCTACCGAGTTTTGTAAACGCTTGACTGCGACCGAGAAAAAGGCAAAGAACCTTCCAGACGGATATGTTTACCGGTTACCAACCGAAGCCGAG
This sequence comes from uncultured Pirellulaceae bacterium, assembly GCA_964595515.1. Classification (GTDB taxonomy): domain Bacteria; phylum Planctomycetota; class Planctomycetia; order Pirellulales; family Pirellulaceae; genus Mariniblastus. Next base: position 18,190 of record CAZQQR010000008.1, read on the forward strand.
TGGGAATACATGGCAAGGGCCGGCGGTGTTGGTGATCCCAAAACAGAAGACTACTGGAATCAAAAAACCAGTGGCGGGAACTTCCACCAAATTGGGACAAGCAAACCGAACGACTTTGGAATCATCGGACTACACGGCAACGTTGAAGAATGGACCTTTGATCGTCACGTTAATGGCGACCCCAAACTTCCCGCACTTGATGACCCTGTCGCCGAACCCAATGATACGAATTGGATTTCCGTCCGAGGTGCAACATGGTGCGATGGCCCGGGACGCGGTAACGCAAGCATGCGTCATGAAAGAACACAGGATGGCGGGCCGAATCGTGGTTTTCGTGTCGTGTTAGCCAGACGAATTAAATAAAGGCGTCAGCCAGACTGACCTCAACCAACGGCAACGCCCGACGACCCATTTCAGATCGGCCCGTAATTGATCGATAAAGCAAATACAATCGCATCAAAAATCGAACGAAAAAATCACGTCAAGAGATCGCTCTTTGGAAATATCGAGATTCCGCTACCATAACCCCGCTAGTTTAATTTCGGTTGGAACATGCAGTGGAACTCGCACTAAACATCTTGATCGCCTATTGGCCATTTTGGGTTGGATTGGCAATATTTATTGCTGCGATCATGCTCCTAAAAATCTGGGGCACCCCAGCCAGACTGCCCTACGAATCCAGGCCACAGCTAGTTACTAAATCGGAACTGCGTTTTTACAAATCACTTCAAAAAGCCGTTCAGGACGATTGGGAAATTTTTGCGATGGTTCGAATCGCCGATCTTTTACGAGTCACCCCCGGACATAAGCAACGACGAAAATGGTTGAATAAGATTTTGGCAAAACACATTGATTTCGTGCTTTGCGATCCCGGCTCGCTTCAACCCATTTGCTGCATCGAACTGGACGATCCATCTCATAATCGTCCTGATCGAATTGAACGTGACATTTTCGTCAATCAAGCTTTCGATTCCGCCGGATTGCCACTTCTTCGAATAGCAACTCAAAAAAGTTATCGTTCACGCGAGATTCGCGAGTTGATTGATGGTGCGCTTTAAATCACGAAAACGGGGCCGCTGTTCTGGTTTTCACTTTCATTGAATCCAATTTTTGTGGTAACAAATTGCCTTCTTCCAATCCAATTCATTCGAGCGTCCGGCGGCCCTTTCAAGCTTCCGTTGCGATCATACGAAACGGTGAAAAGTATCTTGCCATCAAGCGATCTCAGACAGTGCGTGCGCCTGGGAAAATCTGTTTTCCTGGAGGCGGTGTCGAACCGGGTGAGACAATCGCCGCCGCTCTGGTTCGTGAAATGCAAGAAGAAATCGGTGTCGATGTAAAACCACTCCACTCTGTTTGGGTCAGTCAATCCGTTCGTGGCTGCGAACTCAACTGGTGGTTGGCCGAAATTGTGGCAGGTCAGCAGATCACGCCCAACCATGATGAAGTCGAATCATGGCAGTGGATGACTTGTGATGAGATGCTTGCTTCACCGGACATACTTGATAGTAACCACGAGTTTTTCCTGGCGCTCAAACGTGGAGAGTTCTCGATTCCCGGGCTTTCCTGATCTAAATACCTTACGATGGCTGGGACGCTGAAGGCAAACTTGATACAGCGGGCCTCCTCAAAAATTCGAAATGTCGGAGCCACGATTCAGCCAAGCGATTATTGGCATTGAACCGCAGCGACATTAAGATTTTGGGATGAACACTCCCTATAAACTCGCTGTTGTTTTATTCTTTTTCTGGTTGCCCCAAATCAGCCTGACTTCCCAAGCTCAAGAACTGGCGGGACAGTGGCGAATGAGCATACTGTGCCCGGGAGGCGGAATCGAATTCGGGTTGGAGATAAATCGAACCGACGGTCAATGGAGCGCGTTCTTGCTCAACGGACCAGAACGAATCGAGGTTCCATCGGTTGAACTGAAAGAAGGAAAAATAGAGCTGGTCATTGACCACTATGATTCACGGCTAGTTCTAGATTACGGCAAACAAGGCGAATCATTAAAAGGAACTTGGCGGAAACGTCGCGGCAAACAAGAGTGGGTTGAGATGCAAGTCTCCGGCTCGCGAGTTGCTGAAAAGCCGGTGACCAAAGCCTCAGAAAATGCTCAACAAGAATCATTCACGGGACGATGGGCCGTTCAATTTTCCAGCAGTGATGACCCCGCAGTTGGGATCATAAAAAAGAATGGCGACCGTTTGCTGGGCACTTTCCTGACAACCACCGGCGATTATCGCTTTTTAGATGGGACCTTCAAAAATGGTGAGGTGCAACTTTCGTGTTTCGACGGCGCCCATGCATTTCTTTTCAAAGCCATACTGATGGATGATGGGTCGCTCAAAGGAGATTTCTGGTCATCCAGCACTTGGCATGAGACCTGGACAGCAACTCGAAACGACCAAGCAAGCTTGCCGGACGATTTCAAACAGACAAAAATCCGTTCGGCAGTCAAACTTGATTCAATGCAGTTCAAAGACCTCAACGGCAAACTCACGACACTCGACGACGCTCGTTTTTCGGGCCAAGCTAGAATCATCTACGTGTTTGGAAGTTGGTGTCCAAATTGTCACGACGCAGCTGCATATTTTTCGGAGCTTGAAAAGAAGTACAGCGGCAAAGGGCTTTCGATCGTCGGCTTGGCTTTTGAATTGACCGGTGATTTTGAGCGGGATGCCGGTCAAGTTCGCAAGTACCTCAAACGTCACGGCTCAACCTATCCTGTGCTTGTCGCAGGAATCGCCGACAAAGCAGCGGCTTCCAAAAAGATCCCATTGTTGGACCGAGTCCGCTCATATCCCACCACGATTTTCCTCGACAGCGAGAACAACGTGAAAGCAGTTCATACTGGATTCACAGGGCCTGCAACGGGAGAGGCTTACCAAAAACTACGAAGTCGTTTTGAATCGATCATTGATGAGATGCTTGAGAACTAATTGAGCGAGAAAAGCAAAAACCAATTTCAAAATTCAATCCGGTTTTGTTCGAATTTCGGAGGCCGCATGGCGAACTCCTTTCATCTATAAAAATCAGCTGGAGCAATGATGACCAATCGCCTCACAGTAAACGCCGCGCTTTCAAAACTCGAGAACGAAGAGCAGCCGTTCTTAAAACTTTTTGAGCACGGCACGCTCGAAATTGAGATTTACAAACCTGACAAGGTTGACCACCAGACGCCGCACACTCGTGACGAGGTGTACGTAATCGCGACAGGAACCGGAACATTCATTAACGGGGACGATCGTCATTCGGTTGAACCGGGCGAAGTGTTATTCGTTCCCGCTGGCGTGGAACATCGGTTCGTTGACTTCACGGAAGACTTTTCGACATGGGTATTGTTCTACGGGCCTGAGGGCGGTGAGTAGCGCGAAACTCGCTTCCAGTTTACGACGAGCCGGGAAGCTAACGACGAACCGAGGCTAACCGCGCTTAAACGTAGCCATCAGAACTCTTGCAGCTCTTTTTCAAAGAATCCGTTCTTCAAAAAAGAAATGACTTGCCGGGCCGCAGTAGGTCGTACAAGCAATCCATTGTGGCCGCTGAAGATTCGGATATAGTCGGCTTCGTAATTGAGGTGACCGCTGGTTTCTGGAACGACCCAATCGTAACTAGCCGCCAACGTTCCGAACTCATTTTGGTCCGGCTCAGGCAATTGGCGAACAAAACTCGTTTCCTTGTCGGACAACTGATTCAGTGTTTTTGCAAACGGCAAAATACGCCCCAACCTTGTCGCCGTTGGCGAACCTTGATTGGGAGTCCCGAGCATCACAACTCGGTGAATCGCGTTATTGTCTAAATCGTTTGATCGAAGTGCTTGTCGGGTTACGATTCCACCCATGCTGTGAGCAACGATATGGATCGAAGAAACGTCGTCTCTGGAGCGGATTTTCTGGATTCGTTTGACCAACGATTCTGCATGCCGCTCAATCGAAAACAGCCAACTTCGGTAGCCGAATAAGGATGTCGAAAACCCAGCCCTTTTAATCTTCCACGCCAGTGGAGCCATCAACCAGCGGTGAGCCGCCAATCCATGAACAAGAACCACATGTGGGCGGGCCTCGGGTGATCTATTTTTATTCGACGTTGCCATCTGCAAGAACCCGCATTTCGCGGCCAAATTCAACTGAAACGGAGCGGCATCACGATCTAAAGACCGGAGCAGAGAGGAAAGTGTAATTTATGGAAGTTCTGTTTCGCCATTTGGCTCAACACCATTTTCCGGCTGAGGATTTAGAAGAAAACCTTGAGAAAAGCGGTCAGAAAACGCCTCATTTCGCGTTGTCGATGCTCCCGACTACCGATATATTCATGGCGTTGGAAAAGTAACGAACTTTTCCGTTCAAGAAATTTTTAGATCACACGGTGCTGTTCCTGTTTAAAGGTCAGCAAAGGCCGCACGACTTCTTTGTTAAATTGAGTCGATGTGACGCCGATAAAGCCAGATTGTGACGGAGAAAAACGATGGCAAGTCCGCTTGTACAAGAACTAATCGATGCTGGGGTTCACTTTGGCCACCGAGCCAGTCGCTGGAACCCAAAAATGGCCCCGTACATCTACGGTCGCAAAAACCAGATTCATATCATGGATATCCGCGAAACAGTTCGCGGTCTGTTGCGAGCCAAAAAATACATTTCTCAAGTTGCCGGCGGAGGCAGCCTTGTCCTCTTCGTTGGCACCAAGCGTCAGGCCTCAGCAGCCGTCGCTAAAGAAGCCGAACGTTGTGGCATGCCGTTCGTCAGTGAACGGTGGTTGGGTGGAGCGTTAACAAACTTCCGCACGATTCGTAGTCGAATGGGACGGCTTGAGGAACTCGAAGAAATTCGCGGCAGTGACAAAATTGATGGCTACTCGAAAAAAGCCCAATCGTCGTTGAACCGAGAGTACCGGAAAATCCACCGTAACTTGAACGGTATCCGAACGATGAACCGCTTGCCTGAGTGCTTGATCATCGTCGATCCATCCAAGGAAAAGAACGCGGTTCTCGAAGCCAAAAATCTTGGCATTACGACCATCGCTTTGATCGATACGAACTGTAACCCAGATTTGATCGACCTTCCGATCCCTGGCAACGATGACGGAATTCGATCCATCGAATTGATCATGAGCCACATGGCTGACGCCGTCCTCGGTGGCAAGAAAAACATCGTTGCCAAAAATGAAGGCAAGGACGATTCAGGCAAAGGCGCCGCTGCTGCCGCTAAAGATTCAGCACCTGCCAAAGACGCCGCTGCTGCTAAAGAAGCACCAACGCCAGACAAGGACGCGGGAGCGGAAGCCAAAGAACCAGCTTCTAGCTAATCTCGTTTTAAAAACGAACCGTTTGTATCAATCCATCCAACGATCGCTCATTGCCGAAACTCACGGCAATGACGGTTGGGATTATCCAGTTTCGACAACAATATTCGATCGTAGCCCGAACTTTTGACTTGGCTGGTCAATCTAAGTCGTTACGAGAAACTTTTTAAAGGAAGACAATGTCTACAATTTCAGCAAAAGACGTAAGTGAACTACGAAAAGCCACCGGTGCAGGAATGATGGACTGCAAGAAAGCCCTCAAGGAATCTGGTGGAGACCTCGATGGTGCTCGTGAGTGGCTACGTAAAAAAGGCCAAAAAGTTGCCGCCAAACGTGCGGATCGTGACGCCAATGAAGGCGTTGTCGTTGCCATGACAGACGAAGCCGGCAAAACTGGAATCGTAATGGCACTCAGCTGCGAAACTGACTTTGTCGCCAAAAACGAAAACTTTATTGAGCTTGCTGAAAAGCTTGGCAAACTTGGTCTGGAAAAACTTCCAGCTGACAAAGAAGCTTTCTCGCAACTTGAGTTCGAAGGTTCCACCGTCGCGGAAAAACTCGTTGAACAAACGGGCACAATCGGTGAAAAGATCGAAGTCTCAGAATTCGCAGCCGTCAAAGGCGACAACATTGCGTCTTACGTTCACGCGGGCAGCCGAATCGGTGTCGTTGTTTCGTACAAGGACGGCGGCTCGGGCGAGGCACCAGCTTTCTTCCGTAACGTTGCGATGCACATTGCAGCCATGGCTCCGCAAATCATGAGCCCAGAAGAATTCGACGCTGATTTTGTGGCCAAAGAAACGGAAGCTCTCCAAGCTCAGATCAAGGCCGAAAACGACCTTAACGAGTCTGAGAATCTTGGTAAGCCAATGAAGAACGTGCCGCAATTCGCCAGTAAGAGTCAACTGACTCCAGAAGTCATGGCCAAGGTCGAAGAGCAGATCAAAGCTGATCTTGCTGCCGAAGGAAAGCCTGAGAAGATCTGGGACAAAATTGTGCCAGGCAAAATCGAGCGATTCATTGCCGACAACACATTGCTTGACCAAGAGCGATGCCTGCTCAGCCAGTTTTTCGTCCTTGATGGTTCTATGACCGTCGAGAATGCGATCAAAAACTTGCACGCTGACGCTGAGTTGGTTGAATTCAAACGTGCTGCCGTCGGGTAACACGAATCGGCATTTCGAGCAAACGATTTGCCGCTAACTGAGAATACCAAGCCCTGCTTTTGACAGGGCTTTTTTTGTAGTCTAATACGGATATTGGTGGTCAACTTGGGTTAGGAAGTAAACGCAAAGCCGACGCCGCTATTGCAGACTCCGTTCATTTCAAACCTAACAAACGACAAATCACGTCACCCAAGTCATCACGGCGATAATTACATTTTTTAAACAACAAGTTTTCAAAACAACGAGTTATGGCAAATCCAAAATACAAACGTATTCTTCTCAAGCTATCCGGTGAAAGCTTCAGTCCCTCTGGCGAACGTGGGATCAGCATGGAAGAGGTTGTTCATATTTCCCAGCAAGTTTTCGAAGCACAAAAACTCGGTGCCGAGATCGCGGTCGTAATCGGGGGTGGTAACATCCTCAGGGGAAGCCAATTCAAAGCCAAAAACGATGTCATCCAGGAAGCCACCGCTCACTACATGGGCATGATGGCAACCATCATCAACGGACTTGCTCTTCAGGACGCCCTCGAATCCGTCGGTTGTGAAACTCGGTTGATGAGTGCGATCAAAATGGACGGCGTCTGTGAACCCTACATTCGTCGACGTGCTCAACGACACCTTGAAAAAGGCAGAATCGTAATTCTTGGTGCTGGAACTGGAGGTCCGTTTGTTACTACCGACACGGCTGCCGCTCTTCGTAGCATGGAATTAGGATGCGATATCCTCCTCAAAGCCACCCGGGTCGACGGAGTGTACAGCGAAGATCCCGAGAAGAACCCACATGCGGTTTTGTATTCAGAACTGGACTTCCAATCAGTGATTGGAAACAACTTAAGGGTAATGGACTCAACCGCAATTTCACATTGCATGGAACACGACATACCATTGATGGTGTTTAACTTTCGCAAAGACGGTAACATTGTAAAAGCAGTGACAGGCGAAAAAGTCGGTACCCTCGTGACCAACGACGCGCCCGCACCGACGACTTAGCAGACAACACAAACGCGTTTTTGCAAAAACTCATTTTGTCAATTGAATGCCCAATGGGCTTCCCAATAAGTTTGGAGAGAAACAATGCTGGAAAAAGAAATTCTCGCCGACGCTGAAGAGCGGATGGATAAAGCGATCGAAGTTCTGAAAAAGAACCTCGGTGGTATTCGAACCGGCCGAGCAAACCCGGGTCTGGTTGATTCACTTCGAGTCGACGCGTATGGCTCGCCAACGCCGATCAAACAAGTCGCGTCGGTGGGTGCTCCGGAGCCAACTCAAATCGTGATCCGTCCTTACGACGCCGGCATCATCAAAGAAATTGAAAAAGCAATCGTCGCCAGCGACCTCGGTTTTAACCCACAGAATGATGGTCGAGTGATTCGTATCAACATTCCACCACTATCAACAGACGTTCGAAAAAAGATGGTTGGACGAATTAAGGATTTAACCGAAGAATCCAAAATCTCGATCCGCAACGTTCGTCGTGATGGAAACAAAGCGGCCGAGCAAGCTCAAAAGGACAAAGAGCTTTCGGAAGATCAACGCGACGACATCAAAGACAAAATCCAAGATCTAACCAAAAAGTACGAAACGCAAGCCTCTGAGATTGCCAAGGCACGCGAATCAGAAGTCATGGAAGATTGATTGTTGATCTTAAAACGTTCATCTGAAAAACGACATTTGTGTTCCAAAGGTGTTCGCCAATATATTGGATTTCATTCATAGCTAGGATCTAACTCCTAGTGAGCTTCGCGCAACACAGATTGAATTCTCAACACCAGTTGGGCAATTGAAAACGGCTAGGCGACGTAGTCGTCGGCGCCCGACAAAACAAAACCCTCTCGCTTGCGGGAGGGTCGGGCTATCAGGCCCGGGGAGGGT
>CAZQQR010000008.1:26627-33828 GCA_964595515.1 uncultured Pirellulaceae bacterium
GAAAACGGAGAGCTTTTCATTCGTGGTGACGAACACTCAAATCAGATTGAAATTGTTGCCAACGACAGTGGCGAGATCCTGATCACTGGACTTCACGGCACAACGATCAACGGCAGCACCGACGCTTTCGAGGTCGAGAATGTCACTAATCTACATGGAGTCCATGGTCGCAACGCGGCCTTCGGGGGTGGCTTAAGAATTGTCATGTACGAAGGCCACGATCGAATCGACGTTCGCGGAGTGGTATTGGAAGGGCAGTCGTTTGTGTCGACTGGCGAAGGAGACGACTTCTTTCGGTTTCACAAATCTACGAGCCAACACGAACTCACGATGCTCACCGGCGATGGGGATGACACGCTGAGGTTTTTCCAAACCCGAGCCATGGGTGATTTTACTGCGATGACTGGAGAAGGGCAGGACAAAGTGATGGTCTGGAATTCTCGGCTTTGGCGTGACACGACTTTGGTCACTGGCGCCGAGGACGATTCCGTTACCGCCGCGTATGTTCATTTTTCAGGTGATGCGCAACAAATCTTGACAGAGGGCGGAGACGACAGAGTTGAACTGATCAGAAACAATGTTGGAAGCACCGGACTGAGCGTTCACACGGGCGCAGAACATGACCGCGTGATTGCCGAGATGACAGAGAACAATGAAATCTTGGGCATGATCGAAGTCGATGGCCAAAGCGGGATGGATGTTTTGGATATGGGTGACGTCAGCGGCAACTCTAACATGCTAACGGCGGATGATTTTGAGAACGAAGGCGGGATCGTTGTCTTGGAGAATACAGGCGACATCGACCTCGCTCGTGGAGTCGGAAACTTAGGAGAAAACGACCCGAGACGCGCTGCCATTCGAGCGCAATTTGATGACACAACGATGGTCACTTCAGTCGCATGGGCAGGCACTTACGACTTGAACGACATCGCGACCCAAGACATTTTCGTCATCGAAATTTATGAAGGTGCTGAATTTGATCCCCGATGGGAGGGCGATGTCAATGTGTCGCCTGTTGGTAGTCCAATCGCATCATTCACGGTCGGTGACAACGATGGTGCTGAAGTCACTCGGATCAACACTGGGAAAACTTTGGCTGATCCTGGCAGCCCAATAGCGACGCCACGAAACATCTTCAGTTTCGAAGCTGATATCGCCTATCAAATGGAAGCCGGTAAAGACTATTGGGTTTCGATCCGCACTCTCGAAAGCGGCCAGCCTGGTGACGAGTACACCACCTTCCAGATGGGAGTATTGTATTCCGGTTCAGGAATCGACTCAGCCTATTTTCAAGGCCACTACGACAACTCCGGTCAATACGTGACGGCTTGGTCTGCAAGTCGAGTCCGTGGCTGGCACATGACGCTAAGGTCATAGCTACTGCGATAGAAAGGAGAAGGTTGCCAACCCGGTAGCACTCTTCAGGTAAGCTTTCGCTAGGTGAAATTGGCAACGAGAGAAGTTCCCGCTACGAAAACTTGCGCTAACAGCAATACCGTTCAATGAATCTCCGCCAACAAACCCAACCCTCTCGCTTGCGGGAGGGTCGTGCCTCAGGCACGGGGAGGGTTTTTGCTGGCCAACGATTCTCGACATTGAAATCAATCAACCCTCTCCGCCGCTGAGACGGCGACTCTCCCAGAGGGAGAAAAATGTCGCGAATAAACTCTTATTGAACGGTATTGGCGCTAACAGTGGTTCGTCAGACCTGACTTAAACAGATCACCGGGTGAAGCACGCCTCACGCTTGTCGTGAGCATGCTTACGCAAGCGTAAACATGGCTGGCACTCGTCAGTTCAGCTTTGACACACCACTATTTCAATGCCGCTTGCAAAACGTAGCGGACGTCGTCAAGACTTCCGAGTGTCATGATGATGGTGACTTACTCAACGTTAAGGGCGTATCGACGATTTGGACGATCCAGAACTCTTGACGAGTTCCGCTACTCGAACATTGAATCACTAGCACCAGTTGCCCCCAGTTGCCTGTCAAAGTTTGACGGTTGCTCCACTTGTAGGCTTGGTCCTTTTAGTTTGAATCTCAACGTTCTCTTGATTCAAGCCGCCCCCAGCCGTGTGAACGTTGCTCGTTTACTATGCTCGTTTACCGTTTTTCCCCGTTAAACAAGAATTGGCAGGGTCCGGTATTAACGGTCAGCAAACGACTACCTTCTACTGAGCCAATTCCGTTTGAAACTTTGATATTGAAAGGTCCGAATGATTGCATCCGAAGGGAACTAATGAGTTTTAAGAATGCAACGTCAAACGACAGCCTTAGTGGCAAACAATTCTGGAGTAGATTTCATGCGTGTAACAAGTTCATTTGCAGTCGCTTTGACAATCGTCATGACATTGTCCGGACTTGCTCAAGTCAGTTCAGCGCAACAGACTTCAGACACAACCTCACGTTTTCGATTTGTCGATTCGCGAAGTCAATCCGCTGAGCAAACATCGGCAGAAAGATCTCAACCGAAAACAACCCAACCGAAAACAGTCCTACCGCGGACTCAAAAGCCTGTCCGATTCGAAGTCGACGATCTTCGAATGCTAAAAGAAACACTCGACATGCCACGAGTGGCGAAAGCCGCGTTCGCCCAAAGCCAAGGTCAAGTCCTTGTGCCACCTCCTGCTGCGAGTATTCAGTACAGCGTTCCCGTTGTCGAAAGACCCGTTCCCGAAACGACTCAGGCTCCCGCATACACGCCTGCTCCACAGGCGTACACGTCACCTGCGAATCCGAGCGTGCGAGACCGAATCATCGAAGACGATCGCCGGAGATTCGAAGAGAATCGCGCCTTTTCTGCACCTCTTTCAAGGGCGGAGAATCAAGACTTCTTGGTCAACCCAGACAACTATCAAGTATTTCCTCGTGGATCAGATCACCAGGGCTTTCTTCCAAACCTTGGCCTAAGCAACTGCGAGTGCTGCGACGAATGGGCCGGGCTATGCAAATTCAAAGATCTTGATTTCGAGTGTGGTTGTGGAGGTTTAAAAGCCAACCCTGGGCACTACGGAATCAAGAGCCTTCGCGGCTGCGACAACTGTGAAACCACCTGTGGTCGGACGCGAATTGGGAAAAATGGAATCCAAGCACGCTGCGGCCAAAGCTGCCTTTCAAAACGTGTTGATAAAGCAGAAGGCAGAATCGAGAGACGCTCTTGTCGCCAGTCATGCACGACTCTCGATCGTGAAGACACTGGTTGCGGATGCAGCGACTGTGTTTTAACTCGCCGGCAACCAAGACATTGTGATTGCAATAGCTGCACCGGTTCAGCACCAGCTCCCTGCGGTTGTAGCGACTGTGCCCAAACAACTGCTCACCCAGCTCCTCAGATTGTTTCCAGCCAATGCGATTGTGACGACTGCCAGCGAGACAGCTCAAAATGGTCTTTGCCAGTCGCCAACGGAAACTTTTCGCGGACTCCGCGACGCACGCCAGCTCGATCAGCCTCAACTCGCAATCAGGCCAACAGCACTGGTCGATCAGGCGGTTTGCTGGATAACTACCTGCGATAACGATAGTTCGGTAGTTCGGTTCAAATACAACTTGGAAATGGCCACTCGAAACTGGGCTGTTGCTAGCGATGCTTGATCCATCTTGATGTTGTTGGAAGCCCATAGCTGACTTAAAATTCGTCAGCTAATCGGGCTCCAAAACGTCAAAGGATTGACATGGCCAAACCGAAACTCAACGTTGTCATCCCGGTCTACAACGAGATCGAAATTGTTGACCAATTGCACACCCGCGTAATGGCGGCTTGTTGTGAATGCGATATTGACTTTCGAATTATCTATGTCGATGACGGAAGTCGCGATGGGACCGCTGACTGGATTCACCAAAACGCGGTTTCTCCCTTCCCGATGACTCCAGCCGTTCCAACCGCTGGCTCAGACAACAACATTCCATCTCAAAGTAACGTGACGCTCATTCGGTTGTCAAAAAACTTTGGACAGCCTGCTGCGATTTTGGCTGGGATCCAAGCAACCGATGGAGATTGCACGATCGTGATGGATGGTGACCTCCAAGACCCTCCTGAACTCATTCCTGAATTGGTTGAGGCGTGGCAACGAGGATCACAAGTCGTAATCGCAAAACGCCGATCGCGCCAGGAGTCGTTTCTGAGAGGACTCGCGTTCAAGACATTCCACAAGACGTTTCGCTACCTCTCTGATTCTCCAATCACACCGAACACTGGTACGTTTTGTCTTTTGGATCGTGTCGCGGTTGATGCGATTTCGGAGCTTCCAGAATCACACCGATTCTTTCCAGGTTTACGAGCCTGGGTTGGGTTCACGCAATCGGTCATTCTGTACGACCGATGTGAGCGGGCTGGTGGCGAGCCTAAACAAAACTTCGTCCGGCTACTTCGCTACGCACTGGATGCGATTTTCGGATTCTCGTTTAAGCCGCTTCGAATTTTGACCGGAGCTGGAATGCTGATTTGCGCGTTGTCATTCACGCTTGCCTGCTGGTTCATTTTCAAACGAATGATCGGCTGGGAGACGGCTTCAGTGGGTTTCACAACGCTGACCTGCGCTGTGTTCGGATTGGGTGGATTTCAATTGATCGGGATGGGTGTCTTGGGCGAGTACATTGGTCGGATTTACGACGAAGTCAAAGCCCGTCCTCAGTTTATCGTCGCTCAAAAACATGCCTCAGACGATCCCCAAACTAGCCGGCGGCCGGAGAATCGTATTCCAGAACAACCGCTGCGCAAAGCAGGTTGATTGCACGGGAGGAATGCGTTATCACTCTCGACCAACAAACCCAATGAGTGTTTTAGAAAGTCGTGACTGGTGGGCACAAAGAGCTACATTGAGGAATCCGCAGATCTAAATTTGCGCCGAGCAACTTGGCGTTGCATTCTGATTTTATTCTTGGCCAGCTTGATCACCGGGTTGTTCGCGTGTGAGCTGAATCGAGTGCTCTACACGCATCACCATCCCTTCTATGACTCGTTGATGTATCATGACAAGCTTTTCAAAGTCATGCACTCGGCTCAGACGACTGGATTCGACACCGCGATCCAATGGGCATGTTTTACCAACAGCACGAATTGCCTGCCATTCATCGTTGCTGCGATTGTCTCGCCGTTGGTTGAACCAAGCCGTATGGTGGGTGTCTGGATTCAAACAGGTTTGCTGTTTCTGTTACTGGTCAGCGTGTTCTGTTATTTGTCCCGTGTCCGGAAAATTCGTTGCGATCTGGCGTTGCTGGGTAGCCTTGCGTTTTTGACGCCCAGAAGTCTATTTCTTTACAACGGCGGCCTGTCTGATTTTCGAATGGACCTGAGTCTGTTTTTGACATTCGGACTGACGGCAATTTGGTTTTTCACTGCGATGCGGAAACCAAATTGGCGAAACTTTATCTTGCTGGGAGTGGCCGCTTCGATCGCTTGCTTGTTCAGGGCAACGGCTCCTGTTTATCTATTGATCACCTTTTTACCGTTGTTCTTGCTCGAGCTTTTTAAAAGCGAGCATCGCCTAAAAAAAATAACGGGAGGCCTCTTAGCGATTGCAATCGTAGTTGTGCTGACCGGATGGTTTTACTATTGGAATTTTGACTATCTAAAATACTATTACGTCGAATGGAACACGGACGCGAATGCGAAAATTCCATTGACCGATGCGATGGAACATTTTTCGCTCGCCCAAAGCTGTGTCGGTAACGCTTTTGCTTTTCTGATTGCAAGTATCGGCATCGTCACGATGGTCGTGACTCGATTTCGAAAAGAGACCATTGGTGAGTGGATCTCACGAGCTTGGGAATCCAAGGAAATTGATTTACGGATCGCTTGGGTGGGGCTTGCTCCCATTTTGATTCTGGTTGTTCGTCGAGCAGGCCTCAACGGACTTGTGTCGATGCCAGCCGTGTTTGGACTGATGCTGTTTTTCCTGCTGCCGTTGCTGACACAAATTCAAAGACTCAACGATCGCCGCGTTTCGAAATTTGCCTGGTTTATACTTGGTGTTTCACTGCTAATCGTCTTTGCTCGTGGCTGGACTCGGCATGCACCAGATGGCCGAAACACCATGGCGGTCAATCATCATCTGATTGACCTAATGGTTTCGGACTCGCAACAAAACAATCGCGTTCGCGCGGATTTTGGTGTGCTTCATTTGTCTGAAATGAACTCTGACACCATCTTTTCAACATTGCTATTTGATCGTCAAACCGAAAAACGTGAGTTGTATCGTGTGACCATCGACGGCGTTGAACTTTCAGTCATCCCGACGTTTACGCTTCCGGCGGTTGCTGACTGGAAAAACACTGCGGGCGAATCAGATACTGAAAAGATCGATGGATTAATGGCCAAAGCAAATCAGATGATGGATTTTCTGATTTTGCCTGACGAAACAACCGCCCAGTTCCTTGAGCAGACGAAACCCTACAACGTTATCAACCAGCATTTGACTGCGCTCCGAACACGAATCATTGATGATCCATCATGGGTAAAAATCGCAGATGGAATTCAAACTAGTGACGAAGAGTCGGTCGAAGTTTACCGTAAGAATAGATAATTCATTGCACAACTGTGCGATTGATTCACGAGCCTCAGCAGCTGCCCGGTTTTTGGCCAAAGAACCCAAATGGATTGGTTCCGCGTTGATAGTTGACGTTCCAAAATGGTTGCTGAGCCGAATTGGGCTGCTGTACGAACGCCTGAGGAATAGCGAGCTGTGGTGGTTGCTGAAAAGGGGCGGGGGCAAACGCTTGCGGACCAGCCTGAGCAGGCAGACCCGCGGAAGCCATCGCTTGCGGTCCTGAGGCTGGGTAAAACGGATAGTTGGCTTGATAGGCCCCGCCCATGTTAGGCCCCGATTGAGTCCGCAATGCCGGTGAATAAGCTGCAGGTGAATAGGGCGATGCAGAATGATTTCCCGTCGACGTACATCCGCACAACATCAAACTTGCGATAAACATCAAACCGAGACCAAGACCCGAAAATTCAAAACGCTTCATCTACCACCACCCACATCTTCAATTCAGTTTTCGAATTGTGCGTGATGATTCGTTCTCCGCTGGATCAAAACTCCGGAGGAATTGAATTTTTGGGAAGACAATCAAGCGTGAACGACATTGCCGTTAAAGCTTTACAGGCAATGTCGAAAACAGCACAGTTTGACATGCAAGGTTGAAAGCTAGTGGTCAGTCAAAGCTAAAGTTTGGAGTAGTGGACGAGGCTACGAGTCCTATCGA
>CAZQQR010000008.1:33928-37387 GCA_964595515.1 uncultured Pirellulaceae bacterium
CGGAATGAATTACGACTTCGATTGCAGCTTGCTTAAGCTCTCCAGCGTCCGCGCGAGTTGTGTCGACTCCTGCTCCAAACCGTCTTTGATTTTCGCAGCCAAATCAGGTTTCGCGTTTACGAATTTCTCGTTGGACAGTTGACGCTCTTTGCTCGAAATTGACTTTTCAAGATTGGCTTTTTCTTTTTCCAAGCGTTTGATTTCCGCTCCGATGTCGATCAAGCCTTCGAGATTCACATAAATTTCGAGGTCAGCCTTGGTCAACGTCGCGTTCGTATCGGGAGCTTTGGCATCCGGCCCCATTTCTACCAAGGTCGCATTTGCCATCCGACTGAAATAGCTTCCCATCGGCTCAAGTGCCGCCTTGATCGTACTATCACACTTAACCGAAAACTCGATCGTCTTTTTGAAGCCGATGTTCTGCCTCGCTCGGACATCACGTAGACCGCTTAGTGTGGTTTGGAACAGTGAAAACTGATTTTCAATCTCCCCGTTTTTCCAGTTTGAATCCAGCACTGGCCAGTCCGCAACAATTAGCGCCTCAGTCGGAACCTCAAGTTTTTCAAAACCACGCTCGGGACAAAACTGAGCTAGAGTTTGCCAGATTTCCTCGGTGATGAAAGGCATCATCGGGTGTAGCAGTCGTAAAATCGTATCCAGCGTGTACGCCAACATTCTTTGTGCGTGCGGCCGAAGTTTCTCGTCCGCAAATCGCTCTTTTAGAATCTCAACGTAGAAACTGCAAAATTGATCCCACGTAAAATCGTACAGCTCATTAGCGGATTCCGCGTATTTGTACCGCTCAAGTTTCTCCGTGACGCTGGCTGAAACCGTGGCCAAACGACTGAGCATCCAACGGTCTTCGATCGTCAAATCCGATTCATTAATCGGAGCCGAAACATAGCCATCCAAATTCAACATCGCGAAACGAGACGCGTTCCAAAGCTTGTTAACGAAGTTCCGAGACACCTCAAACCGTTCGCTGAGTGCAGCCCCACGCGGGAGTGCTTTGTCTTCTTCGCTTTCAGCCCACTGCGTCGAAAACTCTTCTTTGCAACTTGGACAGGCGACCTTTGGCAAAATTCGATTCTTCTTGGTCTGCTTAAATGAATGTTCGCATCGAGGACACTCAAATTCAACCGGCAGACGGACGTCTTGGGTTTCAGTACAAAGTTTTGCCATCCCAAATCGTAGCGCATCGGCGCCGAATTTTGCGATCACATCCAACGGGTCGATCCCGTTGCCTTTGGATTTTGACATCGTCTCGCCAAACCCATCCTGAATTTTCGGATGAATGTAGACCTCACTGAACGGAATGTCGCCGCAATTATTGAGCCCCATCAACACCATCCGCGCAACCCACAACGAAATAATATCGCGGCTAGTGATCAAAGTACTGGTTGGATAAAAATGCTCAAGCTCTGCTGTTTTTTCGGGCCAGCCTAGCGTCGAATGTGGCCAGAGGGCAGAACTAAACCATGTATCCAAAACGTCTTCTTCCCGAACAAGCCCGGCACCCGTCAGCTCAGTTTCCAAATCGCTGTGATCCGACTGAACACAAACGTGGATGGTTGCAAAAGGAAGGTCAAGCTTCTTTCGTTTCGTCTCGTCGGTTTCAGGGCAAGGTTCGGTTTGAATGGCCGCCACAGACTCGTCAAATCCATCGAGAGACTTAATTTTCTCAATAGCTTTGTCGACATCCGCCTGAGACTCGCAACCGAGCGACCAAACAGGAATTTGATGTCCCCACCAAAGCTGTCGGGAAACCGGCCAGTCCCTTTTTTCACTCAACCAATCGAGGTAACCTCGCGAGTACCGCTCCGGCAAGATGGTAACCCGGCCATCAGTAACCGCGTCCATGGCTGACTGCGAAAGCTCAGCCATGGCGACGAACCATTGGTCGGTTAAGAATGGTTCAATCGGCGTTTTGCTGCGATCCGAATGTGGAAGCTCGATCTCTCGGTCTTCGACTTTATCAAGAAGCCCGAGCGCCTCTAGGTCCTCAACGACTTTTTTACGCCCCTGCTTCATCGTCAAGCCTTCGTACTTGCCGGCCTCCACATTCAGCGTCCCATCCGGGTTCATGATGTTGATCATTGGCAGCTCACATCGCTGGGCAACCATATAATCGTTCGGGTCATGGGCAGGCGTAATCTTGACACAACCAGCCCCGAGTTCAGGCTTGGCCCAAGTATCACAGACGATCGGAATTTCACGATTCATCAACGGCAGCATCAATTTCCGTCCATCGTTCGCCATGTCTCGCAGCTGCTCAAGCTTTGGAAGCATTGCCGTTCGTCGTTCAGCGAGCGCATCAATTTCTGATTGGATTCGTTCCCGATCCGCTTCGCCAGCTTTTTTAAGTTTGTCGCGCAGCTCAGACGCGACTCGGTCGAGCGCTTTATCTGGTTCCGGATGCACAGCAACCGCTGTATCACCAAGCATCGTTTCAGGACGAGTGGTTGCAACAATAATGTTGGCTGGTTCGCCAGGTTTAGGGTCGATGACTGGATACATAAAATGCCAGAACTGCCCCTTTACTTTCTTGGACTCGACTTCATCATCACTGACCGTCGTTCCCAAATGCGTGTCCCAGTTGACCAGCCGTTTGGCGCGGTAAATCAGTTTCTTATTGAACAAGTCAAAGAAAGTCCGCCTGACGGCGCGTTCACACATATCATCCAGCGTGAATCGAGTTCGCTGCCAATCACAGCTGGCTCCAAGCTGTTTCAACTGACCGAGAATTCGAGTTTCATACTCGTCTTTCCATTTCCAGATTCGCTCGACGAGTGCTTCCCGGCCAAGATCGTGACGCGTTTTGCCTTCGATCTCTTTCAAACGTTTTTCGACGCGGGCTTGGGTTGCAATTCCGGCATGGTCGGTTCCGGGCATCCAAAGCGCATTGAAACCCTGCATTCGTTTTAGCCGAATGACAACATCCTGAAGTGTGTTATTCAGAGCATGGCCCAGATGAAGCGCCCCCGTCACGTTTGGCGGAGGAATGACAATCGTGAATGGCTTTTTTGAGGGATCTGGTTCGGCGTGAAAGTAGCCACCCTGATTCCACATTTCAAAGATCCGTTTTTCGGCAGATTCAAAATCGAATCTGTTAGAAATTTCGGGGCCAGTGGCGTTGTCAGTTGTCATCCTCAGTCAATCCTGATCAATGTGTTGGTTCTAAGTTGCTAATTTGAATTTCACGATCGTTGGAATTCGGATTTGTTTTTTCCGTTCCAATCATATTTCATCTGTCGTCTTGGCTCATTGTTTCGATATCGCACGGATGCTCAAATCAAGCGGTTTCTAAAATGAGTCCAGCTTCGAAAGACGTGCAAACTTGTTTATAGGTAAATTCCCCGATTTACCCAACCGGATTACGTTGCCCTTGATCAGATTTATTTCGAACCACCATTGAGTTACCCGAAAGCCTAAAATACTGCTTTGAGTAGCATGGAATTT
>CAZQQR010000008.1:37487-38604 GCA_964595515.1 uncultured Pirellulaceae bacterium
ACCCGTCATTGCTCAATCAGGATGCTAGGCCAGGATCGTTGGAGAAAAAATTTCAGTCTGCCAGATGGAAGCTAATCGCCGGCGTGGTTGCGTCAGTTCTGTGTTCTATGGGGTGGGGCTACTATGTCTACTGGTTCAATTTTGCATTGCGACAATAGTCTCGTCTGATTCCCCGAAGATCTGTCACCGAAGACAGGCATAAGTCTCATCCGCCGAAGTCGCATTCCCAAGAGAGTCGTTGTGGCGAAATCAGGAACTTGGCCGGTGACCGAGTGAGCCAAAACCCCGCTTAAAATGTTATCCGTTGCAATGCTCGTTCACCCGTTGAAAGTACATTAACGCAAACTTCAGCATGATGCTGGCCTTGGGTGATTTCGGGAATCACATAGAGGTAGTAGACGTCATCAAGCTTACCGTCTTTTAATTTGCTTCTTACCTCGCGAGGAACCACCACTTCTCCATCCACTTTTAGGCTATCGAGCGCCGACAGTGGCTCGACCAATGTTCCACGGCCTGTGTTAGTCCAAGCACAACGGACTCGAATCGCAACGCCGCGTTTCGGACAACCAGTCTCGTACCTGTCTTTGGGAGTCAAAGCTACCATTGAAATCATCGGTCGCGAATTGTTTCCGTTCCCCCACCACTTCCATTGCTCGACGCGCTGCATTGCAAAGTCCGTTACCTCGCTGGAGCCTGAATGTGTTATGAGTTGATCGTTGGTACGGGCATCGCGACGAACCGCCATAGTCCAGTTGTTTTCTAATGCCTTCAGCCAACCTTCCCAACTGGGCTCTTCGGCCAAGAATAAAGTTCGGAATCCGGTTGTCATGTCGCTGAACCACCACGGCTGTTTTCCATGAGCATCTTGCAAAGCAATGTAGGGAATTTGTCCACGATAGAGATGCAGAAAAGGCTCGGTGTCGGCAAAATCAGGATTTCCAAAATGAAACGTGCTGATCGCTGAAAATCCGCCGCGAGTCAACGAATCGTCTAGCAGCAAACGTACCAAGTCCTCGTTCTCGCCGAACTGCCAAATCAGCCGACCACCTGATTTGTGCAACGGAACCATTCTTCGCGAGCGGTACTCGGGCCAAGTCACCGTCGTGCCTTTCCCTAG
>CAZQQR010000009.1:0-17076 GCA_964595515.1 uncultured Pirellulaceae bacterium
GCGTTGATTCCTAAAACCGCGTTGAGCAACTGTCACTGTGTTAACTGCTGAGTACCCGCCATTTCGCCCGCTGACTTTTATGTCGTCGGCCCATGCGCAGACTCTAGGTGCGTTTTTTCTGCGAGGAAATTACGCCAAGCACAGTGGGATCAAACATACCGTTCCGCTTCATGATGGCGACAGTTTAGTCGTGCATGATGATGAGCCCAGTAGTTGGATTACTGGCGATCGCATCGTCGTGATACTTCATGGTCTTTGCGGCTGTCATGGGTCGCCCTATGTGGCTCGACTTTCGGAGAAACTTCGTCGTCGCGGGATTCGAACGATCCGAGTCGATATGCGGGGGTTTGGCGACAGTGCTTTGATTTCAAAATCGCATCTTCATGGTGGGAATTATCAGGATGCGGTTTCGGTGGTTGATTTTGTGCATCGGCTTAGTCCGCTTTCAAAAATCAGCTTGGTCGGATTTTCGGTCGGTGGCAACATCGTCATGAAAACGCTTGGCGTCTGGGGTGATCAGGCTCCCGAGTTTGTCGATTCTGCCGTAACTGTTTCTCCGCCTGTTGACTTAGTGCATTGTTCTTGGAACTTGCGGCAGCGTGGGAATCGCGTTTACGAAACGTATTTCATGAAACGCCTCAGGGCACAATTTTCACGTCGGCGCCGTTTAGTTGAGAACCTAGTCGATCCCGGCATCGTTCCGCTTCCGACGCGGTTGATTCACTGGGATGATCAGATCACTGGCCCAAGTTGGGGCTACAAAGGTGCAAACGAATATTACGCGGATGCAAGTTCGGCTCTCGACCTAAAACGGATTACCGTGCCGACCATTATTTTGACCTCCAGAGACGATCCCATCGTGCCGTTCGGGATGTATGAAAAATACCCGATGTCAAACTACATCGAATTGATTGCGACCAACAAAGGCGGACATCTTGGCTTTCTTGGCCAGACCCGCGACCCTGATCGTCATTGGATGGATTGGCGAATTTGCCAATGGGTAACGTCCTTGGATGAAAATTTTGCCTCGTCACCTGTCAAAGAGCCAAAGCTTTTTTCTTCAAGACGAGCGCGTAAGAGTAGCGTGTCGACTTATTCATCGTGATAATGGGTGTTTGCTCCAAACAATGGAGCTGATACCGACTCGACCAAGTTATCCAAAATGAAAAAAGTATCGATCTCCGCGTTAGTATGCCTATTACTTGTGCCAACCCTGAATGCACAGGAATCATGGACTCGTTTTCGAGGTGCCAACGGCGAAGGAGTCGCAGCAGCAGCGAACATTCCAGGTGAAATCACAGACGACAATTACTTTTGGAAAGTGAAGCTTGCCGGGGTTGGTTCAAGTTCCCCAGTTATTTTTGGTGACCGGTTATTCATCACCAGTTGCGATTCTAAAACAGCAACGATTAATGTTCAGTGTTTGGAATTGAAGTCAGGCAAAGAGTTATGGAAAAAGTCTTTTGCGAATCAAGCTCATCGCATTCACAAGTGGAACAGTTACGCTTCGAGCACACCCGCCGTCGACGCCAACCATGTGTATGTGACTTATGCGAACCCCGAGCAGACGATGCTGGTTGCCCTCGACCACGAAGGCGACGTCAAATGGGAGCGAGATTTTGGGACTTGGCAATCATCACACGGGTTTAGCGCTTCGCCGATCGTCCACGATGGCAAAGTCTTTTTCTTCAACTCTCAACAGGGGGAACGGTTGAGGCCAGGTCAGACGCCAGGGAAAAGTCGTTTGACGGCTGTCAATTCAAGCGATGGAACGGATATCTGGGAAACGTCGCTGACGACCACACGAACGTGTTATGCAGTTCCCGCTGTCTACACCGACGAAAATGGTGGTCAACATATTGTCAGCTGTAATACGGGTGACGGATTTTTTAGCCTGAACCCAGAAAATGGAACCAAGGATTGGGCGACGTT
Organism: uncultured Pirellulaceae bacterium; assembly: GCA_964595515.1. GTDB lineage: Bacteria > Planctomycetota > Planctomycetia > Pirellulales > Pirellulaceae > Mariniblastus. Next base: position 1,933 of record CAZQQR010000009.1, read on the forward strand.
GCCGTTCAAAATGCGGACCGTGGCGGCGACGCTAATTGTCGACGGCATGATTATTGGAAGCAACGGATCGGGTGGCGGCGGCAATTATTTGGTCGCAATTCGCCCAGGCAAATCGGCAACCGAAAAACCAGAAATGGCCTATCAAATTAAAAGCGCAAACTATGTTCCGACACCAATTGCAGTCGATGGAAAATTGATTGTGTTCACCGATAAAGGATTGGCTCGATGCGTCGATCTAAAAACGGGAGAGCCTCAGTGGGTCGAGCGAATGTCAAGTGCGTTTTCCGGCTCGCCGGTCGCAACCAAGAAACATGTCTACATTGTTGATCCCGATGGAACACTGTTTACTCTCAAGGTTGGAGACAAGTTTGAACTTGTTTCGAAACATTCGCTTGGCGAACCCAGCCGGGCAACGCCTGCGATTGTCAATGATCGAATCTATCTTAGAACGGATTCGCATTTGATTTGCGCGGGTAGCAAAACGGCAGAGCAATCAATCCAAACGAAGTAGATGACCGATCAATCTAAAGATATTCTCTGGAAGTTCTGGATTGATGTTGGCGGCACGTTTACGGATTGTCTTGCCCAGAATCAGGTAACCCATGAGTTCGTTCAGACAAAAATTTTAAGTTCTGGACTGACACAAGGGCGACTCTTGTCAGGTAGCCAAGGGGTCCTGGTTGAAACAGGTTTTGGCGATGGATTCTGGACCGGCGCAAAGTTCCGAGTTCTTTGCGATAGCGGAAACGTGATCGATTCGTCGGCTGTCACAGGATATGACAGCGAATCAGGTCGGTTGCAGTTGGATTCAATCGAGGCGGACGATGGTCACCGATATGAACTCGACTCAGGTTTGCCTGCTCCGATCATTGCTATACACAGGTTGCTGAAGATTCCCTTGCAGCAGCCATTGCCTGCGTTTGCTGTGCATCTTGGAACGACGCGAGGAACGAATGCTTTGTTGACGAGGTCCGGTGCGAAAACGGCACTAGTGACGACGAAGGGATTTCGTGATCTGTTGTTGATCGGAGACCAAGCCCGTCCTCATCTGTTTGAACTGACGGTGGTTAAACCGGAACCGCTTTTTTCAACAACAATAGAAGTCGACGAGCGCATTCTGGCAGACGGAAAAATCGAGTCGGTGCCTGATAATGGCGAAATCAAACGCGATTTGATGCAATTGAAACTTGCAGGCGTTGAGTCGATCGCCGTTTGCTTAATGCACGGATTTAAGTTCCCTGAGCACGAGAAAATAGTTGGCGAGATCGCCAGAGAGCTCGGGTTCGCGGATGTTCGACTTTCGTCTGATGTTGCACCACTGATTAAAATCGTTTCGAGAGCGGAAACGACAGTGTTGGATGCTTATTTGAATCCTGTCTTGGGGAACTATCTCGATCAGATACAAGGAAATCTCTCGGCTGGAAGTGAACTACAGCTGATGACGTCGGCGGGCGGGTTGGTAGACCGGGATAGTTTTTCCGGGAAAGATTCTGTGCTGTCCGGCCCGGCCGGAGGGATCGTGGGCGCGGCTCGGGTCGCTGAGCAAGCCGGTTTCGACAAAGTCCTAACGTTTGACATGGGCGGGACGAGTTCGGATGTGGGACGCTACGACGGCGTGATCGATCTCGAGTATGAAACGCGGAAATCGGATGTTCGAATCATGACTCCCATGGTCGCTATCGAAACGGTGGCCGCTGGTGGCGGTTCGATTTGCTGGTTCGACGGAACGCGGTTAGTGGTTGGGCCGCAAAGTGCTTCGTCTGATCCGGGGCCGGCTTGCTACGGTCGTGGCGGTCCGCTCGCCGTGACGGATATCAACTTGTTTTTGGGTCGATTGGTCGTTGACCGGTTTCCTTTTTCGCTGAACATCGAGGCTGTCGAAAAACGTCTGACGGAAGTTCAGGATCAGATGCGTACAGCAGGGTTTCAAATGAGCCTGAGAGAAATCGCCAACGGCTTTCTTGAAATCGCAAACCAGAATATGGCTTCTGCAGTCCGTAGTATTTCTATCGCCAAGGGTTACGATCCCAAAGAATATGTGCTCGTGGCCTTTGGCGGTGCCGGGCCTCAACATGCATGCGCGGTTGCCGATGCAATTGGGATCCAGCGAATTCTTGACCATCCGCAAGGCAGTATCTTGAGTGCGGTTGGAATTCGTCTGGCGGATCAAACTAGTCACCTTGCTCGTTCGATTCTTCAACCGTTGGATGTAGAATCGCTTGCGGAGGCCGAGAAAGCCTGGGGGCTGATGAAGGCTGATTTAGCTGAGCAGTTATCCTTCGACGATGAAAGCGAGAAGATCGAATGGACATTCAGCCTTGATCTTCGGTACCAAGGAACGAATTCGAGCTTAAACGTATCCTTAACTGACAGTCATTCCACGTTGTCAGTGGCCCAGTTTCAGTCGGAGTTTGAACAACAGCATTTGAGGTTGTTTGGATTCAATTCTGATCGAAATCTTGAGCTGGTTGTTGCCCGAGCCGAAGGCAGGAAGATTGGAAATCGATTGAGTCGTTCTCCTGGATCGGGTGATTCGGTGAAGACGCTGGTCGGTTCGTCCGGAACCAGGCTCAGTGAATGCTCCGTTCCAATTTTTGATCGTGAACAAGTTCAACCAGATCACCGAATCGTCGGGCCAGCAATGATCGCTTCTGATCTTTCAACCACGATCGTGGATCAGGGATGGCAAGCAACCATGTTGGCGGATCGTCAATTGCTATTGGAGCGTATTGAAGATTGCCCCGATGAATTGACGGCTGAATCTGCTCGTTCAACGACTGTGGATCCGATCCAATTGGAAATTTTCAACAATCACTTTTCGACCATCGCACGTCAAATGGGAATCGTCTTGCAAAAAACGTCGATGAGCGTGAATGTGAAGGAGCGGCTGGATTTTAGCTGTGCGATTTTTACTCAGGCTGGTGATCTGGTTGTTAACGCGCCGCATATTCCAGTACATCTGGGAGCAATGAGCGAGACTGTTCGTGGAATCATTCGTGCGAATGAAACGGTTTTTCCCGGAGATGTATTTGTCACCAACGATCCATTCGCAGGCGGGTCTCATTTACCCGACGTCACCGTGGTGACTCCGGTGTTCGACGAAGATGGCGATCTATTGTTTTGGGTCGCCAGCCGATCTCATCATTCAGAGATTGGTGGTATCTCACCCGGCTCAATGCCTGCGCGAGCAACGAATCTTGCTCAAGAAGGCGTGCTAATTCGAAATTTCCAATTGGTCGATGGTCGTAAATCAACCGAACGTTTTGATGCGTTGGAGTCGCTGCTCAATAGTGGCCCGTACCCTTCACGGGCACCTCAGGAAAACCTTGCCGACATTCGAGCTCAGGTTGCTTCCAATCGTTCGGGAGAAAAAGACCTGCTTGAACTTGTGAGACTGAGATCCAAATCGATTGTGTTGGCATACACTCAACATATTCAGGATGCGGCTGAGTCAAAAATCCGCCGGTCATTGTTAGAAATGGTCGATGGTGTTTATTCGTTTGAGGATGCACTCGACAATGGTGCAACAATCAGAGTTACCATCGAGAAAAAGGCAGACTCACTGAGGATTGACTTTGCTGGAACCGATTCGGTTCTTACCGACAACTTGAATGCGAATCCGGCAATTGTTTCGTCGGCGATCATCTATGTAATGCGTTGTCTGATAGACGAAGCGATTCCGCTCAACGAAGGGGTGATGAAGCCGGTGACCGTTAGGCTGCCGGAGTGTTTTCTCAATCCAACCAGTCATGAAGATCCGGCGAAATGCCCGGCAGTTGTTGGCGGCAATGTCGAGACTTCCCAGCGAGTCGTCGACGTGTTGCTGGGTGCGCTGCAGAAATCGCTTCCTGAAACTGGATTGGCGGCTGCCAGCCAAGGGACGATGAACAATTGGCTGATGGGTGACGATTCATTTGGCTACTACGAAACCATCGGTGGTGGCAGCGGAGCCACGAGTCAATCCGGCGGGGCGGACGCGGTTCACACACATATGACGAACACGAGGTTGACGGATCCAGAGGTTTTAGAAACGCGATATCCCGCAGTCCTGCGTGAGTTTGCCATCCGCGCAAACAGCGGCGGAACAGGTGAACACTGCGGTGGCAATGGGATGATTCGAGAAGTCGAATTCTTGAGGCCGCTGACGGTTTCACTTTTGACCAACCGACGCACCGTTGAGCCCTACGGTATTCTTGGCGGTCAGCCGGGGAAGGCTGGCAAAAACGTTTTGATCAAGCGTAATAGCGGGCAGGTAGTTGAACTGAATTCAAGTTGCCAATTAGAAGTCCAGCCAAGCGATCGGCTAAGAATCGAGACTCCCGGTGGAGGCGGGTGGGGCTAGTGATACGGGTAGAGCTTGGTCGGGCAAACAAGTAACTATCGTTTGCAAGACGTGCTCCGCAAGCGTTAGCCTAACCCAGTACCGTTCAATGAAAAGGTTCATTCATGAAGTTAATCTTCTCCTATGAGCCCACAGGGAGAGTCGCCGTTTCAGCGGCGGAGAGAGCGAAGCACGAACGGTTCAACCTCTTTCGGCTCGTGGACCTGGATCGATGACGGAAGTACCGCTTTCAATTCAATATCGAGAATCGTTGGATGGGCAAAAGCCCTCCCCGTGCCTGAGGCACGACCCTCCCGCAAGCGAGAGGGTTTTGCCGTTTCGATCGAGCTTCATTGAACGGTATCGAAGCGCTTCATTTGAACGGTATCAAAGCTTAACCGGCTTCGGGGGCGACTGATTCGCCGTTCGTTTCTGGTTCGATCACGCCGCCAGTTGCTTTTCGCTCAAGGAACTTTTTGCGAATGTGATCGCGAATCAGCAAGTACTGTTGTTGTACTTCTTTTTTGGTTGTTTCTGGAAACTCATTGAAAGAAGTCAGGAAGACTTGTGATTGGAACGCCTCGCCTTGGAAAAGCGAAGCGCGGATTCGGTGCGACATTCGGTTTTGAGCCCGAGTCATGAAAGAACTGATCGTTCCCCAATCCTCTGGCGCGACTAATCCATCTCCGAAAGCATCAAAATGGCTGAACAGCATATAAGCCTTTTCGCCGGTTTCTTTCTCGAAGGTTGCCTCCACGAATTTCCATTCATTGGGCTGCGGCTGGGTTCCGTTGGCCGTCGAGGGAAGAATGACATCTCGTTTTACCAATTTCCAGCCAATGTTTTTGTAACAAGTCGTCAACTCGTGCCAACCGGGAAACGGCTGGTCCAATGAAAACAAAGCCAAGTATCGGTCGGATTGAAATTTCCATACATCGGAACGTTGACCAAGGTCACTCGCACGGGAGCGATCCGTAAACTCGTAGTCAACCTGCGTCCAATTGCCGATAGTTTGCGGCATGTCCGTTGCATCAAAGTCAACAGTTGGGTCGCTGTCGAAGAATCGAACTTGAATATCTTCGCGAGCAGATAGCGATCTTTGAACATCAAAAAATTGCCACAAACCCATCGCGATCATCAAACCAGAGCAAACCCAGATCAGAGTTCGCCCCGAAGCACCAATTGGTCTACGTCCTCGACGCCGCTTTTTTCGTAAGCCGTCTTCGTCCGTCGTTCCCGATACAACGCTGTTCCAGATCTTAGTAATCAACCGACCGAGAGGACCGGATTCATCGGTGTTCGCATCAACAGGCCCGAACAAAAACAGCAGGAACTGGTCAGTGCTAAACAGTAGCAAAATTCCAAACGCTAACACGATGTAGCCAAGAATGTCGTGACGCATTCCAGACGAAATATCGTACTGGAAAAAGTACTCCGAAAGTGGAATCAGCATGATCCGAATTGTGTTCATGAAAATAGCCCAGAACACAGCGGACAGAATCAATGCCATTGCCCGAAATCCAAGTGCTGAATACAGAAGTAATCCGCATGCCACTAGCAGTCCAAATTCGTTCATCGTGCCCGTTGTAAAAACGGTAGCTCGGAGAACAAACACAGCCATCGCCAATAAGATTGCAAAAATAGCTCCGCCAATTCGCGGTGGGCTGAGTCGGCGGCTGAGAACAATAAATACAACAGCAACCAAGAGTAGCGTAAAGAACGATTGGACTCCGCTACAAGCTTGTTCGATTCCATATTCTTGAACACCTGGAACTTTGATCAACGTGCCATCCATGTGATGACCAAGTCCAACCAAATCGAGCAGTCGGCTGGTGTAGACCGCGCTGTACTGCTGAAGCTTGGTGATCAGATTGACATCCATCCCGTTGGGCAACATCAAGTACACAAACAGTGGCAATGAACAGGGCCATAGTGTTTGCAGCGATTCCTTGTCGAGCGTCCGAGCAAGTAAGCTAGTCACGATCAACATGACGCTAACCGCCGCAAACCAAGGCTCGACAAACAACATTCCCAAGAAAGCAAACCCCAGTCCGAGCACTAACAAAACGTCGCTGGCGATACTTCGATGAAATGGTTGTGGATGATCCTTAGGCCATCGCAAAAATGCAATGATCACCGTGGCCAGAATCGCAAATCCGAAAGGTTGGTAATGCGGGCGAGACCACAATCCGCGAAAGTACAAAAACAACATCGGGAGTTGAGCAGCGATCGCCAGAATGTATGGCAAGAACACACGCATCATCGATGAGTCTTCTGCGGAAGATTTTTCAGAAGTAGACGGCTTTACCGGAACGGAAGTCATAAATTTGGCAGACGGAGGATAAAAGGAGGCAAAATTGGGTCAGAACTTCATTGTATCTGGCGATCGAAGTTTCACACAAGAGAAACGAAACGTTATGTTTCACGATAGACGGTGCTATCGGAGAATCGCAGAATCAATTTTCGGCAATATCGCCGAAAGCAAAATATTAGTGAGGCGCCCGAGCGAATTGCTATTCGCAGATAATGGCTGAGATAGCTTGGTTTCGCGTCAAGGAACGTAGCGGACATCGGCGACTGCCGAAAATTTCCACACGATCAGTCAGAAGTCTTAACGCGTTCTGGCGACGCCTACTGGTTTTTGGGCCAAAAACCAAGTCGACAACGCCAAATCGAGACCACTAGGGAAGCACGATCTCGTTAGACCAAGGCAAGTTCTCTTTGTGCCAATTGACACAGGCTTCCAGGCCTTCATCCAACGTCACGATTGGTTTCCAGCCAAGCAAACGATCGGCCTTGGAAATGTCTGCCCACGTTGTTTTGATGTCGGCTTTGTGGAAGGGCTGGTTGGTGATTGCAGCTTTTTTGCCAAGCAGGTTTTCCAGTTTCTCAATAATCGTGTTCAACGAAACCGGCTGATTGCCACCGCCAAGATTCATGACCTCGTAGCCCGTTGGTTTTAGTGCCGCGATGGTTCCTTTGGCGATGTCATCGACAAACGTGAAATCGCGAGACTGGGTTCCGTCGCCAAACAAAGTGATCGGTGTACCTTCGTCGATCCATTTGATAAATCGGAAGATGCACATGTCCGGCCGGCCGGCAGGGCCATAAACCGTAAAGTAACGAACGACCGAAATGTCGAGGTCGTACAAATGATGATGAGCATGAGCCATCATCTCTGCTGCTTTTTTCGAAGCCGCATAAGGCGAGATTGGAGTGTTCACCGCAAGTGTTTCAGTGAACGGCATTTCCTGACCTGCATACAGTGAAGACGTTGAGGCAAGAATATATTTCTTGATTCCACGATCTTTCATCTCCTCCAATAAGAACAGATTCGCCATCGCGTTGGTCGTCATGTAAACCGTTGGGTTCTCCATGCTGTACCGAACCCCGGCTCGGGCAGCGAGATTGATGACCGCATCAAACGGATGTTTGTCGAACATCGTTTTGACGAATTCGCGATTCTCAAGGTCTTCGCGATAGAACGTGAAATTGTCGGATTTGAGTTTTGCCAGACGATGTTCTTTGAGGGAAACGTCGTAATAGTCATTCATGTTGTCGATCCCAACAACCTGATGACCGGCTTCAAGAAGAAAATGCGCGACGCGATTGGCGATGAAACCACCACAGCCGGTTACAAGATAAGTTTTTGCGTCTGACATCTGTTTCTTTCAATTTCAATGTTCAGTTAATCAAAACGACATCGAGAGAAACTCTCGATGGTACTCGTGGACGTGTTGAACTGCTTTTTAAAAACAGACTCAGGGCATTGCGAAATCTAGCCCGCGATTTTCAGCGATATCTATTCGTTCCACGGCTGTGCGATTTAGGCTTTGTAGATCTTTTCGCGTCCTTGGGTGACTTCCTTGGTTGCGTTCCTGGTGTCGACAATCAAAGAAGCGTGCTGGCAAATTTCATCCCAATTGAAGGCTGTGTGGTCTGTCGCAATTAAAAGACAGTCAAGCGAAGCCAGATACTCAGGAGTCGATTCCTCTGAGGTCAAATCAGGAACATTGAAGTGACGCATTTTTGGAAGCTTTGGAATGTGAGGATCCACGTAGCTTAGGTCAGCCCCACGTTCTTCCAATAGTTCCATGAGTTTGAAGCTTGGACTTTCACGAGGATCATCAACGTCTTTTTTGTATGCCACTCCAAAGATACCAATCTTGCTCCCACGAATCGGTTTGCCGGCAAGGTTCAGTGCTTCGGCGACTTTGTGAATCACGTACAACGGCATGCTGGTATTAATTTCACCAGCCAACTCAATAAACTTGGTTGGAATCTCGTGCTTTCGTGCAACCCAACTCAAGTAAAACGGGTCGATCGGAATGCAGTGACCGCCAAGACCTGGTCCGGGGTAAAACGCTTGAAAGCCGAATGGTTTTGTTTTGGCCGCTTCGATGACTTCCCAAACGTCGATGCCAATTTTCTGGAATAGAACTTTGAGTTCATTCACCATCGCGATGTTTACGCTACGGTAAGTGTTCTCCAGAATTTTGCACGCTTCGGCGACCTCACACGAATTTACCGGAATGACTTTTGTAATCGCTTTTTCGTAAAACAGAGCAGCCAGTTTCAAACTGTTTGGCTCGAGGCCACCAACGACTTTTGGAATCGTGCCTGCAGTAAAGTTCGGATTGCCTGGGTCTTCTCGCTCAGGGCTATAGGCCAGAAAAAAGTCTTCACCAGCTTTGAGGCCGGACTTTTCCAGAATCGGAAGAAGCACGTCTTTGGTGGTGCCTGGGTAAGTCGTACTTTCAAGCACAACCATCTGGCCCTTGCGAAGCGTTTTTGAAATGGCTTCGGCAGTCATCTCAACGTATTTCAAATCAGGATCGCGACTGTCGGATAACGGAGTCGGAACGCAGATCAAGATCACGTCGGCTTCGCCAAGCCGGTTCATCTCGACGGTGGCTTCAAATTTTTCTTGATCAAGCCAGCCTTGAATCGTTGAATGAGCGATGTGCGCGATGTAGCTTTCGCCCTTGTTAAGAGCGTCTGCTTTTTTGGTATCCACATCGAAACCGATCGCGGAAAAACCAGCGGAGATATACGCGTCGATCAGCGGAAGTCCGACATAACCCAGCCCCACAACGCCAACGACGGCAGTCTGTTTGTCGATGGATTGATAAAGTTCTTCTGCAACGCCGGTGATAGCTTCGGTCATGATTTCAGGCGGTCGGAACCGCATTCAGTTAATAGGAAATTGGTTTAAGGGTGAAGATTGAGGCAATCGCATTTTTGATCCGCTTTATTCTAATTGGACACTCAAGCTCCGGCTACGGCATCTTTTGGCCGATAAAGTCAGGCGTCAACCTGCTTTGCCTCGTCAGCCAGTATTTGAGCAATCCGTTCCGACGCTCGCCCATCCCAAAGGTCGGGACATTTCCCTACCCGGTAGGTCCCCGAGGCGACTTCTTGGAGGTGGAGTTTTAGCTTTTCGGCATCGCTTCCAACCAGAGTGCTGGTCCCTTCCGTGACGGTGATCGGCCGCTCCGTGTTTGGCCTCATCGTCAAGCAGGGAACGCCCAGCGCTGTTGATTCTTCCTGAAGCCCGCCTGAATCGGTAACGATGACTTTGGCCTGCGAAGTCAGGCAAAGAAAATCGTTGTATCCCAGTGGTCCAAGACAGGTCAAATTTTCACATGCTTCCAGTTTCTTATCCAATCCAAATGATTCAAGGCGACTTTTGGTTCGAGGATGGATTGGAAACACGAGCGGGATGTCAGACGAAATATCGACCAGCACCGTCAAGAGTCCGTCCAATACCTCTTGGTCATCGACATTGGCTGGGCGATGAAGTGTGACCACGCCATATTTTCCTGCGTTCAGTTTTAGATCGTCGAGAATCTTGCTCTCTTTTGCGATTTTGACTTGATGCAACAGCGTGTCGATCATGACGTTGCCGACCAAGTGAATTCTTGAATCGGGGTGGCCTTCGTTTTTCAGATTCTCGACGCCTTCGGGTTCTGAAACTAACAGCATGTCGCAGATCGAGTCCGTCAGTAGCCGATTTAGTTCTTCGGGCATCGTTCGATCGCGGCTACGCAATCCTGCCTCCACATGAGCAACAGGAATCAACAGCTTGGACGCTGCAATCGTAGCGGCCATGGTCGAATTCACGTCACCAACGACCACCATTCGGTGAAACGGATTGCCGGCTTCTTTGGCTTCGACCAATACGTTTTCGATCGCGACCAGGATGTCGGCAGTTTGTTTTGCATGCGAACCTGAACCAACGCCCAGCGCAATATCCGGACGGCTGATTCCAAGCTCTTCAAAGAAAACATCGGAGAGGTTGGCGTCGTAATGTTGACCGGTGTGAATCAACGTTGGTTGGATGCTTGGGTGTTGCTTGATCGCGCGCAGAATCGGAGCGATTTTCATAAAGTTCGGTCGAGCGCCAACAATACAGGCGATTCTCATGCTGGATTCCAATGAAAGTTGTGGATGCCATTTTGGGCAGTATCCGTGATGGTGATTTCGATCGAGTTCCCATTTTGGTGGGTCGTCAATTTGGAAGGTTGGTTGGTGTCTGGCCCTCGCCAAAACAGCCAACCTGCAGGTTGGTTCGGGGAGAACGCATACTGAAGAACAGTGTTTTCTTGACGAACTCCAAACTGAGGACAGTACCAACCCGGCATTGTTTTTACTTCAGTCGTGCCAAAGAACGAAAGGGCAAATCTGTATTCGTCAATTTCAAGTTCAAAGTTTGCTTCGTCACGCTTGATAACTGAAGTTTCAGGCGAAAAATGCAGCATCCCTGTAAGCGGTCCAATGTTTTTCTTTGATCCTTTGGCTAGGTCGAGGCAGTACCAAAACTGATTTTTTGTTTCGGAGGTTTGCGATCCAACCAACCGAAAAACGTTGGGCAATCCATGTCGCCGGAACGCGTTATGGCTGGCAGAAGCCCAACGAAAATCTTCAATCTCGCCTTGCTTCAAATTGGCTGGTTGTCCTCGATAACCCATTCGAAATTTTGACCAGACATCGAACTGGTTTTGATCGGCAACACAAACGACGTTGTGGGCCAAAGACGACCGGCAATACCATCGCATCGGATCGTCTTCGTAGTTATACAAACCGCTGTCAACGATCATCCGCTTTCCATTGAGACTGGCTTCTATTGTTAGTAAGTCACAATGTGCATGGGCCGGCAAAGGTTGTGCGCCTGCCGAGCCACGATCAAAAATTAATAGATTGTTTCCGTCTCGACTCGTCCAATAGGGATTGGACGCCGCCGGTTGGTTTGAATCACTCCACTCAAGGTTCGCCAATTCGGCCAGGTCAAATAAACAGGCCACGCTGGGAGCTTCGCCAAAACAAGAATCACCCAGCAACGGAATCTCGCCATCGGGATGAACGATGTGTTCCAGAAAGGCCAACATCTGAGTGGCCACTGGTCTGATGTTCTGGCAAACGCGTTTGGTAACATTCGAATCAACTTGCTCAAATGCAATCAGCGTTTCCAATAGATTGCCAGCGATTTGGCAGTGATACATTGGGCAGCGTTCAAAGTGCTCACCCCACGGAAGCACTTGCTCCCTAATTTGGTCGGGGAGAATTTCTCCGATCTTTTTTTGCCAAGCTTGGGCTGCGGATTGAATTTGCGGATCAATATTCGAAGCCCCAAAAAAGCCGCCAGCGAGTGCGAGAGCTCGTAAGTTTTCCAGCAGATGATTTCCCCGCAAATCCCATTCAAGGTTCTCTGAGAGGAAGTTTGTTTGATCAAACGCACTTTTGGTCATTGCTGACTTGAGCTCGTCTTCAAGATCTTCGTTGGCGAGGATGCAGAACCATACGGGTAGTCGCCTTGAAATACAGTACGGATGCCAAGCGTCGACATGGCTGCTGGGATCTTCGATCTTGTTACCGGCAATCCAACTGGAAACCGTACTCTGAATCAGTTCGGAGTCGCTGCCGATTAGAGGCAGCAGGTACTCGTGATAATGCAATTGAAATTGCCAAAGCAGTGATCGCTCCGGACTTTTTTTCCAAACTAGCGGCCAAGTCTGGTTCAAGACAGTGACCTGGTCATTTTCCAATTCGGATCGGACGTCGTCAAAAGACTTTGGCGAGTGGCTTTTCCGGATCTCTGCCAATTCAGCGAATCGTTTTAGCGCCGGTTGTGACTCTCGTTCGAAAACGGAGTACTGAAAATCCGCCGGAAATTCAAACTTTGGCCGGTACGGTTTGCGGCCAACGACTCGGTTTCGAACGACGTTCAATCCACGAATCGCCAGCTGTGACTTCCGGTAATACTTGAGAATGTTCCAGACGCGAGAAATGCGAATTGGGAGACCGGAAACAGATTGATTTTTGGCCGCCCTTGCGACAATCTCCAGGTCGGGATTTTTGGAATTCTCAGTCACGAATTTGGAACATCGCCCGAGTCTGCACAAACACGAATTGCGGTGAGCAATGCGAGTTTCACTCTAGATAGCTTCTTCTGTTTTTAAATCAGTTCGTGAGCCCGTTGGCGACGAAGAGGCCGAAGCTGGCTGAGTTGCGGCATCAAAGGGCTGCTTATTCACGACTGAATTCAGAATTCTCAGATACTGAGCAGCCAGAACGTCACGCGTGTAATGCTTCGAGACGAATGGCCGGGCTGATCGACTGAGTCGTCCGGCAAGTTCTTTGTCATCTGCCAGTCGCGTCACATTTTCGATCAGGCTCTCTGCGCTACCCCGCTCCATATCCAATCCAGATTCGCTGGCCGCGACAATCTCACGAGCTTGGCCATCGACACCCATAATGATAGGGCGGCCCATTGCCATTGCTTCAAATATTTTCGAAGGAATCACGGTGCTGAATAGATCGCACGGCTTTAAGTGAATCAGCAATGCATTAGAGCTCGCCAAAACATGTTTCATGTCAGACTTGGGTAGTCGTCCCGTAAAGACAACATGGGTATCCAGCCCGCGGTCTTCACACTCTGTCTGGAGTCGATTTCGATTTGCACCGTCACCGACTAAGCAAAATGCGATATCGTTGCGCCCATTTCCCTTTAAAGTTTCTGCCGCATCTAAAACGACTTCTAGGCCATGAGCCATTCCGATCGTTCCGACGTAGGAACAGACGAAACGACCTGTTAGATCCCACTGGTCAAAAAACTGATTGTTCGCGTCGTCTGGCGAAAATTGATTGAGATCAACGCCGTTGGTGATGACCGAAACGTTGGTGAGTTCTGGAGCACGTTTTAGAATCGCGTCTTTGTATCCGTCACCCACCGCAACAATGTGGGTGGCACTTTGGTACATCCATTTCTCGACGATTTCCAGAAACCACGTGACGATACCGCGCTTCATCGCGCCGACGGCAATGATCGACTCTGGCCAGATGTCTCGGATCTCTAAAACAAAGGGACACCATTTTATGATCGAACAAATGGTTCCAGCCCAACCACAAAAGAACTGTGGACTCGTTGCGATAACGACTTGGGGTCGTTTGCAGAAGAACAAAAACGCGAACACCGCAGACATCATGTAAGTGGCGTAGTTGACGATTCTGCGGATGGCTCCTGCGTTGGGAGCGATGAACGACCAAACACGAATGACTTCGATTCCATCAACGGTTTCGCGCTGTGGCCAAAACCGATTCTTGTAACCTTCGTAGACCACACCGTTGGGGACATTGGGAGCACATGTGATGACTGTAACCTGCGCACCATCCTTGACCCAGCGCGAACAATGTTCGTACGTTCGCGACGCCGGAGCGTTGCCCTCGGGAGGAAAATAGTGTGATAGGAAAACGATCTTCACGGATTATCAGTTTGTGGTCAAAAGTGAGACAGCACTAACATCGTTTGGCGAACGATAGTTGGGTTGCAAAGCTGTTATTGGGTAAGGTCATTATTGGGTTTGGGTAACAGAAATGATACTTCATTCATGCTAAATTTCGAGTTGTTTCCGCGTCGATTCTGCCGCTTCGATTGTTGTCGAAGTCACTTCTAGCAACTGGTCAACTGGAATTGGCCAGCTTGCGCCGGTCCGAATCGCATCGATAAATGTTGTCAGCTCCGCAGCGTGCCCTTTGTCTTGACTTGATGTTTTAAGTTTGCTCTTTCCGCCAAACTGTTTCGACGTGCGAAAGTTATCACAACAAAACACTTTTCCGCCTGCAAAAACTTCAATCCGTTCTTTTGGAAAGTCCTTACTGCCGTTTGCGAGGTAATGAACAGTAGCAATCGAGCCGTCTTCAAAAGCGAGTTGAATGGCAACGCAATCACCCAGTTTTCCGTCGCCGCCTGACATCGCTGTGGTTGTGCTGGATTTGATTGGAGAATCGGCTATGAATCTCGCGAGGTCAATAAAGTGACAGGCTTCGCCAATGATACGCCCACCTCCGACAGCCAAGTTTTGAGTCCAATGGTCTTCAGGGATCGCGCCGGCGTTGATGGTTAGGATGATCGACTTTGGCCCGGGACAGCCCGTCAGCCATTTTTTGATCTCAACGGTATGAGGTGAGAATCGGCGATTAAAACCCACCATCAAACATTGATCGGGGTTCGCCTCGATTGCAGTGCGGACTTGATCCAGTTCTGCATGATTCATTGCCAGTGGTTTTTCGACAAACACATGCTTGTTTTTATTCAACGCATCACAAACCATCGCTGCATGACTGTTGTGTGGCGTGGTAATAAAAACCGCATCGATGGAAGGGTCCGCGAATACCGCTGACGAATCGCTGGAAATTTCTTTGAAGCCAAACTTGTTGCCTGCGTGAGCGGCCGAAACGCCCGAGCTACTAACAATTACCCGTTTGTTGACGCCTTTGTCAGGAATCAAAGGCAACAACATGCGTGTTGTAAATCCGCCGGCACC
>CAZQQR010000009.1:17176-23353 GCA_964595515.1 uncultured Pirellulaceae bacterium
TTTTCTGACCCGGCTCTTTAGCTGGATAGTCAAGCACGATTCCTAATGCTGCACTATCGGTGGCAGCTTTGTATCCGTCCAACGCGTTGTCAAACGAAACTCGATGACTAACAAGCGATTCTGTTTTGATTTTCCCTTCCGCCATCAATGCCAGGACAGCTTGAAAGTTCCTTTGTTCCGTCCAGCGAACAAATCCAATCGGATAGTCCATTCCCATCTTTTCATAATTATCATCGTATCGGCCGGGGCCATACGAGCATGAAACCTGGAACGAAAGCTCTTTCTCGTAAAAATCGGCCCGACGAAGGTTCAGCCCAATGACACCGACCAAAACGATCCGGCCACGTTTGCGACACATCGTAGCCGACTGATGAATCAACTCGTCGCTTTTGGTTGCAGCCGTTACGAGCACGCCATCAACGCCTTGACCATCGGTCCAATTTTCCGCAACGGAAACAGGATCTTGCCCGTCACTGAGGTCAACTGTTTCGGCACCATACTCACGCGCGAGTTCGAGTTTTCGTTTATCAAAATCGATTCCCAGAACTTTGCATCCATGAGCCCGCAGCATCTGCACAGCCAAAAGCCCAATCAGTCCTAGCCCGCTGACCACGAATCTTTCACCGAGTGTCGGTTGAAGAAGTCTGATTCCTTGCAGTCCAATTGCTGCGACTACCGTAAACGCAGCGGTTTCGTCAGAAACAGAATCGGGTATCTTCGCGGTCAAGTTCTCGGGCACCGCGACCATCTCCGCGTGCGGACCATTCGTGATGATTCGATCGCCAACGGCATAAGTGCTCATCGGATCCGATTCGACCACGCGTCCAACGTTGCAGTAGCCAAGTGGAATTGGCGTATCGAGCTTTGCCCGAACGGCATCGAGCGTAGTCCACAGTCCGTCCGTTTTTACTTTTTGCAAAACCTGTTTGACTTTGTCAGGTTGTGAACGTGCCTTCGCCAGCCAACCACCCTTCCCAAATTCGATCAGCATCTTTTCAGTGCCGATTGAAACCAATGTTTTGGTCGTCTCACTTAAAACGCATCCGCTTCCCCGGCGCGGGCAAGGCACTTCGGCCAGGATCGTTTCGCCGTTTCCGAGGTTTTGAAGAATCTGTTTCATAGGATGTCTAAACTGCTTGTTGCGCGTGCTTGTTTTGCTGCTTTGTTTCGTTTGTTCACTCGGAATCAATGAATGCACGCATCCAAAGTTCAAGCGTCAGGAATTGCCAAATTTGCATCGACCAATCTTCTTTTCCAGATCGTTGTTCGGCGATCAGTTTTCGGATCTCATCGGGTTTAAACAAACCGCGTTTGGCGACTTGTTCTTCTGAAAGTAAATCATCAACCATCTCATGCAAATCATTGGCGAGCCAATAATCGATCGGTGCGCCGAATCCAGCTTTCTTTTGTTCCAGCACCTCGGCTGGCAACCAAGGCCTCATCGCTTCTCTCAAGATGTGTTTGGTGATTTTGCCCTTCATCTTTAGTTCGGGTGGAACATGATGCGCGACCCAATCTGCAAACTCCCAATCGAGGAAGGGTACCCGGACTTCCATCGACGAAGCCATGCTCATTTTGTCGTTGTAGTTCAGGTTTAAGCTGGTCATAAAGACTTTTGTATCCAGATACAGCATCTGGTTCAGGAAATCTGCATCGTCGACCGCATCGAAATAGCTGAAGTGTTTGTCGCGAGCATCAAAGCCTCCAATTTTGGCCTTTGTCTCGTCCGAGTAGAACCGAAATTTTTGCTGATCCGACTGATAGATGCTGTCGGTCACAAATCGTTCTCGTGGTTCGAACGAGCCGCTGCGAACCATTTTCTTTGCCAACCGAACGTATCCTTTGAGAGATGAGCCTCGCATCGCGGGAAGCATATTGACCATCGGCTCGATGGCGTATTTGCGTATCGGACTGGGAATGCGTTGGTACTTTTTAGCCAGATAATGGGCCTGGTATTTTCGGTAACCGCCAAACAACTCATCACCGCCAACTCCTGACAACAGCACGGTCACGTCTTTGCGAGCGTCCCGGTTAATCAGGTAAGCCGCGATGATCGCCGGATCCGAAGTCGGCTCGTCCATGTGCCAGACGAGTTTGGGAAGCAAATCCACCACGTCGGGCTGGACCATGATTTCAGTGTGGTCACAACCATAAAACTTGGCCGTGCGAGCAGCGACCTCGGTGTCGTCGAGTGTTACTTCGCCTTTACGATACTCTTCAGGAAATGCAATCGTGAACGTTCGAATCGGGTCGGAAGTATGCCGCGTCATGCAAGCGAGAATACTGCTTGAGTCCAGTCCAGCACTCAAAAAAGCACCCAGCGGAACGTCGCTGATCATTTGAGATTTTACAACCGCTGAGAATCGTTCCCGGACTTCTTCGACAAGCTCATCCTCGTTTTGGCTGAATGATTTTTCTTTCGGCGGAAAGCTCACATCCCAGTACTTCGTCAGTGTCAGTTCGCCGTTTTTATAGATCGCTGAGTGACCCGACGGTAGCTTAAACACACTTTCAAAAAGCGTCAGAGGATCGGGAACCCACAGGAAAGTCAAATACTGATGTAACGCTTTGTAGCTGATCGTCCGGTCAAATCCAGGCAGTTTCAAGAACGACTTGATCTCCGAAGCGAACGCGAACTTGCCGTTTTGCTGAGTGTAGTAAAACGGTTTGATGCCAAAGTGATCGCGCGCCAGAAAGAGCTGCTGTTGGTCCTCATCCCAAATCGCGATCGAGAACATGCCGTTCAAAAGTTTTACACAATCAGGACCGTGCTCTTGATACATGTAAAGTACGGCTTCGGTGTCGCTGTCAGATCGGAATTGATACCCGCGCGACTCCAGGTCTTTTCGCAGAACGGGATAGTTGTAGATCTCGCCGTTGTAAGCGATCGTGAATTTTTCATCGACCGTCGACATCGGCATGTGACCGGCAGGCGATAAATCGAGAATCGCCAATCGTTTGGAACCGAAACCAATTTCGTCACCGCGCTCTGTCGTGGTGAACCAAGTGCCTTGGTCATCGGGTCCTCGATGCGTCTGCACGGCATTCATTTGAGGGATTGTCCGCCGACCGTCCCAATTTACGTTTCCAACAATTCCGCACATATTAAGTTGTGACCGGTTTCCCTTCGGTTTCAATGCCGAGTGCCTGAGCGACCACGGGCCAAACAGATTCGACGTCGTGTTTTTGTTTCGCAATCGCTTCGTTGCGCCGACCAGTTTGCTCAATCAAGCTTCGATCATCAATGTATTTTTTCATGGCTACCGCAAGTCCAGTTGACTCGCCGGCAGCGACCAAAAACCCTTGTTCTTCCGAGGCAATCAAAGCCGGAATTCCGCCAACCGGCGTTGCAATCACGCCCATCCCTGAAGCCATGGCTTCCAGAATCGAGTTGGGCATTCCCTCGCTGTAGGACGGTAGCACGAGCACCTGCGAACGAGCAAACGCATCAGATTTTTCTTGGCCGGAAACCCAGCCTAAAAATTGTACGGAGTCCGAAAGTCCAAGCTCGGTGCATTGTTGAATCAATGATTCTTTTTCCGAACCGCCTCCGCCGATTTCAATCTCGAACGAGTAGCCCTCTGATTTCAATTGGCTGGCTGCATCAAGCAAATGGTGAACGCCCTTGTATTCCTCTAGCCAGCCCAGAAATAGAAATCGAACAGGCTTAGTCTCGTCCAAACTTCGATTCTTGACCGTGTAAGCTGTGGTGTCGATCCAGTTTGGGATGACCACAATTTTTTCGCGGGGACAATTCAAGAACTGAACTAACTGGCCGGCTGCTTCTTCGCTTTGGCAGATGATTGCATCACAGAGCCAGACAACGAATTTACGAAAGCCATTGGTGAATTTGTCGTGACCGAATGGGCGGACTTCGGATCGAATCGAGATAATGGAACGACGCCCCAAAATTCTCGCCATGATCGCGATGATTCCTTTTTCAAGAAAGCTACTGAACTCGTACCGCGTAAAAATCAATGTTGCTTGGACCCGGCGGGTGATCAACCACCAAAGCGAGGTCATCGCTCGTCCCGCTGCGTAGTACAGCCGAAACAAAAACCCGGGTGGTGGTTGAGATCGCTGAGTGCTGTCGATCAATAACCACTCAACCGACTCGGAGAGGGGTGACTCAACCAACGACAGGCACGCGAAGGCTTGTCCACCAATCGTGCCGTCGGCAGCCGCCGGCTTGAATGCTCCCAAAAAAATAACGTTTGGTTTCTTTCTCATTACGTTTGGGGCACCACGTTATATTGGTTGAGCCAGACGCCGAGATTCATCAGCTTCCATAACAAGAAACCGTATTGCTCTGATCCTTCTTCGTGCGACTTGACCATCGCATCCGTAACGGCGGATTGCGTGACGCCCTTCTCTGCCAGACTCGATAGCTGATCGCGAAGCAATTCCCTGAGCGGCTCTCGCATCCACTGACTGTATGGCACACCAAAACCCAGCTTTTTACCAGTCAGCACTTCGTCAGGAACAACGTTTTTGATGGCTTGCCGGAGCAGCCATTTTTGCTCACCGTTTTTGACTTTTAGTTCGCTCGGAAGCGTCGCCACAAAATCGACCAGTGAATTTTCAAGCAGAGGAACCCGAACCTCAACGCCGTGCGCCATCGTTGATCGGTCTACTTTTTCGAGAAAGACATCGGGCAGAATGATTTGCATGTCCGTGGCCAGCATGGCTTCGACATCACCCAGTTGTTTGACACTGTTCTCTATGTCGTGGTATCGCAGGAACGGATCAGATCGTCGTACCGCTATTTGCAAATCGCGTGACAAAGCGTTCGTTGGGGGTTCACTTTTCATTTCCAAAGTCAACAACCGCGCCATTCGCTCCGAACGTTTTCCAGGCAACCAACATTCGAGGTACCGCCGAAATCGCCACGGAATCAATTTTCGTAAGCCCGGAATTCGAAGGGCCTGCGAGAACAATCTAAACTTGGCAGGTTTCGCAAGCGTCGCGTAACGGCGGTAACCGCCGAACAATTCATCCCCGCCATCACCCTGCAAAACGACTTTGAGTTGACCCGAAATTTTCTCGCATAGTAAATAAAGTGGGATATTGGCTGCGTCCGCAAAAGGTGAATCATGACAATGGACCAGTTTCTGAACCAAGTCCGCCAATCCAAGTCCGCCGACTTGAATCTCATGATGTTCCGTGTCGTGCATCTTAGCGACCTGTCGCGCCAGTCCCAGTTCGCTGGAGGGCGCGAAATCAAAAGCCACCGAAAACGTTTTTAGTTTTCCGGAATAGTTCTTTGCGGCAAACCCAGTGATGCTCGACGAATCCAAACCACCGCTGAGGAACACTCCGATTGGAACGTCGCCTGTTAGTTGCCGACGAACGGCTTGCTCCATGTGAAACGACGTTTGTTCGATCGTTTCTGCTTCGTTGGCAATGCGCTGCTGAGTGGTTGGGTAGTTCCAAAACCGGATGCTGTTCTTGATCTTTCCGTCGGCCGTCCACTGCATGATGGTGGCCGGCTGAACCTGATCGATTCCGTCAAACATTGCTTTGCCACCCAGTGACACGCCGAAGTACATGAATTCATGCAGCGATTTAGGTGAGATCGTTCGTGGCAATTCTGGCATCGCGGTAAGGATCGTTTTGATTTCCGAACCAAATGCTAGTTCCTGTTTGTGATGGCAGAAATATAGAGGTTTGACACCCAAGCGATCACGAGCAAGCGTCAATTCCTGTGCTGAATCGTCCCAGATCGCAATGGCAAAAATTCCGTTTAACCTAGCGAAACAATCCGTCCCCCACTGAGCGTAAGCGTGAATGATGACTTCTGTGTCGGAAGTCGTTTGGAAATTGGCTCCGCCGGCTTCCAGCTCAGTACGCAACTCCTTGA
This sequence comes from uncultured Pirellulaceae bacterium, assembly GCA_964595515.1. GTDB lineage: Bacteria > Planctomycetota > Planctomycetia > Pirellulales > Pirellulaceae > Mariniblastus. The sequence goes on from CAZQQR010000009.1 coordinate 23,037, forward strand.
AGTTATAAACCTCGCCGTTGTAGACCATGGAGAGTTGACGAGCAGGAAGATGAAGTGGTTGATTTGCACTGGTCGAAAGATCAACAATGCTCAATCGAGTATGGCCAAACGCGACATTGCCATTGGTCCAGACGGCGAGATTGTCCGGTCCTCGATGCTGAATCGTTTCAGTCGAAGCTTCGATTCGCTGGCGCGAAACGGGTCGACCATCGAAGCTCAAAATACCTGCAATGCCACACATGCTAGGTGCTCAAACTGAGCATTCTCGATTCGTTAAGATCGGATTCATGGTTTTTTTAAACAACAAAGGGAAATGC
>CAZQQR010000009.1:23453-35608 GCA_964595515.1 uncultured Pirellulaceae bacterium
TTGACGGGTTCCGCTGCGTCGAATCTTGTTTTGGTACACAGACTAGTCAACGAACGTTGTTGTTCCTGGCTTGTCTGGCTGACGCAAGACACGAGTGTTCGCAGTTCGGCTTTCGTCATCGCCCAAATTTGCATTGACGCTGACCCAACCGGCTCGGCTGTTCATGACCACAATATTTTTTAAGCCACGATGCAGGAACCATTGAAACACGTCTTTGGAACGATATTGATGAACGATCCTTGTCGAATAGGTATCCATGGTGTCGACCATGGAATTGATGGCCGGAAGGTGGGAATAGCAAGTCGACGGGACGAGGTATCGAACCAAACCGATGACAGGAATTTTGTTCAAAAAATGCAATACCGGGATCACTGTCTTGCAATAGGCGATCATCATTCCGTGTGGCACACGGGTGGTGACTTGCCGAAAAAGCTCGCATCGCCAAGCGTTGAGTGACCACAACAGTTCCAGTGATGCGACTTTGAGGTTGTTTCGGTTAGGTCGTCGATACAAAGAGATGTCGTAGAGACTAATCGCGACATGACCGTCGTCTTTGACGCAATCAACCATAGTGTTGAAAGCCGCTTGTGGTTCAGGCGTGTGGTGAATGACGCCGATCGAATACGCGAAATCGAAATACTTTCGGCGAACCGGTGGCTTAAAAATGTCGGCTTGGATAAAGAACACATTGTCTCGATCTCCAAGGTTCTTTTGCGAAGCATCGACTGCATCCGTGATATCGATTCCCACGGCAAGTCCGGCCACGGAAGCCACGTCGATGAATCTACCTGCTCCCGAACCAAATTCCACAATGGTTTTGCCGTTTAACTGCTCTGGAGTCCAGCCGATTTCCGAATTGAATCGAAGCGTTGACTCCTGGTTTTTTTCATTGTCCAGTTGAGAAGTCGCAAATGCGTTCCACTGCGGCCCAAACGAACTTGCGTAGGAGTTGTGGTCTACGAATCGAGGGATGAAGTTGCGAATCTCAAAACTTAGATCGCATGCTTTGCAGCCGACCGCGCCCGTTTCGATTCGGTCTCCCGGTTCAATGGAACCATTCTTGGATGTGAGATCCAGTTCGCCCTGACACTCGGGACAGCAAAGAAACTCAAGGTACTCTGGTTTCATCGCGGGCGCCTCCCATCTTTGAGACGCAAGCGAACGGTTCCAACGATAGACTTCGCTGCGATGCTGAGTTTCAATGGACTATTGGTACGGTGATTCATACTTACGATTTCAATCAGTTTAGTTGCTCGAAAATACCAAGCAATTTTTTGATGGAAGTCTCTTCTGAGAAGTCCTCAGACCAGATTCTTCCTTGTTCACGATCGTGATTCTTTTCTAGCGATTTCAAGATTCCTTCGGCGAGCGCTTGGCTATCTCCGACGGGAACGAGTTCACCACGTTTGCCATCTGCGAGCACTTCGCGTGGTCCGCTTCGGCAGTTTGTGCTGACGAGTTTGCAGCCCATCGCCATGCCTTGGACGAGCGAGCCGGGCATGCCTTCAAATTTTGATGAAAGCACATAGATTTCACACTTGGACAAATAAGGCATCGGATTTTTCTTGAACCCGATAAAGTCGATGTGTTCTTTGACGTCCAATTTGTCAATCAGATCAAGCACGCCCTGAAAATAATCAGGCAGCCGATCCGTTTCGCCGATGATCATTAGTTTGGTATCGACTTTTTTGCGCACTTCCGCGAACGCAGTGATCAAGTTCGGGAAATCCTTGACTGGCATGATTCTCGCCATGCTGACGATAACGCGTGACCCGTCATCAAACCAACGGTGTTCCACTGGCTCACTGGCTGCCTCGTAGAATTCATCGTTGAGAAACATCGAGTAAACGGTCGAAACGTTTTTGGGTTTTAAGCGATAGTAGCGAATGCAATCTTCTCGGCAATCGTCTCCACAGGCGATCGTATGATCGGCGAATCGAAACAGAAGTTTCGAAATCTTCATCATTATTTTCTGCCGCGTCGTTGGCAGAATTTTCTCATACTCCGATGGCGTTGTGGCTTCGCGCAAAACGATTTTAGTTTGCACGTTGTTGAGAAACTTCGACAGTATCGCGGCGATGTTCACGTGCATTTGCGACGAGAACAAAATTTGAGGCTGGTCCGATTTCAGATATTTGCGAATAAAGGGAATCGAGCGTTTCATTCCGCCCGGCAGCAAAATCACGTTGACTTCGGGTTTCACGAGCGAACGGAAAGGACCGTCTGCGGTGCCGGCCAATAAATCGACTTGGATTCCACGCCCGGATAGCCCGTTGGCGAAGTTGATCATCGACTTTTCAGATCCGCCTGAATTAAACGAGCCCAGAAGAATCGCGACTTTGGTTATGGTTTGCTTTGACAATTTAGTAAAGGAAGAAGTGAGGTTGGGAGGTGGGAGAGTTTTCTACTGATTGCTTAGGCTGGATCGGTAACAAACTCAATTGTAATTGCACGACTACTTTCTGATGTTCCGAACATACATGCGAAAATGACTAAGCGAAAAATAGGATGGGATTGAATAGCCTAATAGCATCGCACCGAGTTTTCCGAGCGTATTGAAAGTGTTCCAGCGGATGGTTTCGACTTTGAATCCTGATTTCTCAAGCAACTCACCCCACACTTTGGGTTGTTGATGTTTGTGCCATTCGATCGACTTCATCACCGGATTGGTCAATCCAAGATCGCCAAAGAAATTCCGACGTCCACAATCGCAAATGATCACCAGTCCGTTGGGCGTTAACAGTTTGTTAAGTTTTTCGAACAGCCCAACATAGGTCTGGCGAGATTCTTCGCTCGTCAGCACGGATTCACAAGCCTCTTCATCGAGGTGATTGACGGAATTGTGCAACAGGATGATGTCGAACGGTTCGCCGTCGTAGTCTTGGAACAAACGATAATCGAGTTCGACTTGACCAGCCGCATTCAAATCTTCTTTGACCTTGGTGAACTTTTCAGTGACGCCAGATGTTGAACCATCGTCTTCAGGTTCCATGCACACCGAACGCGATGCACCTTTGAAGGCGGCATAATGGGTGAACAAACCTGTTCCCCCGCCAATATCAAGAAACGATTTTCCTTGAAAATCGACGGTTCCAAATAGAACGTCTAGATACTGTTTCAAGTTCTTTTTGGAATGATGAAGTCCGTGGCGAACGACAATGTTTGAGAATTCTTCTAAGTCCATAAACGATGATTCCAGATGTTCTGCTGCTTTATAGTCGGCCGATTTGAGTTTGGCCGCTTGTTAGCTTACTGCTGTTTCTAATTGCGTTTTTGAATAAAACTTTTCGTGCCAAGCTTGAAAGATGACGAGACGCCAAAGGATAACACCCCAAGCGAGTTTGTCTCCCTCCAGGAATTCTTGCCAGGCTTTGGTCACGCGCTCGGCGTCAAAAAAACCGTCTTTCAAAATTCGATCTTCCGAGATCATTTCTTCAATCCACGGTCGCATCTCATTCGCCATCCACTGCTGGAGCGGAATTCCGAATCCCTGTTTGGGTCGCTCGAAATATTCTGAAGGAACGTATTTCGCGAGGATGGATTTGATGGCCCATTTCGGGTTGTTGGATTCAGGAAACTTGTCGAGTCCCGCCAGGCTTGGTCCAACAAGCCGGTAATCGAGAATCGGGTTTCGTGTTTCAAGACTGACCGCCATGCTCGCTCGGTCGACCTTTGTCAAAATGTCTTCTGGCAAGAAGTACCGGATATCGTGCGTCGACATCCGGACTTGTTCACTGCCAAACTCGTCCCAATCTGGAACTTGGGTTGGGTTCACACTGCCGCGAAATTCGTCAGCCAATAGCGAATCAGCCATCGCATAGGCTGAATTGTTCAATTGATAGTAGTCCGAAAAATGTTTGGCGTTTCTGCGTTCAAGCTCTCTTCGAAAAACTTTCTGACCGCCCCATTTTCCGGACTTGCGACCTGCCGCCGTGATGATCGCTTTACTGGTTAGCCCCGGTGCGATTTTTCCGGCGATATTAAGGCCTGCAGTGATTGCTTTTCCTGTTGGTGAATTTTTCGATTTCCATCCGGACAGCACTTCGCCGAATCTCCGGTAACCACTAAACAGTTCGTCGCCACCATCGCCGGAAAGCGCTACCGTCACGTTTTCGCGGGCAAACTGACTGACGAGGTAAGTCGGAACTTGAGACGAATCGGCGAACGGCTCGGTGTATACGTCAGGGATTTTTTCGATCAGGTCAAGTGAATCCTTGCCAGTCAAATATTTCTCGTGATGATCCGTCTTCAAATGGGCGGCTACTTTTTTGGCGAACACGGCCTCGTCAAATCCGCTTTCATGAAACCCGATTGAGAATGTTTTGACGGGGCCCGAGGCAACTTTGGCCATCAACGCGCAAACGAGAGAGCTATCAATTCCGCCCGATAAAAATGCGCCAAGCGGAACGTCGGAGATCATTCGAATCTTGACCGAGTCGATCAGCAACTCTTCGATCATCTCCAAATACTCTGCCGTTGAGTCTGGGATCGAATCGGGTGACGATTGGGATGGGCTCCAGTATTTTTCTAGCTGCCAAGCTTGATTTTCTCGCTTGCAATCCAAGCGAAGGAGTTCGCCAGCTCGAAGTTTGAAAACAGATTTGAAAATTGAACGCGGCGCGGCGATGTATCCGTACTTGATCAACTCTTCGAGAGCGTAAGGGCAAATTTCGTCGCAGAATCCTTCAATCGAATGAAGCGGTTTAAGTTCTGAAGCAAATGCGAAAACGCCGTTCACTCGGCCGTAGTAGGCAGGCTTTTTCCCTAGTCGGTCTCGAACCAGAACGAACTCTTGCTGCTGGTGATCCCAAACACCGATGGCAAACATGCCGTTAAATTTTTCAATTGCCGCTCGGATTCCCCAGCGATCAAATGCCGCAGCGACGACTGCGGTATCGCCGGTACTTCCTAATTCAATGTCGCCTAGCTCGTCGCGAATGTCCTTGAAGTTGTAGACTTCGCCGTTGTAGGTCAGCACATAACGTCCGCTTGGCGATTCAAAAGGCTGGCGTCCGCTTTCGGAAGTATCCAAGATCGAGAGTCGTCGATGACCTAGGGTCACCACGTTGTTATTGGAACTCCATTTGCCCCAATCGTCGGGGCCTCGATGACGAATACAATCGAGCATGTTTTCGATCAAATCGCTGGGGTTGTCACAGCGACGAGAAAGATCAATAAAACCGGCGATGCCGCACATCGGTCTTAGTAGGCTCTTCTTGGGGTTGGGTTTTTGCGTCGAGACTTTTCCGATTCGGTGACCACGTAGTCCACGGCCATCGCCATTCCCAGTGCAAACATGAAGTTCCGCTGTGTCAGGCCGCCGTGCCCTGCCATTCCGTCCAGCATCAGACTCAACACCGTTCCAATAATCAGGACTTTGCAAAATCGGTGTTTATGATTCAGGCCTCGAAACAACATGACTGCCAGTCCGAACAAGAAACAGAACAGCCCCATTAATCCGGTTTCACCAAGAACTTTGAGAAAGAGATTGTGTGGAGCCAGCCCGGAACGTGGCATGAAATCGAGTTTGCCTAATCCGTTGCCGTAGAATGGACTCTTCATCCATTCGCGAAGCGCTTCCCGTGCCAGAACACTTCGGCCGTTGGTTGTCTCAGAGTCGATGCGACCGTTCAATAAGTCATTGAATTGTTGAAGTCGAACGGACAACGCACTACCTCGCTTTTCCGATTCCATTCTGTTTTCGATCAACGACTTCATCGAAAAGAGCGCGATACAGACGACCATGATCGTAATCATCACACGCACGATTTTTTTCGGTGGGAAAACCAGGAACGCGAGCGATATCGAAATGATAAACAACGCGATAAATGAACCGCGCGAGAACGTGTAAAAACAGGCAGGAACTGCGATCGCCAGAGACGCGATCAGCCATCGTGTTCGCGTCGTAAGAGCAGTCAGCGAATAGCCAACAGCGACAAATAGGCAACACTGAGTACCGGCTTCGTTTGGATTTCCAAAGAACCCGGATGCCCGGCCACCACGGGCCGCATTGGACATCTGTGCGTTCCAGCTAGGGCTGATTACGCCCAGAAAGACGGAAGCCGAAGAGATGCCAAAGATTACGAAACAGGCAAACAGTAACCAGAACATGCCATACGTTTGTGCGATTCTGCCGCAAATCAGCGCCGCGGCAACGAACACGAAAATACTCGCCGCCAATCGGTACGTTTGCGAAAGCAAGTTCATCAAATCAAACTCGGCCAGTATTCCTAACCAGCCAAACAGCATCAGCAGGAGCAACATGCCAAGGTTGATCTTGGCTGACTTGCTCATCTTGGAAACTCTTGGACCCGGAACAAGCAGGCATCCAAACAGACCCGCCGCGAGAATCAATGGCGACATCAATTGCGGCAAGTCATAAATGTTTTTGGCAACCGCGTTCAGATTGCAAACGGTGACCGCACCTAGAACGAGAAAACAAATATTCAGAAACAGCGACCGGCGCAGCTTCTTTTCCCGAGGAGCCGTGATGTAGGCTGGGCTGGTCTGCGGATAGTTAAAATTAGTAGACATGCTTTGAGAAGCTAAACGATTTTGTGGGCGTTGATGCGGAGACGACTTTTACAGTATTTCCCCTGCAAGTTCACCATCGGATTTCTGGATAGGTCAATTTGAATCATTGATCTAAGCCTTAGGCAGCGATCTCTCGAAAAAAGTCCAGCATTTCATCCACGATTGGACCTCGAGAAAAGCGATGAACCGCCGCTGATGTCATGTCCAATTGTGTCGCGTGGCGATTTTTTCCCTTTATAAGTTGGTCAATCGCGGTTTCGATTCCAGCCACGTCGTCGTCGTCGACAGCAATTCCACGATTGGTTGCTTCCACCATTTTGCCAGCATCGCAGCCTTCGGGTCCAAGCACCAGAATCGGACGTGTGGCTCGAAAATAGTCATAAAGTTTTCCAGGTATGGTTTCTTCATGCTTCCGGCCGTGACCAACAGACAGAACCTGAATGGTTGCCTGTCGGCATCGCAAGTCAAACTCCGCTTGTTGGATACCAGCACTTATTTTTATCGAATTCGAGCACCCTTTTTGCTCCGCGAGGTTGCTCAAGTAGTTGCGATCTCGTTCGTGTCCATAAAACTCGAACAGGACTGGATCAAGCTGTTGTTGTTTTCGGTTGGCAAGTGCTGAAACCAGCCCCGCCATTCTGCGCTCGCCTCGATAAAGCGAACCGCCATAAACCATTACACGTTCTTGGTTCTGTGGTGTGTTTGATTCAGCGCCTGAGTCGTCAAAAAAGTTGTAGACCAGTCGGGACGGTTTGTGTTGTACTAACGGATGCTGAGCAGTCAACGAAACGATCTGAGCAGGTGCGACATAACTAACGCCCGCGCATTGCTCTAAAATCTCACGTTCGACGAGACGTCTTTGTTGCATCGCTTCGGATTGGTCATCAGGATCCAGCAGGTCACGATAGTCGACAACAAACGGAATATTGGTTCGCTTGTGAATCTCAAACGCCAGCATCGAATTCGCGATGTAAGGTACCGTAGCCCAGATCAAATCCACTTTCTCGGAAACCGCAAGTTTTGCACCGGCGTTGGCACTTTGTTTGGACCAAGGTGCAAGATCATCAACGTTGCAAAGTGATCGCGTAAGTTTGGCGGCGAATTTTCCGACTGCCAAAGAGTACTTTTTCAGTGGATTCTTGGCTGCCCGCCATTTTTGCGTGTGATGCCAAATACTTCGACAACGCGTTCGCGTGGTCGACGCTTCTAGTTCAGGTATCGCCGCTCGAGTTGGATCAGTTTTAAGAATGCAGTCTTCTTTTAAGGTCAAAATGACAGGATTCAGATCTCGTTGATGCAATTCCAGCGCGAGGCCAGTCGAACGTTTGGCACCAATTTCAGAGGACGGTGCGTAACAATGTGCGACAATGAGAACCTTCAATGAACTGTTTGTGTTTTAGAAAGATCAGAAAGGCTGATCTTCAGGCGGGTGTGTGATGACTTGAACAAAGCTGGAATTGGCGATGAAAGCGACGCCAAAATCAGGCACCCTTTTCAAATAGGATGCAACTAATTTGGTGGCTTGAATCTTTGTCGACTTGGACGGGAGGCGTAACTCTGTTTCCGACCGTCCAATATTCGCCGTCCCAAAATTTCCAGTATTCTTGGTCGAGGATGGTCGCGTTGTTTCGTTGGCACCACTGAGTGACTTCCGCGTTGGAATAGGCCTGAGCGATGTAGGGCATGTCTTTGCCGTAAGAACTGTTTGGCAAATCATAGACGTTTTTGTAATACGTTTGCTCGTTGAACGGACATGTGATTACCAGCTTACCGCCTGGATTAAGCAACTTGAACATGTTGTCGACGGCGGAGTTGAAATCAACGATGTGTTCCAGTGTGCTGATGCACGTGATCAAATCGAATCGGTCTGTGATTTTGGTTTTCGTAATGTCGTCATGAACAATGTGGTAGTGACGATTGAACATTCCTTTGGGCCAATAGTCAAAAATATTGTCTGCTGCAGTGACCAGAAACCCGCAGTTCCGCATCAAGTGAGGAAGTGCCGTTGTACCAGTTCCCACGTCGAGAATCTTTTTGGGGTAGTGTTTTCCTAGGGTTCGAAACACAAACCCGAACTCAATCGGACGTTCGTTAAATTTGACAAACGTTTGTTCGTCGAATTCCTTTTTTAGCAGTTTGCGTGGCCCAAAATTGATGGCTGATTTGAGGGCGTTCTTCAAAGCTTGCATCTTCAGTTGTTTCCTGATTTGTTTGGTGAGACTTCGTTAGTTTGGTCTGAGTTCGGACTCTCAGCATGGAGTGTTTTAATTATTTTGGCGGGAACACCACCAATCACAACGTTGTCGGGAAACGATTTCGTGACAACGGCGTTTGCTCCAACGGTGACGTTGTTGCCAAGTTGAACACCAGGCATGATCGCAGCGCCATGCCCAAGCCAACAGTTCGTTCCGATTACGACATCCGCTTTGGTGTATTGGCTTCGGTCAATTAGGTCGTGATTTGCGGTTCGAATACAGATGTTGCGGGCAAAAATTGTGTCTTCGCCGATGATTAGTTTGGTCCCTTCAACAACCACGATATTGCAGCATCCTTGGACGGCCATGCAATAAGTCGGCCATGCGCCCAGCTCCATGAATTGATCGCCCTGAACTCTGGACGTGAAATGAACCTGAAACCGAATCCCTGAATTGATTCCCAGCACTCGTTGGAAAAACCAATTTGGGAAAAAGTAGTTGGGCGGAATTTTCGCGATATCTTTACGGCCAATCATCGCAAAAAATTTACGAAACAGGTACTTTCCAATTTTGGTGCGAAACAGCATTCGGCTATTTGGTTTTTACGCTTTTCAATTGTTTGGAGTTGGTGATTTTTGTCTCAACCTTAAAGGGATGGTGCGTGCTGAGTTCATCGTTTGGATTGCAAGCTCGCCAGTTTCGATTTGATATCTTCCATCGTGTAAAGTTTGTTGTTCCAGTAGAAAAACAGGAAAGCCGCAAAGCAAATCGTGACCAGCGCAAATTCCAAATGGATATTGTCAACAAGCCAAACCAGCAAGAATGAAACGATCGTTAGCGGAATCAAGTCGACGAGAATTTGCGCCATGGCGGCCACTGGAAAAATCTCGGTCCAGCTTTTGTCGAACGTTGTGGAGAGTTTGTAAAGGCAGGCGGGGACTTCCCAGAAATACATTGTTGCTACGGTCGCGATCACAGCGCCCCAAGGTCCGTAGTTGTAAACCAGTAAAGTGCTTAAAACCAAGTTGACGAGCAAACCGACCAGACATCGCCACATGATGAATCGAGTCAGTCCCAGCGCAACCAGCAACGAACCGAACACGACGGTTCGAAGTGGCAAGAGTATCAAATAGATTCGAAATGGAATCGAACTGTCGGCATATTCGCTGGTGTAAAGGTATTGAATGAATGTGCTGCCAGTGATCAAAAAGAAGATCATGATTGGAAGCATAATCAGCGATGATTTCTCGCCGACGGTACGGAACAATCGAAGTGCTTCTTCGCTTTGGCCATCCACGATCGACTTCCGCATGTCGGCCAGCGTTACCGACGTAAGAGCGCCGGTTACGATTCCTATTAGCGGCAATTCCATTGCGCCGAGTGTGTAAACTGCGAACTCGTCGGGCGGGCACATGAAGGAAACGATCAATTGATCGAGTTGTTTTGAAAGTGTGCCAAACATTCCGCCGACCGCAAGCGGCACCGTGAACCACAAAAGTTCCTTGATGCCGGCAAAGCTGGGATAGGGTGATCCTCCCGAAGCTGACCGAAGCATCAAACCGATTCCGGTCAGACCCATCAATACGCTGGCCACCACATTTCCGATAAGCGGTGAATCGGCGGTCTGCCAAAACAAAAGCGGAATCAGCGTCGCGATGCCGATGAACAGTTGCCTGGCGACTCCGAACACGGAAGCCAACATCACTCGATCGCGAGCCACCAAAACACTTTCGGCCGCCGTCGCTGGAATCGTGATGATCGCATAGGGGATCATCCACATGAGTAACCGCGAGACTTGTGGGTTGGAGAATTTGCGAGCTAATAATTCGTTTCCACCCAGTGCAATGAAGAGGGCAAACAAGATCCCCATCAAACCGAGCGCTGCGATTCCGTCCATCACCCGGCCGCGAACTCGCTCTGTTTCGGACGGCAGAAAATAGTACATCCCCTGCCCAACTCCCAGGCTGAGAATTGGACCAACAGCCAGATACGCGAGCATGGTTTGGCGGTAGGCTGCCAGATCTTCTTTGATCAAGAGACGGGCCATGAGCATCATGACCAGCAACCCGATGATTCGCGCAAGGCCTTGCCCCAAGGACAACGCTATGACTTTTAATTTTCGTTCTGACACCTAATCTGTTTTGAATCTTCTTGCGTCTTGAAAAACTCTCTCGATGAAAAAGCGATTGAATTTCACCGTCAGCCTTAAATCGACGCGGTTCTGCATTCCATCGAAAGCCAGTCGCGCGGCTGCTTGAAAGGAATTTCCTGGAGTCCATCAAAAGAGGCAATACTCGGACCAAAGCCGAATCAGGAATCCAGGCCCTGTCGCTGAAGCCGATACTCTCCTGAAAGAATTCGGCCCCACCAGTCTTTGTTTTCCAAATACCAGCGGACGGTTTTCTTGAACCCACCGTCGATGCCTTCTTTTGGCTCCCAGCCGATTTCATCGCGGATCTTTGAGGCATCAATCGCATACCGCAAATCATGTCCGGGGCGATCGGTCACAAAAGTAATCAAGTCTTCGTACTTGCCAATCGCCGAGTCGGTGATCGCTGAGTTTTCGGCAACCGGTCGTTCGCCATCAAGAATCTGGCAGATCATACGAACGAGATCGATGTTCGTGCGCTCGTTGTTTCCGCCAATGTTGTAAGTTTCGCCGGGACGACCTTTGGATAACACCTCGTAAAGTGCCTCCGCGTGGTCGCCAACATACAGCCAATCACGAATGTTCTCGCCTTTGCCGTAAACCGGAATTGGTTGGCCACTAAGTGCTTTGAGGATCACAACAGGAACAAGTTTTTCCGGAAATTGATACGGCCCATAATTGTTCGAGCAGTTGGTAATCAGTACTGGCAGTTTGTAAGTGTCGGCCCAAGCTCGAACCAGATGATCCGAAGCCGCCTTGCTCGCTGAGTAAGGCGAGTGCGGATCGTAAGGCGTTGTTTCACTAAAGGGCGCATCATCCATTTCCAGCGAACCATAAACTTCGTCCGTTGAAATGTGGTGAAACCGGAATCCGGGTTTACGATCTTCTGCCAGGCTTTCGTAATAGATCTTCGCCGACTGAAGCAAATTAAATGTGCCGACAACGTTCGTTTGAACAAACTCAGCTGGTCCATCGATGGAACGATCGACGTGCGATTCAGCAGCTAGATGCATGACCGCATCGGGTTGATGTTCGAAAAGCTGACTGACCGAATCGTAGTCAACGATGTCAACCTGTTGGAATTGATAGCGAGCGTCACCCTCAACGTCTTCCAGCGACTCAAGATTGCCAGCGTAGGTAAGCTTGTCCGCGTTGATCACGTGGTGATCCGTGTTTTGAATCAAGTGCCGAATGAGGTTGCAGCCGATAAAGCCGGCTCCCCCAGTTACTAAAATCTTTTTTGACATGGAAGTGTTGTTTGAGAGGTTAGGTTTAGC
>CAZQQR010000009.1:35708-38276 GCA_964595515.1 uncultured Pirellulaceae bacterium
GGTTTAGCTGTTGTTGACGCTTGCTTTGGAAACGACTTCGTTGCGGGCAAGTTCAAGGTCATGGTCGACCATTAAACGAGCCAATGCTTCACAAGTCGTTGTGGCCTCCCAGCCAAGTATTTCTTTCGCTTTGGTGCAGTCGCCCAGTAGAAGGTTGACTTCTGTTGGCCGGAAATACCGAGGATCAATTTCGACGTGTTGCTGCCAGTCGATATCCAGGTGCCCGAAACTGTAGTCGAGAAACTGGCGAATGGAGTGCGTCTCGCCGGTCGCGAGAATAAAATCGTCAGGCTCATCATGTTGCAGCATCATCCACATGCCTTCGACATAATCCTTGGCAAATCCCCAGTCGCGAGTCGCGTCCAGGTTCCCAAGGTAGAGCTTGTCCTGCAAACCCATCTTAATTCGAGTTGCCGCTCTTGTAATCTTTCGAGTCACAAAGGTTTCCCCACGTCGGGGGGACTCGTGATTGAACAGAATTCCGTTGGACGCGAACAAGTCGTAGGCCTGACGGTAATTCACGGTCTGGTGATAGGCGTAAACTTTGGCACAAGCGTAGGGGCTTTGCGGTTGGAACGGCGTACTTTCACTTTGAGGTGTTTCCAGCACATCGCCGAACATCTCGGACGATGAAGCCTGATAAACCCGAACATGTTTCTGCTTATTAAGTTGCCGGGCAGCCTCCAGAACGTTGAGTGCCCCAATTCCGGTGACTTGTGCGGTGTAGGCTGGCGCGTCGAACGAGACGCGAACATGGCTTTGGGCACCTAGATTGTAAATTTCATCCGGCTGAAGATCGAGAACAAGGTTGGTCAGGTTTTGCCCGTCGGTCAGGTCGCCGTAGTGCAAAAATAGTTTCGCGTCAGGCTCGTGAGGGTCACGGTAAATATGATCAATGCGGTCGGTGTTGAACGTGCTGCTGCGCCGAACAACCCCGTGGACTTCGTAGCCCTTTTCAAGAAGTAGTTCGCTCAGATAAGAGCCATCCTGGCCTGTGATTCCGGTGATAAGTGCTTTTTTTGTCATGGTTTTCGCCTACTTAAAAATCCTTTGTTTCAGTTTGACGCGTGATTCGGATTCAACAAGTTGCTTTGTCAGGACTTGGGTTGGGTCCGTTTTTGTCCAAGCTGTTTTCCTGCTCGTTCAAAAAGTCCTTGTAAGTTCTCGCGATCCCGTCAGCCAACGAGATCTGCGGTTCCCAACCCGTTGACTCTATCAACGAGATGTCTGTTCGTTTTACGGGAGTCCCATCTGGCCTCGAATGGTCCCACTTGATTTGGCCTTCGAATCCAACCACCGAGGCGATTTGCTCTGCCAGTTCCTTGATCGAAATGTCGCTCCCTGTTCCAACGTTTACAAGGTTGGGAGGATCGTCAAGTTTCAATAGATGAATTGTTGCGCGAGCCATGTCATGAACGTGCATGAATTCTCGCCGTGGTTGTCCTGTACCCCAAACGACTACTTCTTTTTGGTCGTTGGTTTTGGCTTCGTGGAATCGTCTCAGCAGCGCAGGCAACACGTGCGCGTTTTCTAAGTGATAGTTGTCACCTGGTCCGTACAAATTGGTTGGCATCGCGGAATGGTAGGTTACGCCATACTGAGTTCGGTAGTGTTGGCAAAGTTTCAAGCCTGAAATTTTGGCGATCGCGTAAGCTTCGTTGGTGACTTCGAGTGGTCCACTCAAGAGAGCATCCTCTTGCATTGGCTGCGGGGCCATCCGCGGATAGATGCAAGTGCTTCCCAGGAACAGGAATCGTTTGACGCCCGATTGGTAGGCGGCATGGATTGCATTGGCGCTCATCATCAAGTTTTCGTAGATGAACTCGGCAGGGTAAGTCGAGTTGGCGTGAATGCCTCCGACTTTGGCTGCTGCAAACACGACGATATCGGGACGCTGGCTCTCGAAAAATTCTTGAACTTGTGACTGGTTACAAAGATCCAGATCGGCACGATTCCTAGTGAGAACTTCTTTGACGTTTTCGTCTGCAAGTTCGCGCATCACCGCCGAGCCCACCATGCCGTTGTGACCTGCGACGAAGATTTTTTGTTGGTCTAAATTAATGGGAGCCTTGGTGTCTGGTTAGTGATTGATTGCAACTTCTTAATTGGCTCGCGACTGATGGGTCGCTGTCTATCTGGTAAGTCGCTTTCTATTAACGCTGGCTTAGTTTTCGCTGGCGCGGACTCCGTCCCCTTGGGTGACCATCACCTTCAAGAGACACGGGTTTTTACTGCGGTTGTGCCGAATTTCACTTGTCACCTTAGCAATCTCCAGAAAATTGGGACATGCCAACAGCCTGTTGGAATGGGTAAAAAGGGTGTTTTTTAACGACGCTGATCGTTAAGGACCACGAATGTTGAAAAATGACCTAAGACCGGGTACCAACATGGTGAGATTTTCATCGCTGCAAAGGACATCGAAGCCCGAAAGTTGGGTGAGAATCCAAGGGAAGTGGATGTCCTGGCGCTGCCTCCCAGCGACACCAAAACGTACAGTGCCTGGCCGCAATAGCTGAGGCTTTTTCGTTGGACGGCATTAAGTTACTCAAACTGAGCAGGATTATTGAG
>CAZQQR010000010.1:0-1479 GCA_964595515.1 uncultured Pirellulaceae bacterium
ACCGCAGATCCCTCTAACCAGTTTGGAACTCCAAACCCTTCATGGTGCCTGTGCTGGACACGAACTTGGATTCTTCCAATCCCATCTGCTGCATCAAACTCACAAATAAGTTGGGTAGCGGGTAATTGTTCTTTTGGTTGAAAGCCAAGTGATTGCCATGTTTGAAATTTCCACCAGCAAACAACACCGGCATATTCTTGTTGCTGTGATTGGAAGCATTACCAAGGTTACTCGTTAGGAGAACCGACGTGTTATCCAGCAGCGTACCGCCCTGCTCTTCTGTCGCGATCAAGTCGCGCAGAAATTCTCCCCAAGCCGCAACGATGGCGCCTTCGACCACCGCCAATTGCTCAAGCTTGTCCTCATCCAAACCGTGATGACTGAGCGAGTGATAGCCTTCGTCCACGCCTTGAATGGGAACAACGCCTCCGCCTCCACCGAGGTGAAGCGTTATGAAACGGCTGGAATCGGTTTGCAAGGCAAGCTTGACCATGTCGCTCATTAATTTTTGCTGGCCAATAAAATCTCGGGAATCACCAATGTCGATTGGTTTTTTCGAGTCGACCTTCGGCTTCTTCTTTAACGCCCAAGCCTCCGAGGCTTCCATGCGTTTTTCCAAATCACGGACGCTGTAGAAATAGGCGGCGAGTTGCTGTCGGTCGCCGTGGCCCAACTCTTTTGCCAATCGCTTGGCATCCTCATTGACCAAATCCATAATGCTTCGGCCTTCTTGAACACGTTTGGCTTGTTTGGCTCGTTCTGTTTTAGAAGCATCTACGAACAACTGCCGAAACAAAGCCGACGGGGAGGCCAGCGCAGGGATCATGGCTCCATTTTCGGTGTAGCACGGACTGTTGTTCCCAGAGCTTGCCAATACGAGCGATGGAAATCGGGTTTGGTCGCCAAGATGTTTGGCAAGGTACTGATCAAGCGATACCGAATTTTTCGCCTTCCCTGAACTACCTACCGGATTCGCAGTCAGAATACTGGCTTCGGCACGATGCCCACCACCGACACCCGGATGCGATGCACCTGAGATCACCGTGAACTCGTCCCGAATATCATTGAGTGGTTTCAGGTAACGACTTGGCTGGTAATTGCGTCCGGCCTCTTTCGGATTCAGGTTCGGTCCATGCAAACCCAATCCCAATGTCATTGCCACAAAACGTTTTGGGGCAGCCGAGTCGGCTTGACCTGCAAACGCGGGTGTCATCGCACCCAGCAGAGGAAGCGAAAGCGAAACGCCCGCACCACGTAACAACGTTCGGCGATCGACACTTTTCTTAAACCCAAAACTAACGTTCTTGTTTTTCACTATTTGTTCCTCGTCTTATTCCCGTACTTCTCATCTTAACTGCACTCTGCCCAACCATCCCACGAACCCGCAGCGAAACTAGTCAAGAGATCTTACCGCGTCGAAAATTCTGTCCGCCCGAAATTTTCGGAAGTCTTGACGACGTCCGCTACTTGCGAACCCAA
>CAZQQR010000010.1:1579-21669 GCA_964595515.1 uncultured Pirellulaceae bacterium
CTGTCCGCCCGAAATTTTCGGAAGTCTTGACGACGTCCGCTACTTGCGAACCCAATCCGACAAACGACAACATCTAGGACGACAACATCTAGGATGCCTTCCAAACCCCATTAATTGAAGCCCTCTTTGGGTTCATCGGCGTGAAACGCGATTTCCTTCAAAACTTGGGCCATATCTAACAATCCAGATTTCAAAAGCTCGGTTTTTCGACCATTTTGTAAAACTTCTACGGTCTCATCGCCTCTGTTTCTCTACCCTCGCCGACACATTTTGCAAAATCTTAGCCAGTTGGCACTGAATGGGACTGCCACCAACCAAGCCAGATCAACTGATTGTTGTTGTCCATGGAGTCGGAGATCCGGAACCGGGCGACACGCTCACTCTTTTTGCGCGCTCAATCGCTCCCCACGATCAACCGCTTTCGGAACGAAGTAAGACGACTTGGCTTTCGGAAAAAAGCTCTGAAACTGATCACGTCCAAACCTTTCCCGTTCACCAACGTTCGTTAACACTCGCTGACAAAACTACCGAATGCTGCGAGTTGTTTTGGGGCGATCTATCACGCGTGCGCAAGGGCTGGCTCGGCGTGATCGACGGATTGTTCCAGATCATTTTCGGTTTGCGATACGTCGCTTACGTGGCAGCCGATCAACCTGGACCCGCAGCCTACTGGCTCAAACGGTTGGGGTTGTTGACTTCAAAAATTCTTCATGGCCCCGTACTCGCGGTGAC
Source organism: uncultured Pirellulaceae bacterium (assembly GCA_964595515.1). Lineage (GTDB taxonomy): Bacteria > Planctomycetota > Planctomycetia > Pirellulales > Pirellulaceae > Mariniblastus. The sequence continues at coordinate 2,312 of CAZQQR010000010.1, forward strand.
TGCTTACCTCGCACTATTGATGGTTACGGTCTGCGGAACGCATGCGATGTGGCCGGCTTCGTATGAATCGAGTGTTTGGACGCAGGTTGTTCTGGCGGGCTGCGCGATGGTCGCAATTTTGGCGTCGACAATTGGTTATCGACTTACCCGCAGCCGTGTCGTGGAACGATTTTTGTTCTGGCTCAACGTGACAGCGATGTTTGTGACGGGACTAATGTTTCTCAAATCATTTTACATCGATCCATATCAATCCCATTTGATTCATGAATGCCCCATTCACCCGGGACTGCTTTGGTACTGTCGCGTGTTATTGGTTTTACTTGGATTGCTATGGTTTATCGAAATTCAAGTTCTAATCGCGATGGCAGTCTGTTGGCTGGTCAGTCTTACCCACCCAAGAGCTTACCGGCCTGCCCTCCACGTCGCGTTTCTGCTGCCTGCACTAGCGGTTGGAATTTGGGGCCAAGTGTTACCGATGCTTTGGGTTTCAGCCAAGGAAGGCGTAAGCCTGCTCGCAAAGCTTCCGGGCTTCGCCCAAGTTTTCGATGATGCGATACCTTTTCTCGGCGTCCAACTCATGATGGCCGCAGTCATCCTCGTTGCAACTGCGATAACGCTGGGACGTTACTACTGGTGGCGCAAAAACGCTTCGCAGGAAACGTTTCAAAACGGAAGCCGTGCACCTCGCTTGATCGTTAACGAATGGCTTCAAATTGTGCTGGCTGCCTGCACAATGATTGGCGTCCTGATGGTCAGCACGCTTTGCATTTTAAAGATGCTCGACGTTTCTTACCAAGAATTTTGGTTCGGCAAAATGATGGTCGAGGCTAACAAGTATGCGATCGGTGTGGTTGTCCCGATTGGTAGTTTGATGCTGTTGCTTATCCCAAGACTTCGCCCCGGATTCGACATCGCTCTCGATGTTGTGAATCATTTCTATTTTCGACCAACAAATATCCAAGACGCGCTCAACGATGATGATGAGTTTGACATTGCGGAGACGACTTTTGAAAATGGATCGATGTTTTTCTCTCGTCGAGACGCCATTCACGTTCGACTGATTGGAATTTTGGCACACTATCGTGACCTCTACGATCACCACCCTGAGTTGGTCATCGTCAGCCATAGCCAAGGCACCATGGCAGCAATCGAAGTCCTCAACGATGAGGATCTTGCTTGGCTCAATCATAGTTTTCGATCAGTCAAACTCGTCACCATGGGATCGCCGCTGAATCACTTGTACCAGCACTATTTTGGACATTGCTATCCAATTCTTGAATCACATTATTGGTCATCGCTGAGGCGAAGAATCGATCAATGGACCAACATTTACCGAATCGATGATTTCGTCGGGACCAACCTAGAATTTCCAGACCAGTCGACAACCGATCTAGGTTCGGGCGATTCAAGCATGACGCAGCAAACTCCTTCTTTTGCCAAGCCCGTCGTTTTTGAGAATTTTCCTGTCGGGCTTCGCGGCCACGTAAGCTACTGGTCCGATCGCGAAGTCTTGGATGTGTTAAAAGAACAGCTCTTCGAAACTCGTGGTTCAACGGAATCAAAAAACCGCAACGCGGCTTGAATGAAGGTCGTCAAGTCTGACGGAGTTTTTGGGCAAGGAACGTAGCGGATGTCATTGAGGCTTTGTGGATCTTCATCGCGGGATACCACGATTAAGATGCCTAGAATTTTCATCCAAGCAATTCAGCGCACTCAGAACTCTTGACGAGTTCCGCTACCCGAGATTTTACGCAGTGAAGGACTAATGGTGTGCTTCGTACCAATCATAAAGCTTCATTAACGCTTCTCTGATATTGGGCTGATGCTGGGTATAGATTTTTTGGAGCAATTCGGATTTCAGTTTGGAATCTACCAGCCCTGGAGCAAGCATCTCCACCAGTTCGCAAAATTGCCTCAACGTTGGCTTGGTTGAAAACAATTCTGGCACACCTCTCATGCGACTATGGGTCGTCAACAACAACCCGGAGCATTTCCTTTTACACGATTGAATCGTAAGCCAGGCTTGCATTCGGCTTAATCGCTCAATGCCGTCGATGACCAACAGGCAACGAAGCGGGCTTTTGACGCCATGGCCTTCTTTTGCTGCAAAATCCAAAGGCTTGACGCAGGTACTTTTTCTCAATGAACCAACGGGGTATTGAGAGCGTTGGTGTAGCTCTTTGTTTTGGCGAATCGTTACATGCCGAACAAACTCAAATTGACCACCGATTCGCTCCACCAAATCGGCGACCAAAGTGGATTTTCCAGATCCGTGGGGGCCAACGATTTGCCCCAACCAATTTGCTTTTTCGAATTTCTGAATCAACGAGTCGAGACCATCATCTCCCACGCCGAAGAGATAACTGCTCGATCCCGGCTGAACACATGAGACGGCAAAAGGATTTCGTTGGATGGTCTTCATCGCAATGGGACAATCATTCTCATTTCGAGCGCCGGGGACTTAGCTCGCTTTGCTCTTTTTCGAATCTTCGGAGTCATCACTGGCGTCTTTTTTTTCTTCCGAAGGCATGTTCTCGCGAATCTCCTCAAAAGAAGCAACGTTGCCCAAGACAAAATATGTATCCTCGGTGAGGTGCTCACCGTTGACCATGAACAACCGAATGCGAACGGCCCACCGAATTTTGAGAATCTCACCTTCGTAGGAAAGCGGACTGGCGGGCAAAACCGAACTCAAACGTTGAGGAATATCGAACGCACCGTTATTCAGAGAGCTTTGCTGCCGTCGTTCGAAAAAATGAACGCCAATATTTTGCTCGCCCTTCCCTTCGGTGATCCAAATGACGGAAGTCTCGACCGCGGCGATCTCGTTGTTTTTGAAAAGCTTGACCTCATATTCGCAAGTCAAAAAATCGCCCGGAGAATAAACGTCGCAATCAATAGACGTGGTTACTTCTGGCGGTTTTGGCTTTTTGGTCGAGGCTGCGTTTCGAGAGGCTCGTGTGGGTATACGGAAACCACGAAGTTCCGCTTCAGGCGCGGCCAATTCTTCGCTTGTCCTGTCACGATGATTTTCCATTGAATCCGATTACTTTGAGACTTAAATGTGTGCATCGCATTTTCAGGAACCTGCAATTCAAACTCTGTTTCAAAAGGCTGACCTCGCCGCAACGAAATTCCTCGCCGCCGAAAAAGCCGCTTTTCAAAAACAGTCCGACTTTCGGTCCGAATATCCGTCCCTTGATCGAACGTGGCTTCTTCCTGACACACCAATGCAACGTCTAACAATTTTAGCCTTACACGGCCCTTTTGGGTCAAAGAAATTTTACAAGTCTCGCCTGACTTTAAAGGATAATTTGAGACTTCTATTTCAGTCGGTCCAATTCCAGCAAGCTTCAATAGCTGACGAAAGAACTGATAAACCGACCATCCTGCCGCGAACAAAATTGGCAGCGCAAGTGCTGCCGCGATCCAGGGTACATCCGGAAGATGACTGAGACGATCTGGACCAATGCTTTGCTCGAACTGGTCTTCCCAGCGCGACGTTTTGTCTTGAAGCGCTTTGATCACGATCAAAGTCAGTATGGTAAACAGCGCGGTTAGAATCACACTGAACGAAGCAGAAGAAATCAGACCCCATAAATTTCGCGCCGTCGGTACCAACCGAAATTGATAACGTTGTCCAATGGTAGGCGGATTGCGGTCCTTTGGAACCGTCGGCAAATCTTCGCGTGACTGCCTAAGCTCTTTCACGATGTCCAGTCCACTGGCCCTCGTCGCAAGTGCCTCGCGGCGCTCGGCTGACACACCAAAGTCCCAGATCAAACGAACGATCCAGTAGGTCCCAATTGCGATCAGCAAAAGCGAAAGAACGATTTTGAGTGTGAAGAACCAAACGGAAACATACAGTCCTTCAGGCGTGGAATAGAGCACGGCCAGCGTCACACTTACGACGGCAAGAACAACGCCTCCCAGCAAAAGGCTTGCCGCCAACAACGCTTCGACGACACCCGACCACCATCGCCGATTGGATCCGCTGAATGGACGGCGACGCAAAAAAAGTACTATCCAGCGTCGCATATTAGTTCTTGGTCGTGGTTAACTATCGGTAAATCGTTTTTAATAGTCTATTGTCGTTGTGCTGTGCCTGACGAAAAACTGTGTCGTCATAACAACGGCAAACCATCTGCGAACGACATCGCAAAAGAATTGTAAACACTTCGCTACAACTGGCGGACAAACCAGGAGTTATTTTATGCAGCCTATCGTACCACCGATCTATTTGAATCGCTCAGCAAATCGCTGCAAGTTTCAGTTGGTTGCTGTTTTTGCATTGTTGGCCGGGTGGTTGTTGACGATTCCGGCAAATGGACAGGACTGGCCACAAATCAACGGACCCAATCGAAATGGCGTCGCCGTTGGTGAGACGCTGTTGAAGGAATTCCCAGATGAATTAACTCCAGTTTGGGAGCATCCGGTAGGCCAAGGATTTTCAGGACCGGCGGTATCCAAAGGACGAGTCATCGTCTTTCATCGACCGGGAAAAGAACTCGTTTGCGAGTCGCTCAATGCGGCTGATGGGAAACTTGTCTGGAACAAATCTCTACCAGCTAAATCCAATAGTGCAGGCCCCGACGGCGATACTGGACCAAAAGCTGTTCCCCTGATTCACGATGGAAGAATCTATTTACTCGGTAGCGGCGGAAACTTTTTTTGCCTCAGTGAAAAGGATGGGAAAGTCCTCTGGCAAGTCGACGTGCAAGAGAAATATAAAGCCCCGTCTGGATACTTCGGCTTTGGCTCAAGCCCCATCGTGATCGATGACAAACTACTTCTCAATGTCGGCGGGAAATCAGCGGCCGTGGTTGCGTTTGACCTCAAATCCGGACGTGAAATCTGGAAGTCGTTCGACGATCGCGCAAGCTACTCTTCTCCCATTGCAATGAAGGTCAATGGAAAAACGATTGCGATCGTTGTCACGAGAATGCACATGATTGGCATGCAGCCTTCCGACGGAAAAGTTCTCTTCAAAACCAAGTTCGGAGTACCGGGTCCTTCAGTAAATGGAGCGATGCCGGTCGTGATCGGGTCCAACATTTTCATTAACTCAGCTTATCAAGTCGGAGCACGCTGGATTAAAGTCGACAAAAGCGGGGAAATAACAACGCTTTGGCGCGACGACTACACGTTTGCCAGCCAGTATTCCACACCGATCGTTTTTAACGGCAACTTGTATGGAACCGCTGGCCGTGAAGACATGAGAAACGGATCTTTCAGGTGTATTGATCCAGCCGAACCGGATATTAAATGGTTTGAAAAAAACGTTCCTGTTGGTCACTGTTTATTGGTTGGCGACAAAATCTTGTTTCTCGATTTTCAAGGCGGCTTTCACGTGATTCGGCCCAACCCAGAAAAGTTTGACGAGATTTACGCTGGCAAACTTTTCACTCAAGGCGCAAGATCTCTTCCAGCGATCTCAAACGGATTTCTGTTCACTCGATCCAACGCGGCTCCAAAATTGGGCTCGCTCGTTTGTCTGAAAGTTGGAGAACAAAATGCTGGAAAACAAAACAATTAGGACAATCAGACGTCTGCACCAGAGCGGTTAAAACGATTATTTCTAACATTTGGCAAGCGCTCGCGCGGCAAGGGCGAAATAAGCGTTTCAACCCGAACGTTACAAATCACTAATCAAGAATTCTTAATCTGATTGGGAGACTTCCCTTATTTTGCCACTATATTTTGGTGAGCAATGAGCTCAACCGCCAAATGAAACAAAGGCACTGAGTAAAAGAATAATGTTCCCGCAAGAAATGTCATCCATCCTGTTCATCTGCATCTGGTCTTTGGCCAGTGTTGGTGTTGGTATGGTAAGCGGGTTTTTCATTGGCCGATTTTTCACGCTTTCTCACGAGCCACGGCGTCTGCGTCAAGATCGTGAAAGAACGTTGACTGCTCTTTTGACGTTAATGAACAGCACCGATCGACTGAACGAAGACGTTGATACCCACAATCAATCGCTTCAATCCGCACAAGAAGAACTTGAGTCGATTGAGCACGAAGAGGCCCCCGAAAAGCTGGGCGATCTTCAAAACACTTTGATGTCCAACATCGCCCGTGTGGTTGAGTCGAATCGTCAACTTGAAAATGACCTGGTTGTTTCTCGTTATAAACTGGAGCACCAGGCTCAAGAGCTGGACCGAACTCGAATCGAAGCTCGAACGGACGCACTTTGCAACGTTGGCAACCGAAAAGCCGTTGACGAGACGCTTCAGTTTATGGTGTCTCGCTATAGTAGCGGAAAGGCACCGTTTGGCCTGATGTTGATTGACATCGATCACTTCAAACGAATTAACGATACCTACGGTCACACTGCGGGCGACGAAGTCCTTACCAGTATTGCTGCCGCACTCCGCGAATGCGTTCGCCCAGAAGATTTCGTCGGACGACTTGGCGGAGACGAGTTTTGCATTCTTCTAGATGGGCTGACCGACGATAATGCGGAAGCCGTCGGGGCAAGAATTCGATCAACCATCGAGTTGTACGATTTCAGCTTGAATGACAATGGCCAATCAACCGTTGTAACCATGAGCATGGGACTGGCCGTTTGCCGAAAAACAGACGACGTCATGTCGCTGTACGAACGAGCGGATCAGGCGTTGTACAAATCAAAAGACCTTGGCCGTAACCGGCTGTACACCATGGTTACGTCCGAAGAAGTGGACTTGGACAAAGAAACCGTTCAGGAACAACAGACTTCTTACGAAGATTTCAAAGCTTCGTTTAATGTTGACGTATAGTTCAACGTCGAAGTTGAGTCTTTTTCAAAGGGGATCGCCCCTTCTCTCCTCGATAACCTTCATGTTTCGAGGCACAAACCGTGATCTCCGTAAAACGATTTTGCAAAGCCTACGACGAGTCGGTCGCAGTCAAAAAGCTGTCTTTTGAGGTCTCCGCCGGTCAGATCGTTGGACTCGTTGGTCGTAATGGCGCTGGCAAAACCACCACGCTCAAAGCACTCTGTGGGATTATCCCAGCCAGCGGTGGCGAACTCGCCGTGGACGGTTTCTCGATTCAGAATCAACCCATCGAAGTCAAAAAACGAACCGCCTACGTTCCTGATGACCCGAAGCTGTTTGAAGATTTAACCGTTCAACAACACTTGCAGTTTCAGGCAAGCATGTACGGCGTCGATTCACCGGGCTCCAAAGTCGACGAACTGTTGCTGATGTTTGAGCTTCAAAACAAACGACACACTCCGGCATCTGCACTGTCTCGCGGGATGCGTCAAAAACTGGCGATCAGCTGCGCGTATCTACAAAATCCAAAAGCTCTGCTACTCGACGAACCCATGACAGGACTCGATCCGCAAGGGATTCGAGTTCTCAAAGAATCGATCGTAGAAAAGGCCCAAGACGGTGCTGCGATCATGATTAGTTCGCATCTCCTCGCGATGGTTGAAGACATCTGTACACATGTCTTGGTTCTCAATCTGGGCAAATGCAAATTCTGGGGCACACTGGACGAGCTAAGTAAAAAATTCGGGACCAACGATGAATCCAGCGACAACAACTCGCTCGAAGATGCATTCTTCAACGCGCTTTCTGATGTCCAAGATGTCGTAAACGATGAGATCAACAAACTGAGTGGGGTTTGAATACTCAAATGCAGTTTGCGCTGGAAAAACAAATTCACCCAGCAACGTTGACGTTGTTGCGATCGCAAAGCAAAGCCAAATTTGCGCGAATGGTAAAGAGTTTCCTTTCGCCACGCCGGCGCTGGTTGGCGATTTTGGCAACCGTTCTCGGAGTCGTCTGGCTTTCGCAGCTTATCATCGGAGCCATTTTCAGGCCCGCAGCGGATCCTCAAAACCTGATGGTTTGGATTCCGCTGACGATGTTGATCTATTCCAGTTGGCATCTCGTTAAGACGGTCGCAAAGAAAGACCTGGTTCCCTTCGACTGGACACCGGCTGAAAACGAGCTACTCCGAACGGCACCGGTCACTCAGAAACAGCTTATTAATTACCGATTGACTACGATCGCTTGTGCGGGGCTCATCAAAGCGTCTTGCTTTTGCCTGGTAATGATTCAAGACCTGAATTTCCTGTTGGCAGGCTTTGTCGGCATGTTCCTAGGACTAGTGTTCGTCGATTTGCTCCGAATCTCCGGTGAGCTATTTTATGATGCTTTGACAAAGGTTCATCAACGGATCGCAAAAGCAATCGTATTCTCCACAGGAATCGCAACGGTTGGAATCGTATTCGCTCAAGCATATCTCTCATTCCCAACCGTTCTCCCTGATAACACAACCGAGCCCATCGTCTTTTTACACGAACTGATTAAGGCAGTCATTGGCTTAACTTCGACGCCTGCCGGAGAAACACTACTAGCTCCGTTCAAGATTTTCGCTTCGGTCGCACTTACACAAACACTCGGAGTTTCGCTGTTTGGTCAACTGGTATTGGCGACGGCGTTAGTATTGGTTTCAGGCCACATTGTGTTTGGATTGGACAAATGGCGACAAATCCAAATCGTCAAAAAAGAAAAATCAACATTCGAAAAAGCTGTTTTGATTTCGAGTCAACAAACTGACGTTCGAACCGGACTTGCGACTAAACTGCGTACTCCGATTCGAATGGCCGGATATGGACCACTTGTATGGCGACAATTGTTGAGCGTTTTGAATTATAAATCGACGCTGATTGTAAGCTTGGGAATCCCAATTGTACTCTGTTGTTTACCGCTCCTCCAAACAGCGCCTCAGTTTCGAATGCTGGCGATTATCGTAGCGCTATTGATTTTCTATTCGTTTCTTTTGTTGCCTGCGGCTTTAATGCTCGACTATCGCCGGGACATCAACCGGATGTTTGTCTTCAAATCGTTCCCAGCCCGATCGCTCACGATCACGCTGGCTCAATTGACGACACCAGTGCTGTTGTGCACGATCTTCCAAGCCTCAGTGTTGTTGATTGCCACGATTACAGGCAAAGTCGTCGGTTGGCACGCGATGATCGCAATAGTTTTGATCATCCCAATCAACGTACTAATTTTTGCCAGCGAAAACTTGATATTTTTACTGTCGCCCTACCAACGCAACAAAGAAGGCGTCGACGTCTTTTTACGGACCATTCTAACGTTCACTGCAAAGGGCATTGCCTTTTTTGCAGCATTGATCGCCGTTGGTTTCTGGGCGACGACTTGTGGTTGGATTGGAACGAAGCTCGGGCTCGGCGTTGCAACCAAATCGGTGGTGTTTGGATCGGGCATTTGGATTGCCACCGCCGCCTTAGCGATCATCTGCATCATTTTTGTCGATCGACTCTTTCAAAATCTCGATCCGAGCCAAGACATCCCTGCCGAATCCTAAAGCATTCAGTAGAAGTATCTGTCGAGTGGTCAGTCAAAGGTAAAGTTTGGGGTAGTGGACGAGGCTACGAGTCCTTTCGAGCCAACAAACGCAAGGGATTCGTAACCTCATCCACTACGGTCAATCATGATTTTTAGTTTTGACGAACCGCTTGGTCTGGGTTCGCCGAAAATAGGGGACATGCCTTCGTGTCGTTCTTCCATCCGAAGGCATAGCATTCTTCGGTAACTACTTTGTGTGTCAAACGTTTCGTTTTTCTCTTAAACGACACGCCTTCCAACAGCCGTTCCTCTTTCTGTGCCAAATCCTCTCACTGCCAAATGTCAAAAGAATCTTGATCTGCCAATGATGCCGATTATGCATTGGACCTTTACGGTGAACGAGACATTTTCTTACAAATAGACTTTTCTATTGAGGCAATGAGTGACGATAGATTTCGTATTCACTTCGGTTTGATGGATCGCTCCAAATCAAACCGAACGCCATTGGATGGCATCGATGACAACGGAAGGTCGTTGGAACCTTTTGGCTAGTTTCGGCATGGGTCGAGTTAGCTACCTGCACCCCACGCATCAGGTATTGTTAGATGAACCAAACCGCTCCCCACTATTTGTTATTTACTGAATCCAAAGACCTTTCAAAACCGTCCGTTGCCTGCGGCAGATGGCGATTTGTTCTTGAAGAGATTGGAACAGACAACCGGTTCGAAGAGTCAGACACGGAACTGGGTATTCGAGGGGAGCGGTTAGAACTGCTTGCCGTTGTTCGAGGTTTAGAAGCCCTTGAGCAAGCATCCAAAATTACACTTTTTACACCCAGCAAATATGTCGGACGAGGTATCCGCCTTTCACTCAGTCAATGGAAGCGGAACAACTGGTGCTGGGAAAGCTTCGGCGAAATGACGCCCATCAAGCATGAAGACCTCTGGCGACGGATCGATCGCTGCATGGAAATCCACCAGATTGGCTGTCGAGTCTGGCAATTTGATCCGCCCCAGCAGCGCACCCAAGCTCCGCGAGAAGACCATCTTTCCGAAATTTCTTACAGGGACTCACCCGAAAAACAATTGCGTGTCGATACTGTCGAGGCAGTTCCAAGACAGCGACGGGTAATTCGACCTCGGCGAGAACCCGTCGTATCAAACGCGAGAACCTCCCATTCCGCAATGATGTTGGCGGACAAAGTAAAGCCGATCGGAAGCGGAAGAGCTTACGGATACGCTCAAAACTAACCCAATCAGCGATTTTTAAAGCAACCACTCCAGAACATACTCTTTTGGTAAAAGCACATAGAGCCTCAAATGAATGCATGGATGTCTACCCCAACTCCGGTTTCTCCGAACTTGGAAACACAAAATTTTGAGGAACTTGTTGCCGGACAGGTTGACCAACCCAAATCATGGCTTGGTACAATTCCCGTAGAAGGAAACGAAGACAAAGTTCTCGTTCGGACTTTCCTTCCGACTGCAAACGAAGTCTGGATTACGACGGACGACGAAAAAGTTGTCCAACCAATGCAGCGTGTACACGCACATGGCGTGTTCGAAACTATCGTTAACCCAAAAGTATTTAACACAACCAACGGTAAATACAAATTTCGATTTACCGACGGCGAAAACACAATGACTGTGCACGACCCCTACGCTTTTGAGCCGTTACTAACCGACATGGACCTTCATTTATTCAATGAAGGCTCGCACACTGATATCTACGAGCGGCTTGGTGCTCACGAAAGAGAGATCAACGGCGTCCATGGAATCAACTTTGCCGTTTGGGCTCCCAATGCCCAAGCAATCTCAGTGGTTGGTGGCTTCAACGATTGGGATGGCCGCCGGCACCCAATGCACAAAATGATCCCAAGTGGCATCTGGGAGATCTTTATTCCTGACTGCAAAGTCGGTGAGATTTACAAATTTCGCGTAACAGATTGTTATGGTCAGCAAATCGAGAAAGCCGATCCCTACGGATTTTACAGCGAGCTTCCTCCGCGAACGGCTTCTGTCGTTGCCAACCTTGATCAGCATGAGTGGCAAGACGACGAGTGGATGACCCGGCGAGCCGAGACGAACCAGCTCGAACAGCCCATCTCTGTTTACGAAATTCACCTTGGTAGCTGGCGTCACGAAGAAAGCAAAGAAAACGGCTGGATGAACTACCGTGACATCGCTCACCAGCTAGTCGACTATTGCAAAGAACTTGGATTCACTCACGTTGAACTGATGCCGATCTCCGAGCATCCCTTCACTGGCAGCTGGGGCTACCAAACAGTGGGATACTTTGCCTGCACCAGCCGGTACGGAACGCCCGAAGACTTCATGTACTTCGTTGACCATCTGCACCAAAATGGTTTGGGCGTAATTATTGACTGGGTGCCCGCACACTTTCCAAAAGACGGTCACGGGCTGGCAAAATTCGACGGCACCGCCCTTTACGAACACTCCGACCCACGCCAAGGCGAACACCCTGACTGGGACACGCTGATTTTTAATTACGACCGGAACGAAGTCAAAACGTTTTTGATTGCCAACGCCATGTTTTGGCTCAAGAAGTACCACATCGACGGACTTCGAGTGGATGCTGTCGCGTCCATGTTGTATCTGGACTACAGCCGCAAAGAAGGCCAGTGGATCCCAAACAAATACGGTGGTCGCGAAAACCTTGGTGCAATCGAGTTCCTCAAAGATCTCAATCAACGTGTTCATGCCGCTCATCCTGGCGTGTTGACGATCGCAGAAGAATCAACGGCTTGGGGTGGAGTCTCTCGACCCACGAGCGAAGGCGGACTTGGGTTTAGCCTTAAATGGAATATGGGTTGGATGAATGACTCGCTTCGATATTTCCAAAAAGACCCAGTACATCGAAAATATCACCACGACGAGCTGACATTCAGTTTGATTTACGCGTTTACCGAAAACTTCATGTTGCCGTTCTCTCACGACGAGATCGTACATGGCAAAGGCTCTTTGCTGGATCAAATGCCTGGAGATCTCTGGCAAAAATTCGCCAACCTGCGATTGATGTACAGCTACATGTGGACGCACCCCGGTAAAAAACTACTGTTTATGGGGTCTGAATTTGGTCAATGGAATGAGTGGAATTGCAACTCGACTCTTCAATGGGATTTGCTTGAGTGGGAATCTCATCAAGGCCTTCAGAAAATGGTGGGGGATCTCAACAAAATTTACTGTCAAGAACCTGCCCTTCATCAAGTTGATTTCCAGGGCGAAGGTTTTGAATGGATCGACTGCATGAATCGTGAAGCCAGCGTTCTTGGCTACATTCGACGTGCAAAAGACCCATCGGATTTTGTGATTGTCTGCAGCAACTTTACCCCGACACCTCATCACGAGTATCGGATGGGCGTCCCAGAAGCAGGAACCTACCGCGAAATCTTCAACAGCGATTCTCAGTACTATTCGGGCACCAACACCGGAAATGGATTTGGAATCGAAGCTGAAGCAATCGAAGCCCAAGGGCGTCCGTTTTCGATCAAGCTTTCAGTTCCGCCACTTGGCGTTTCAATCCTGAAAAAGATCTGAGTCGATTCGCAAGGAATGATACGATCGCTGGCTTTGAACACCAACGGTATGACTTGGAGCCGGCTACAGGTTTGTTCGAGATCATTCAACCCATTGACTTGGTTCGGCCTGAATCCTGCGTCAATAATTCCCAACAGAGTGAGTTTCAACAAGAACTTGCTTTAGCTGGAAAATCGTTTCAAGCAAGCGGCGTCACCAAAATCATACTCGTTCATGGAACCATGGTCGGAACAGATGCACTTGGTTGGTATGGGCATTGGCAAAGACGAATGCCAAGAGTCGCCAAGAGGTTGAAGTCGGAATACAAGCGACTGACCGAAGGAATCACCGGTGACAAAGGAAACTACACCCAGGCCTATCGGGAACGACTTGAATCTGGAATCAACCGAGACACGGCCAAAACAATCCCTGTCGAAATATTCAACTGGTCCAGCGAAAACCATCATCTAGGTCGTGCTGATGCCGCAGTCCGGCTTGCTGAAAAACTGTTGAGGCTCGGCACTGAACACCGGGTCATGCTTTGGGGACACAGCCACGCCGGCAACGTTTTTGCGATTTTGACCAATCTTCTTGGCAGTTGCTCTGCTGACGATATGACTTCCTTTTTTTCGGCGTCCGATTGCTTTCCAGATTCAACAGGCAGAATCTCGAAGGCCTCGTGGAAGTGGTTGGCCTCCAACATCCACTGCCCGCCTCCGAAACTCGACATTGCTACCTTTGGAACGCCGGTTCGTTATGGATGGGACGCGACGGCTTGCCAAACCTTGCTTCATTTCGTCAATCATCGGCAGCTCGATGACGTTCTTCTCGGCCGTAGCAAAATCCCAACATCCAGTAGCGAATTGATGACGGCGATCACTGGCGGTTACGGGGATTTCGTTCAGCAGGTTTTTGTCGCCAAGACGGATTTACCTCCCGCAATCTGGAGTTGGGCCGCCTGGAATGCCAATCGAAGACTTCGCAAATTACTTGAGCGCGACGTCTCGTTCTCAGATCGTTTTGAGAAATTTCAACAAAGCACTCGTGTTCACGACACGGGCAAATCGTTCTTGGTGGACTATTCCCGATGTGATGAAACTGCAAAATTAGTGGCAGGACATTCGATCTACACGGAATTGGATTGGATGGCTTACCATGCCAAAATGATCGCTAAAAAACTGCAAACTTGACAAAAGCAACGAGACGATCTTTGTCAGTCGATTGGATACATTGCTGTCTCGCAGAGACGCTATAACGCTGAGTGGCTCGTCAAAAGTGAATTCACTAAAACAAACTTGAAAGGAACAGAAATGTCAATTGAAATCATTCACTGCCCAACTTGAGGTTCATACAAACCAAAAGCGGCAAGTTTTGCTGCAGCAATCGAAAACGCTACCGGACAAAAGGTAGAAATCTCAACCGGGACCCGAGGACAATTCGATATCATCGTCAATGGAAACGTCGTCGCAAAACGAACAGGCAACTTTTTTTCAAAAGTCATCCTCAAACGTGGATGGCCGACCACCGAAGACGTCATTAGCAAAGTGAAATCTGCGCTCTGATCAGTCCCAACCGCTCCAGGTTCGTCAAACCGATATTCCCAACCGATGCCCCACGTTGCCGCGATCGAGATCACGCAAACATAGGCCTCGTTATTTCAGCCTTGCCAGACTTCATTCAGAAGTTATTCAGGAGTTGATCAGAAGTTATTCAGAAATTAAGCAGCCGAGAAAGCCACGGCGTTTTCAAACAAGATCAATCCTTCGCCCTTTTCCCGCAATCCTTCTCTAGTCCAACGCGGGTGATGAGTCGGATCGATGTGCCGTTCGGGGTGTGGCATCAAACCAAAGATTCGACCGGTTGAGTTACAAATTCCAGCCACGTCTGCGGTTGAGCCATTTGGATTTTCGTCTGACGACGAATACGACAACGCCAATTGGTGGTTCTCCGACAAAGCGTTCAAGATCCCTTGGTTTCGCGTCACGAATTTGCCTTCGGCATGAGCGATCGGCAAATACAATTCCTCAACGCCCTTTAGAAAAACGCATTTTTCGCTATCCGTTTTTAGGTTGACCCACTTATCAATGAATCGGCCGCTCTCGTTCCACGTCAGCGTCGCTGGTAGACCATCGTTGTCTTCTGGCAGCAAGAAACCGGTCTTGATGAGAACTTGAAATCCGTTGCAAATTCCAAGGATCAATTTTCCAGCATCATGAAACTCAGCCAACACGTCAGACAATTTCGATTGCATCTGGCTGGCCAGAATCCTACCCGCGGCGATATCGTCACCATAGCTAAAACCACCAGGGAAACACAAAATCTGACCTTGTTTGAGCGCCTCGGGCGATTCAAGTAGTTGATTGATGTGAATGAATTCAGTCTTCGCCCCGGCTAACTGAAACGCGTAGGCCGTTTCCTGATCGCAGTTCGTTCCCGGTGCACGAAGAATAATTGCTGTCGGTTGTGTCATCCCTAACTCCAGTCCAATGTTCCAAGCCAAGCAGATTTCAAAGTCGCTAAATCAGAATCGATCATCAAGTTATGAGCCGTCTCAACAGTGAACCGTGGTTTCGCCTCAACCCAACCGATCGGTGCAATTTCAACACCGTCCATGATCTCGCCAAACCGCTCGATATCGTCTGGAGCAAGCTCGACCACGAAACGCGTGTTGGATTCTGAAAACAGCATTGCAGCAATTGCGTATTTGACGTCCAGCCCTGTCTCATCATCCATTTCCGGAATGTCGATTCCGATTTTGTCAGTAACGATCCGGGCACCCAGTCCTCCCGCAAAAGCCATCTCAGCAGCTGCAACTGCCAGCCCCCCTTCGCTCATGTCGTGGCAACTTCTCACCAAACCGGCTTTGATTGCCTCGTGCATTTTCGCAAACGTTAACTTAGCCACTTCTCCATCGACCGTCGGGACTTTACCGCCACTCAAACCATTGACGAGTGACCAATGTGAGCCGCCAAAGTGATCGCCAGTGACGCCGACCTGAAACAAAGCATTACCAGCTTTTTTAAGATCCATCGTCACGCACTGCGAAACATCAGGCACTTGGCCCATCGCGCTGATCAATAACGTCGAAGGGATTGAAATCGTTTGACGGTTTCCGTCACTGTCCGTGTAGCTAAATTCGTTGTGCAGACTGTCTTTGCCGCTAATGAACGGCGTTTGCATAATGACAGAAAGATCCTGACAAGCGATCGCGGCACGGACTAACGAACCCAGTGTCTCTGGCCGGTCCGTGTAGCCCCAACAAAAATTGTCGAGGACCGCGATTCGGCTCGGATCCGCACCAACGGCAACGCAGTTCCGAATCGCTTCGTCAATCGCGCTCGTCGCCATGTGGTAGGTATCAAGGTCACCGTAGTGAGGGTTCATTCCGCAGGAAATTGCCAACCCGCGCCGCGAGCTCAAAACCGGTCGAATCACCGACGCGTCGCCGGGGCCATCATTTTGGATCCCAACCAACGGCTTGATCACACTACCGCCTTGGACCTCGTGATCGTATTGGCGAATGATCCAGTGCTTACTGGCGACGTTGGGCGAAGCCAGAATTTTGCAGAGATCACCCGTCAAATCTTCAATCGACTTGTTGGGTACGTCCGAAATCTTTACGACCGGTGCTGGTTGATAGACGGCTTCGCGAACGACAGGCGGACGGCCATCGTGCATAAACGCCATCGACAATTCACCAACAATCGTATCTTGATATTTCAAGACCAGATTCCCTGTCGGTTTGAATTGCCCAATCACTGAGACTTCGACCGATTCCGACTCGCAAAGCTTCGTGAACTCTTTCAGATTAGATTCAGGGACCGAAAACACCATCCGCTCTTGCGCTTCTGAAATCCAAATTTCGGTATAAGACAGACCATCGTATTTCAGCGGGACTTTATCCAGCCAAACCTCCGCTCCAATCTCTTCTCCCATTTCGCCGACCGCACTGGAGTATCCACCGGCCCCGCAATCGGTGACCGCTGTGTATAGCTCTCGGTCTCGAGCCTTTAGCAACACGTCCATCGCCATTTTTTCAGTGATCGCGTTTCCGATCTGAACAGCTCCTCCGGACGTAATGTCGCTCGACTCTGTCAGCTCCGCTGAACTGAACGTCGCGCCGTGAATTCCGTCTCGCCCGGTTCGACCGCCGATCGAGACAATCATGTCATTCGGCTGAACTTCCTTAAATGATTTATCCTTGGGCAAAACGCCTACGTTACCGCAAAACACCAACGGATTTCCAACGTAGCGATCATCAAAATAGACAGCGCCATTAACAGTCGGGATCCCCATTCGGTTTCCGTAATCACGAACGCCCGCAACAACACCCTTCATGATCAAGCGAGGATGCATCACGCCCGGCGGTAATTGACTGTATTCCGTATCTGGAGACGCGAAACAGAACACATCCGTATTGCAGACTGGCTTTGCACCCAATCCTGTCCCGAGGGTATCACGAATCACACCGCCGATTCCTGTGTTTGCACCCCCGTAAGGCTCCAAAGCGGAAGGCCGATTATGAGTTTCGACTTTGAAGCAAACATTGTGATCGCCATCAAACGTTACGATGCCCGCGTTGTCTTTAAACACGCTCACGCACCAATCGTCCGCACCGAGATCCTCTCGAATTTTCATGGTCGCCGAGAAAATGGTCTCGCCAAGCATGTTCTCGTAAAACCGCTCGCCGTTCTCATCGCGATAAGAAATACGGCCAGCCAACGTTTTGTGGCTGCAGTGTTCACTCCAAGTCTGGGCGATTGTTTCCAGTTCAATATCTGTTGGGACGCGATCGTTCGATTCAAAGTGCTCCCGAATCGTGTGCATTTCAACAAGATTCAAACTAAGCTGCCATTGCTTACTAATTTCCAGCAGGCCATCATCCGAGACACCGACCAGCGGCACGTCTCGTTTTTCAAAAACGTAAGGCTGGCCTAGCTGAATCTCGGTCAGGTCAAGCTCACCAACCACAATGGTCTCGATTGAATCGTTGCAAAGCACTTTAGAGTACAGCAGGTTTTGATCCTCTGTGCTGAGCTCAGAGATAAAGTACTTTTTAAATGTTCGAACGGCTTCGACGGGATAGCCCAATTGCTTCATCGCCATCATCGCGCTTTCAGCCTCTGGGTCAGTCACGCCCGGCAAAGGCAACACATGAACAAGATTCGGAAGCTCGTCTATCGCACTACCCTGCTCGCCTTCACCAACGGAAACAATTTCACTGCGTTCAACCACAGGCTCAACAAGCAAGCGATGGGCAAGCTCCTCGATCTGTTTTCGGTCTAGCGGACCCTGAACCAAAAACCCCCGATTTGCAATCAGCTTTAACGACTGTCCAATCTGAAGATCAGCCGCATTGTCCAGCACCTCTTCACCAATTCGGTCGGGCTGGCCATCCGCCGTAACAATATTGATCTGCCAAAGATTCGATGAGGTCATGTCTGTGGAGTTTCCACTTTCCGCCGTAGAGATCGTGCTATTTGCCACGTCAGCAATCCGTTTTTAGATGGGTGGTTAAGTGCGGAGCGAATAGATTTTCAATTGGCGAACTCAGTTCCGCCCTGCCCCGCTTACCTCGGCCCAAATTTTAACGCAGTCACCTGATTCTCACAGGGGTTGATTTGCAATTTCGAATGTGCGATCGCCTGCAAAGGCAAAAGATCTGTGCCATAATTGGCAGGCATCAGGGAGTATGAATTCACCTTTCGGGTCCTGCCCAATAATGACCAAGAGTAGTCGACTTAAAAAATGGTTCTTAAGGGTGAAGAAGAACCCCGACGTTGATTATTATGCGCTTCTGGGTATCGAACTTTTTGAAGAGGACAAAGTTGTCATTCTGGAAGCCACCGGTGAGCGGCTTGAACTACTTCAAAAACTCTCCAATGCAGGTCTTGAAGTCGAAGTCGCCAAAGATCTGATGTCTCGGATTACAAAAGCGAAACTCTGTCTTTGCTCTCCCTCGCGTAGACGCCGATACGATCACGCACTTGAGGCAGGCAAACTGGATGAGCTAGACAAAAGTTTTTCCAGATCACCGCGAGTTGCTCGAAAAAACGGCGAACTTCAAGCAGGCGAAAGCGAAGATCCAAAAACTCCCGATGATTCTGACACGAGCCGCTCGGGACCTATCGCAAACGCGGATAGAAAATCAGACACCAACGCCACCCCAGAAGAAGTCAATCGAAACAGCAGCGCCGCGAAGCTTGCCCGATCCAAAATCAATAAAGAGAAGAAATCCAGCAACAATCTCAAAACTGTTTTAATAGTTGGCGGTCTGGTCGCCTGCAGTGTCGGGTTGGCTGCCGCCATCGTATTCGTAAATGACTCTCTAAACCAAGCGAGCCAACCAAAACAGACAAACTCGGCCAGGTCCAATTCCGAATTTGAAATTGCTCCAGTTGCTGCAGAAAAAGCGAGTCCTGCAAACATTGAAAACAAGAATGAGGCGAAGAAAACTGCGGACGCTGGTATCAAAACAAAACCGTCAAAGGAGAAAGAACCAAAGCCAAGAGAC
>CAZQQR010000010.1:21769-32162 GCA_964595515.1 uncultured Pirellulaceae bacterium
GGACGCTGGTATCAAAACAAAACCGTCAAAGGAGAAAGAACCAAAGCCAAGAGACAGCGGTGACAATGTAAAAGTCGCTGCAAAACCAAAGATGCAACAGGTTGAAATGAACGGCTCAATCGCACCCGTTTCAGATTCAAAAAAGAGCGAAGAACCCGCTGCCGAAACCAAAACGACGAAGCCAGCTAAAAAGGCCGTTCGTGATACGGCCGTCAATCCTCCCAAGTTGCCTTTCAAGGGATTTCGACCCAATTTCGAGCTTCCTCCAATTTCCAACACCAAGGAAATCAAAATCGACGACCTGGTGATCAGCCGGCAATTTCTCATGGGGGCAGAGCTGCTTTTTGACAAAGCCTGGGCGAGAAACAAAATCGACTTTGAGCTACTCCGATCTGAACATGATAAACAAACTTGGCTCGTCAAAAAACGAAATCGCCCCAATGATGATCCTGTTGATGTTGCCCAATTTCGTAAGGACGAAAGCTCATTTCGTTTCCAATGGCTTCCGGCTGCAAAGGAGGACGAAAACGTAAATTACCTTCGTAACGGCGCGCTCAAACTTTCGACTCCGGATGGGATGTACGCTTGGCTCGATCTTCGAAAACCGGCTTCTATCAATGGTTTCAAACTGCCAAATGGAAAATCTCAGATCGAAACGTTTGCAGAGATTCCTTTCCTACCTGTTCCAAAATTGCTGGACGTGCAAGTATCAGGATTCGACGACAAACAAGTTCCATCGCATTGTATTCCTGAACTCGCGTCCAAATCGCCGGCACGAATGTTCTTTACTCGTCAGGAAAACGAAGCATTTATTTGGATGGAGATATATGCGACGGGAAAATCCGACGGCTTCATTTTGAAAGCCCAGCTAAATGCGGCGTACATTGCGGGAGCAACTCCTGCGCTTTTCGATTTTGATGTCTTTAAACAGTACATGAATTCGGTCAACGACAAAGCGGCGGGACTTACCAGACGACTTAAACAGGCAGCTAAAAAGAAGGACAAAGAACAGGAAAAGAAGCTCTCCCGGCAACTCAAACCCGTTAAAAAATTAGGGGAAGTCCTCACAAACTACTTCGAAGTCGTCCCCAAAATTTACGGTCGCGACATTCCGATCGAAATTTATCTTGATGGAAAAACCCATAAGATTCTTATCGCGAGAACTGCTCAAAAATCCAGTGGCATTGCGGGGCCAGCCAACGCTAAAAAGAAATAACGCGATGGAAGAAAAAAACGGGAGCGACCAATCCAAAACGAACAGGCCATTGGAACCTTCGAATTCGGGCCAGTATCGAATTTCAACTTTGATCAGTTGGACCACCGTCATCATGGTGGCAATCGTCGGAATGGACTTGCGCTCCGTACTGAATCCGATTGATCCTAACATCGACATGTCAGGGGAACTCGTCGGTCGGATCCTGATCGGATTTTTCTTCTTTTGTCCCGCGTTGTCATGCACCCCTGTTTTGGTTGACAAGTTGCTCGACAAAACGGACGAGATCGCCTTTGGCACGTTCACGAAAGTCTGGCTGTGCTGCTGCGTCGGCGCGTTCTCGTGTCTATCTTTGTTGTTGTCGGGATCCTTCACATCTAGTTGGAAAGGAGACAAAGGAGATTCATGGTTTTACGTTACGCTCGAAGGCTACCCCGCCATGACGTTCTACCCAATCTATCTACTGGGAGCGATCCTGTTTTCAATGGCCGTCGTCAACCGGCATGACTCAAAATATGATCCGATAATCCTCTTCGGCGTATTCACAAACGCTTTGATTTCAGGCTGGTATACGGCAGCCGTTTTCTTTTTCCGATTTACACATGACGAACTGATGTTCGCGATCGTTCCAGGTTCCTGCGGCGTCTGCTACCTACTGCTTGGACTAACGATTTTGAAGCACCAAAAATACGTAAAACCCTTTTTTCAATCGTCCAAGTATTTGGTCTTGGGCTGGAGCTCGTTCTTGTTCGTGTCCGTGGTGGCGAAATACCCACTCGCCCGACGTTTGTACGACCAACTCCCCGACGAACCGCCCCAAGAATGTTTCGTGGTAACGGCGGCATCCAAAGGCCACCCTCAACTCGTTGGCTCTTGGACCGACAAAGGACGAGGCAGATTAGTTAACCAGCAGCTGCTTACGCTTTGGAAATTGGAGGATTGGCTAACAAACCGGTTTCCATTATTTCATCGCCGGCTTCGCAAAATCTACAACCGACTTGGCCCAACTGTTGCACGCAGAATTAGGTATCGCTGGCAGGCTGATTTGGTCTACCTGTTTCTGAAACCTTTGGAGTATCTGGCTGTCGTGTTGGTCCGGCGAGATTAGCCGGGAGATTCGGTATCAGGATTGTTCAACCACGTTTTACAATCCGCGAAAGTTTCGAAAGCAAGTTCCTCAGAAACCAGATTTGGAATCAGCTCAATTCGTCGCAACATCAGGTCCGGCTGTTCTTGAAGCCCGCTGATCGCGACTGTTTTCCCTTCTTGCTCTAACTTCAGAATCGAGTCCTCCAGCGCATACAATCCCGACTGGTCAATGTATGGCACTCTTTCCATTCGCACGACCAGAATCTCGGCTTCTTGGGGCAATTCATCCGCGATCGCGCGGAACCCTGAGCTGAACCCAAAAAACAGCGGCCCGTAAAGATGCTTGATAAAGACATTTTTGGAAGCCTCTTTTGTGATCCCGGATTCATCGTCCCAGACCGGTTCTGGATCAAGTGCTTTTAACGTCGTCTCAGCCTCGGCCAAATCGCTGGCCTGTTTCATGAACAGGACACTCGCCAGCACAACACCCGCAGCGACGGCGTGAATCAAATTTCCGAACACGGTCCAAATCAAAACAACAATCATGACCACGGCGTCAGACTTGGGCACGTCTAAGAGATGCTTAATTCCTTTGTAGTCGATGATTGCGACGCCAACAGAAATCAAAAGACCAGCCAACACACAAAGCGGAATATAGGACACGAGTGTGCCAAGCCCCAGCAAAGCGACCAGTTGGAATAGTCCGTGAGTTACGCCTGAAAGCCGAGTTTTCGCACCCGACTTAATCGCGACAACGGTACCTTTTGTCGCTCCCGCACCAGGGATACCGCCAAAGAGTGCCGCGACAACATTACCGATGCCTTGGCCGATCAATTCTCGTTTACTGTCGTGCTTATCTTTTGTGATATTGTCCGCGATGACCGAAGTCAGCAACGAATCGATCGAGCCCAATAGAGCAAGCGTAATCCCCGATTGGATAATGAATACATAGTGCTCAGGCGAAACCGTCAGCAACGCACCAAATTTCAACGGTGGAAACCCGCTAGGAATGTCACCAATGACGGGAACATCCAAACCAAGTGCCAACGCGGCTCCAGTCCCAACCAACAACGCGACCAATACCGATGGGACTTTTTTAGTGATCAAAGGAAACGTGTAATTCACAACCAACGTTGCGATCCCCAATGCGACTGCCGCCCAATTGATCGCCGACAGTGGTTCGCTAATGTGCGTGAAGACTTTTAACGTTGATTTAGGTGATGCGCTGCCCATCAACGGCCAAAGCTGTAGAAACACAATGATGAGCCCAACGCCGCTCATGAATCCGGACACGACCGGATAAGGGAAGTAACGGATGTATTTTCCAATTCCCAGCAGCCCCAGACCAATCTGAAAAATGCCACCCGCCAGAAAACACATCAGCACAATGCCCAGCCCGGCTTCGATGCTTCCTGCGGCTTCGATTGCGAACACCACGATCGCAGCGGACACAACCGTCATCGGACCAGTTGGCCCGGAGGCTTGGGTAGCAGTTCCGCCAAACAAAGCAGCAAAAATGCCGACGGCGATTGCTCCGTAAAGCCCAGCGGCAGCACCAAGCCCTGACTGAACACCAAACGCCAGTGCAAGCGGCAAAGCAATGATTCCAGCGACAATTCCGCCACTTAGATCGCCCTTAAGATTCTTGAAGTCGTAGCCCATCATCGAGGGTGTTTTCCAATCAGAAAGTGATTTCGTATGTCGAGTGTATCCACGTGCTTGGATTATGCCGGTTCACACCCGACTACTCAATAGATCAAAAACACAACCAGAGACTAGTTCCGCTGTCGGTCGACGTTTAAGTCTCCGAAGAATCTTTATCGACCGAACAGTGCTTTGTTCCAATTCGATTTTAGGATCAGCCGTTTCGGCGATAGTCTCGGCTTGGGATTGAACGAAAAAAAACGCTTGCCGAAAATCGACAAGCGTTTTGAAGTTTACTATTGAGAGTCAAGGACTACTCAGCCGCGTCATCCTTGGGTGCCTCTTCAGCTGGTGCGTCAGCGGCAGGTGCTTCCTCAGCAGCCGGAGCGGCTTCGGCAGCGGGAGCAGCTTCGGCAGGCTTTTCAGCGGCAGGAGATTGAATCATCAATCCGCCACCACCAAGTCCACCCTTAAGATCCGCTTGGGCAACCGTTGGGCCACCAGCAGTTCCTTGAACGGCACTCGCCTCTTTCTGAGCTTCAGCGGCTTCCTTCTCAGGAGACCAATCGACTCGTCGACGAGACAATCCAATTTTTCGCTCTTCGGTATCGACTCGAAGGACTTTCACGTCCAACTCATCGCCGACCTTAACGATCTCTTCCGGGTTTTCAATCTTCTGATCTGAAAGCTCGGAGATATGAAGCAAGCCTTCAAGTCCGTCCTCTAGGCCAACGAACACACCAAAGTTGGTGATCTTGGTGACTTTGCCTGTGATCTTCTGACCAGGCGTGTACCGTTTTGGAATGTCTGTCGTCCATGGATCATCGCCCATTTGTTTCAGACCAAGTGCGATCCGGCGTCGTTCCGTGTCGACAGCAAGAATCTTACAGGTAAGTTCCTGGCCTTTTTCAAGCACCTCGTTTGGATGACTGATTTTACGAGTCCAAGACATATCAGAAACGTGAAGCAATCCGTCGATGCCTTCTTCGAGTTCGATAAACGCACCGTAGTTGGTAAGGTTTCGAACGCGACCGGAAATCTCTTTGCCGATCGGGTACTTGCCTTCGACTTCGTCCCAAGGGTTGTCTTGGGTCTGCTTCATACCAAGCGACATTTGTTCGCCTGATTTGTCGATGCCAAGCACGGCAACCTTGATCTCGTCTCCAATGTTGACGAGTTCACTTGGGTGGTTAACACGCTTGACCCATGACATTTCGGAAATGTGAACCAGACCTTCGATACCTGGCTCGAGTTTCACAAACGCACCGTAGTTCATCACGTTGACGACTTCGCCATTTTGAACCGAACCGATTGGGTACTTGGTTTCGACATCGTCCCATGGGTTCGGGAGAAGTTGCTTGAGACCAAGAGCGATCTTGATCTTTTCGCGGTCGATATTGAGAACCATCACGTCAAGTTCCTGATCCATCGCGACCATTTGCGAAGGATGCGAAATTCGCGTGTGTGACATGTCGGTGATATGCAGAAGACCGTCGATGCCGCCAAGGTCGACGAACGCACCAAAGTCCGCGATGTTTTTGACAACACCTTTTCGGATTTGCCCGGTTTCCAATTCGCCCATCAATTTTTGCTGTGCGTAAGTTCGTTCTTTTTCGATCAAAGAACGACGTGAGACAACGATGTTACGTCGTTGAACGTCGATTTTAAGAACTTCACACTGAACAACTCGGCCGATGTAATCGCCGATGTCGCCCGGACGACGAATGTCGACTTGACTCGCTGGCAAGAACACAGGAACGCCGATGTCGACCAACAAACCGCCTTTGATTTTTCGTGTACAAGTACCGGTGACGATGTCGCCTTCTTTGACCTTTGAAACGATGCCGTCCCACTCGATGATGTGGTCGGCTTTTCGCTTGCTAACGGCAATCAAGCCTGAAGGATCGTCCGCGCGGCCGTGCTCGTCTTCGAGGTCTTCGATCAGCACTTTGACCAACTGGCCGACTTCGGGAGGATCTTCGTGCTCATCCCACTCGTTCAGCGGAATGGTGCCTTCACTCTTGAACCCAACATCGATGACAACATGATCGTTGCCAACGCGAACGATCTTGCCTTCGACAATTTCGTTTAGTTCGTATTTTTGTTCTGCAGCGCCATCGGGGAAATAGATGCTCGTCAAATCGAGCTCGTGCAGGTCTTCTTCAGCGGTTGTTGAGAACAACTCGCCAAGTTCCTGATCGATTTCAGCGTCTTCGAGTGAGTGAATGAGGTTGCGATTTACCATTAGATTTCTTTTTACAATGCATGAATTTCCATCCGTAGGTGTCAATGGAAAACGAGATCCAAAGACCAACAGATTGGAACTCTGGCATTGCTGTGGGTTGCATGTCGTTTCGACACGTCAGAGGGAAACAAGTACCAGTGATGATGAACCGCGTTATTTGAGCAGTGGCCTGAAACCAGGAACTGGCAAAAAACAGCATTCGTTAGATGCGGTCAGCATCACTCCAATTACCGCAAGCTATCAAATCGTCCGAAAGCCCGCAACTAATAAATCGACGCTTTGCCAGTAATTCTAAAGAATCCGACCGCAAAATTTGACTCATGCCAGCATCGTTTGATCCAGATTGGATTTGGCGCAATGAGAGCTGAATTCATAGCCGTTGAATTCACTCTTGTAAGTTAAGGGCATGAAGGCATGAGAATCGAGCGGAAAACTCAGGTATGGGCCAATTCATTTGATAATCCCACAAAAGAAGCAAAGTTCATCGGGCTAAATTCCAGCTGTCCCTCAGCTTCTTCGTCCGGCGTTTATTTATTCACTCAGTTTCTGTCCGCCCGGCCACTTTAAAAACGACCTGCGAACCTATTCCATGACTGATTTGTCCGAGTTGTTAGCCAAAAAAACGCTACGAAAGCCAGTGATTGTTAACAAATATCGGCGTTCGCAGTTCTCACCAACGAACCAAACGTCTTGCAAGCCTCTTGGCGACCAAGAATAATTGAATTGTCGAGATCGCATAAACGCAATGCGATTTACTACCGCCCAATTGGGAGACGCTCTTCGGCGTTTGTCTCCGGTTGGGATGTTAAATAGAAAGGAGGTGTTTTGTGAATTATTTCTGTACGAGCCGACGAGGTGGTTTTGCCTAAACGGTTTTTAAGCCGGCGGGCTGCCGTGGCAGCCACCCTTCGCGCTTGAGGAATTCAAAACCCTCATTGCGATAAATTTGGGTCCGCTTTCGATTTATCGGAGGCGGGCCTTTTTTTGCGCCAATTCTGGGAGCTTGGCAGCCTAGACCTAGATCCCGTGATTTACCCATAGCCCATTAAGAAACCGACCGAGTTCTTTAGTTCGGCAGCACTACTTCCAATCCACCCTGAAACTCAAAACATGATTGCAGTACGCATTCGTGCCCATCAGTTGGCCAAAGCCAAAGACTGGTCTTAGAATAAACTGACGGCAGGTGTGAACAACAATCCTTTGTTGAGGTATCGAATGAACCTGAGAACATTATCAGTAACGCTACTGTTTCTTTTGCCTAGCCTAAATTGTTTCGGGCAAGAAATTCAGCCAAACGATGGAGACTCAATCGCGAGAATCTTCCAATCGACCTTTGCCCATTTGATTGACCAACAAATCGAGTACTCAATCTGGCCAGAAAAGACAGAAAAACCCGACTCAGAACCAAACTTGTTCGTTGAAATTTTTTCCAACAACTCATTTCGCTGTGTTCAGCGGCAGGCCCCAGCAAAGGGAAATCGCGGTAACAAAATTCGAATGAGACAAGAGTATCTTTTTCAAGCTAACGGCCAGCATCTTTATGGCGAGCAAGCGATCCTTGGTGACGAAGTCAACGAAGTTCGTCTATCAAGGGCTTTTTTATCCGGCAAATCAAATTGGAAATCGGAAAGTCCATTTGCGCATCAACTGCAATTGTTATGGGCGGGGCATGTTGTCGTCGGTCCGAAGTGTATTGACCTAAAGAGTAAGAAATTTTGGAAAGACGTTCAGCTACGTCAAACCTCATCTGGCTGGCTGGGAACGACCAAAGAGAATTCAATCGATATATCAACTTCAAAAATTGCTGGTACTACAGTTGTTTCGCAATTAACCGTTCTTTCAAGACCTGAAACTTCAACAGCAAAAACCATCGAATTCCAAGTGGAGCTCCTTTACGACGAAAAAGCAAAACTCACTGGTTGGATTCTAAGAGACCGTTACCACGGTAATCCATTTGAACCAGGCTTCGTTGCTTCCATTGAATCAATGGTTGAAAAGAAAGCTCAAAGTTCTCCCCTAGTGTTTAGGGAGATCTCAGTCTCCAACGAAACGCAAGTATTCGTAATGAAACATCCAAAGACTCGGTATGAGTATCGTGATGGCATCTTTTACAAATTGACCCAAGAGAAAGATAAACTTGGAGATCAAGAACTTAAACCGAATTCAAAATAGCCCTTAGCGCTTTTTTGCGTCGGTCATATGGCCAGCTGTAAAGCTTTGTAACAAACCTTGCCATCAAACTGTCCTCCGCGAAGAACGTGGCTCGGATCTTAACAAATCCCTCCAGATTCCGCTGGTTTGGATAAACGCCAGCGTCTCTCGTGACCCAGCGCGTAATTTTAACAAAACCCATGATCGAGTTTGCCAAATCCAAAACAGCGTGCTCTTGAGTGAATTCAATCAGAAAACAAAGCCACTTTCCTTCGAAAAATGCTTGATTGTTAAGCTGTACCGGCAAGCCTTGATGACTTAACGGGATGCTCCTCTCTTTCCGATCTAACGCTTTAGATGAGTTTTGCAGAGATTTCCGTGCTATCCCGCATGCACGGCGATTTCCCTGATGACCCGGCAGGAAGCAACTGGCTTTATGCGTTTTCGACCCAACCTAAAATTTGCCGTCATGCTAATCGGCGTGATCGTACTTCCACTCTGCGTCAATGACGCCGTTTCGGCAGATGATTTCACCAATAATGCTGCCGCCAAATCTCGACGTGTTACGCCACTCGTAAAGGCAGTACAAGAATGCCAAAATTCTGTTGTGAATCTGAGAGGCCGCAAAAGCGTCCCCGATCCCAACGACGCGAGTGCAAAACGACTTAAACAAGTCAACGGAATGGGGACAGGCATTGTCATCAATTCCGCAGGCTACATCCTAACCAACTACCACGTGGTCGAGGGTGTCAAAGTCATTGAAGTGACAACCAGCAACCGCGAACAAACCACTGCTAAATTGATGGCTCACGATCCCGAGACAGATCTGGCCATTCTCAAAATCGAAACCAAAGAACCGCTTCCTCCCATCAAAACAGGTTCGTCCTCCGATTTGATGCTGGGAGAAAAAGTAAGTGCTCTTGGCAATGCCTACGGCTACGAACACACACTCACGCTCGGAATCGTCAGTGCACTTAACCGCACCGTCCAAGTCAACGACGATCAAATTTATCGCAATTTGATCCAAACAGACACCGCGATTAATCCCGGCAATTCTGGCGGCCCGCTGATGAACGTCAATGGTGAGATGATCGGGATCGTTGTCGCAGTTCGAATCGGAGCTCAAGGAATCGCGTTTGCGATTCCGGTAAACGACGCGATGGAAATCGCTTCCGAACTGATGTCCAAGATCCTCCCGAATAGTGCGTATCATGGTATGTCGTTGAGAACTGAGTACGTCCAAGACCGGCCTCGATTGGTGGTTGATTCCGTCTCTCCCGAAAGCCCTGCAGCGGCGGTTGGCTTGACCCGAGGCGATCAAATCGAGATGGTCAACGGCAAGCGAATCAAAAACAAACTTGATTTCCAGTCGAGCTTGCTCACGACTGCCTCCAATCCTTCACTTCGCCTTGGAGTGGTTCAAGCCAACAAGACGAACAACGTTGTGCTGAACTTGGAAAAGCGAACTGCCGTCCCGCAACCTTCTTCGATTGCTTGGGATGCCATTGGGGTCATGTTGACACCGATTTCGAAATCGGAAATGGCAAATCGTCATCCAAACTACAAACGTGGGTTAACGGTCACCAAAGTCAAACCTAACAGCCCGGCCGATGCCGAAGGTATCATGCCCGGCGATGTGGTGGTTGCGATGCACGGTTGGAAAACAGAATCGCTGGAGAATATGGCTTACATTCTCCAACAGTCTGAAATCAAGGACCGCAAAGATTTCATGTTTTACATTTTAAGAGATACAGAACCGTTGTGGGGTCAAATGCGTGTGGCTGAATTGCCAAAACGCTAGAGGAAGGGCTGCTGCACGATGACTCGGCCCAGACGAGTCACCTCCTCCACGAACGGTATCACAGAAAACCGCCGCCAAACACTGTTTGGCTGGCGGTTTTCTATGCGCGGTCCTCAACGTATCCGCAGTTCTCAACGCCAAACTGCTGACGCACCTTGGTGCTTGCCGCCCACAACATCGAGGACCAAAGGTCCAGCCGTTCAACTAGCCCAGCCTAAGAATCGAAGATTCGCAGGGCTGGGTACTATGA
>CAZQQR010000010.1:32262-38044 GCA_964595515.1 uncultured Pirellulaceae bacterium
AGCCCAGCCTAAGAATCGAAGATTCGCAGGGCTGGGTACTATGATGACTCGAAACGAAAAAGGACCAAAGGTCCGGCAATTAGCTGCCCAATTTCTTGCGACACAGCTGAACGCCATCACCAATCGTAACCAGAACGGTTTCTACTCGGTGGTCGTTGGCCAACTTTTCATTCAATCGTTTTATCGCGACCGTGCGGTCATCCGGTGTCTCTTCGACGACTCGCCCGGCTCTCAACATATTGTCAAACATGATCGCACCACCAGATCGCAATCGCGGAAGAACGGCTTCGAAAAACTCGTCATACAAAAGCTTCTCTGCATCAATGTGGACAAAATCAAACATCTCATCTTCTTCGAATTTGGCGATCGCATCCAACGCATCACCAATTCGCAACTCAATCCGATCCGTTAAGCCCGCCCTATCCCAAAACACTTTGGCCACATCAGTCCAAGTCTTACTGGCATCGAGACAAATCAGTTTTCCATTTTCCGGAAGTCCTCTGGCAATGCAAATCGAACTGTGTCCAGTAAACGTTCCAATTTCAAGCGCGCGCTGAACCCCCATCAACTGAACCAAAATCGTCAGAAACGTCCCTTGATGATCCGGAATTTGCATCTGTGCGTCTTCGCCGAATTGGGCAGTGACCTGACGCAGTTCCCGTAACAGTGGATCGTCGCTCCCCGTTCGAGCGGATTCCACATAATCAATCAGCGTATCGCTGAGCGGAAGAAACTTCTTATTTCCAGGAACCATACTTTTACACACCAACCTTTGGACCGACCCTTGTTCACGAACTCTAAGCCGCAATGTTTGGTCGACGTTTTTTCTTGAGAATCTGATCGATGGCTTTCTGAAGCGGCAGGTCAACGTGTGGTTCCTGATTGGCCGGATCGTCTCCAATTTCTGGCGAATCTGAATTCGATCGAGCTTCAACCGCCTCGTCGAAAGCTTCCGCCTGTAATCGTCTCAATCGACGGATGTACTGAAGTTCTTTTGCACTCACCAACGTCCTCAACTCACGAATGTTGATTTGTCGCAAATTCTCAATCGACTCGCGTTCAGAAAGTTCGATAGCAAAACCATCGTTCGGTTGCACACCCCAGATTTGGGATTTTTTTGATTCCACATCATTGCGGTCGATGTTCTTTCCGCTAGGTCGCCAATAGCTTGCTGTCGTTAATTTAAGAGCACTTTGGTTCCGCTGAATTGGGATCACGTTTTGAACCGTTCCCTTTCCCCATGACTGTTCGCCGATCACAATCGCTCGGCCATGATCTTGCAAACAACCTGCAACGATTTCACTTGCACTGGCAGAATTTCGGTCGATCAAAATATAGATTGGAATATCGGAATCAAATTCGATGTTCCCAGTCGATTTCTCTTCACTCACCAGAACTTTGTTTCGGCCAAGTGTTCGAACGATTGGTAAATCAGCTGGCAAGAACATGTCGCAAATTTTAACGGCAACATCCAACAGCCCGCCTGAGTTGTTCCTGATGTCAAACACAAGCCCGTCGACGTCTCCCAATTGTTTCAGAGCCGCCGAAATTTCGACTGCACTTTTCTCGCCAAACTGAATTAAACGGATGTAACCGATCCGAGGATGCTCGTTCAGCTTAAAATTCCAACTGCCGTCTCGTTTTCGAGTGTCTCCATGAACACTGGCGACGGGAATTCTTTTTCGCGTCAAAGATTTCGTCAAAGACTCGCCATCTCGATTAAGCTCCAACTCAACCGATTCCCCAACGGGCCCTCGAATCAGTTTGAGCGCCTCCCGACGTTGCATACCTTTCGTGGTCACCCCATCAACCGCCACGATCTGATCCGCCACCTTCAGACCAACTTCAGAAGCCGGTGTGTTCGGCATTGGAGCGAGGACCACCAACTGGTCCGTCTCTGGATCAACTTCGACATACATGCCAACTCCGCTGAGTTCCTGACGCATGTCTTCGTCAAAATCCTGAAACCGTTGCCCCGAAATGTACATCGAGTAATCATCGAATTCTTCCATCATTCCGTCCATCGCGGAGATGAACAGATCCTCGACAGGAACGGGATGAAGACTTTGTCGGTCGACGACTTCGAGAGCTTCCGCGAAAAGATTCGCAAACCGGTTTCTGGCCGCGACGGAATAGCACGCCAACGAGACGATGATCGTCAACGTGATAATCAGGAGATTTTTCGGTGGCATGGCAGCGCTTATGTTTTTCTGAGGCTTGACTCCAAAGTTTATCAGAGACAATACCTCGATCGAAGGCCTGTATACTTCAACGATTCGATTGGTAGAGGTAAACTCTAGTTGCTTTGAATTGGACTTTTGAGATTAGGAAAAAACGTGTCGTTGCTATCTGGATTTGAACATATCGTCCGCCAGGACGAACCACTTGCCCCGTTTACTCGTCTCAAAATCGGTGGAAACGCAGCCTACTTTGCAGAGCCGACCAATCGAGAAGAATTAGTTGGACTAATCAAGCGGTTTTCCGCCGAGGAACTACCGATTCGTCTAATCGGAAGTGGAACAAACTTGCTCGTGCCTGATGAAGGTGTCAGCGGATTGGTCATTCATTTGGCAGCACCTGATTTCTCCAAACTAGACGTTGCCGGAGAAAACGGAGAGCGGTTGATCGCAGGCGGTGGAACACGACTGACTCACTTTGTTGCAACCGCGGTTCGCGAAGGTCTGTCTGGCCCCGAGCAGCTTGTCGGATTGCCGGGCACCATCGGTGGAGCACTTCATAACAACACCGACGCCCATGGCATTGATATCGGAACATGGGTCGAATCAGCGGAAGTCATTACGCGCGCGGGAGAAATTCTCAAACGAGAAAAAGAATCGCTTTCGTTTTCCTATCGCCAGAGTAGCCTCAGCGAGTTGGTAATCTTGTCTGCCACATTTGCGTTTGAAAAAGAAGCTTCGGAAGCTCTGACAAAAAAGATGCAAAAGTTGTGGATCGTTCGACGGGCGAGCCACCCAAATTCCGACCGTAGCTCTGCCTACATGTTCAAAGACTACGGGGGCGAAACCGCGTCTTCCCTAATTGACCAGGCCGGCCTCAAGGGTGAAAAAGTCGGCGGAGTAGAAGTGCTCGACAGTGATCCCAACTTTTTTATCACCAACTCAGACGCCACCAGCGCGGATGTGATCAAGCTGATTGAGCAAGTCAAAGCCCGTGTTTCTGAGCGATTGGACATCGAATTGGATACCGCCATTCAAATTTGGTAACGGATTTGGCGACCAATCCGGTTCTACGACATTTGCGTTTTGGGTGAAAGTGTCGACGCCAAAATCTCGATTTAGTTTAAAGCAGCGTCTCTGCGCTCCTTTGATTGAATCGAGATAAATATGTCGCGCCAAAAACCGGACCTACTGGATCGTCTGATCGATAGTTTTTCACTGCGTGGATTGCTTCTGCACCAAGCAACTCTATTCTTGTTGGCGACAGGAACCGTAATCGTGGGTGCCATTGTTTTGTGGGGCCAACAACGCAACAAAATCGTTGATCAAAACGAGTTTCGATTGACGGCTGACAAAATTCAAATTACTCCTCAACCGGTTTGGGTCGAAGCTGACTTAAAAAACGTTGTGCTCGAACAAGTCGGAGCTGACCCTTCGATTCTTGATCCGACTTTGGTGCCCAACACAGCCGACGTTATTCATTCCGTCGGCTACATTGAACGCGTCAATCAAATTGATAAATCAAAGCTGGGATTGTCCATCGACGTGGTTTATCGCAGACCGGTTGCCGCAGTTGAATTGAGCGAAGTCACGATGCCCGGCGGATGGCCCAAAGCCAATCGCGGCAAACAAGTACTATTGCCGGTGGATCAAAACGGCGTCGTGATGCCTGAAAAGATTGCGACCAGTGTTGCGATGCCTTTGATCAACGTTATCTATCCAGGCA
The DNA here is from genome assembly GCA_964595515.1 of uncultured Pirellulaceae bacterium. GTDB lineage: Bacteria > Planctomycetota > Planctomycetia > Pirellulales > Pirellulaceae > Mariniblastus. The sequence goes on from CAZQQR010000010.1 coordinate 36,166, forward strand.
ATTTTTCAGACTTGAAAACTTGGTCGGGATGGCCGGACGAACGGGTCAAAGACGCGGCTGCGATCGGCAGCTTATTTGCCGACAACGTTGCTTCGATCGGAATTGATCGAATTGTAACCCAAAGAAAACCGGATGATAAAGACGATCCCAACAAACCGTTTATTCTCTGGTCGGATTTTGGAGCCCACATCATCTGGGGAAATGCGCCCGGTAAAGAAGCCGAACACGAAGTGAATGCGGCGATCAAGAAACAACTTGTGCACCAGCTGATTCAGGAGCACGGCCCATTGAATGGGATGAGCCAAGTTCAAATTGATATTCGAACGGGCAAAGCCAAAATTATTGGCGAGATGAAAACAGCCTCAACGTTGAGTGATCTATTTTCTAAATTGAAGTAGAAGCGAAAAAAGCGAAGAGAAAAATAGCTGGCCGAACGCGCGGCCAATTGCGATCCTTGCCAGATGTTAGCTGCTAGTTTGTTCGGAATTTGTAAGTTCGTGGTTCGTTTGGATCCGGTTCTTCTTCAGCCTGTTCAAGCTTAAGTTTCAATTCCTCACGAATGACCGGCAATTCTGAGGGCGCCTCGATCCCTAACCGAACACCACCTCCGGTGATTCGGACGACAGTGACAGCAATGTCATCGCCTATCCAAATTCGCTCACCAATTTTTCTACTGAGCACTAACATTCATCTATTCCTTTTGAAAAACGATTCCTTTGTTCGCTTGCGCGAGAGAAGCAAAATTTTGGCGGGAAGTGGGGTTGACACAACTTTTATCCGATGAACCTACGTTCAAGACCCGAGTTCTGCAACCAAGCCAACGGCCAAATACTTAGATTCTCGGTAAAAAACGCGATACGTGCACGGCCTGACTACCTATCTTAACAATCCTTTCGTTTCTCGCGATGTTTTGCACTAAAAAGTCATACCTTGGATTCTTACGCGTGTTTTACGGACTCAAGTTGAACAAAAAAACGCCCAAAGAATTTTAGCTCCGGGCGTTTGTCGGTTGTTTACGAAACGTGTCGAGTGAGGTGTTCAGCTTAGCCCTTGTCGCCGCCTTGACGGCCACCGCCTTGGCCACGACCACCACCTTGGCCGCGCCCCCCGCCTTGGCCACGTCCTCCGCCACCGCCTCTCATTTTTTCCATTGCGGATTTCATTTCTTCTTGGGTTACCGCTCCATCGCCATCAGAATCAATGTTCCCGATGAAGTTTTTCATTCGTTCGGGAATTTCGTCACCAGCAAGTTTCCCGTCTCCGTTCTTGTCCATCTCCTTAAAGCGATCCAGCGGATTCCCGCGTCGGCCACCACCTCGACCGCCTCGACCAGCGGCTTGGTTTCCTTTTTTGGCAGGACCGACCGTTTTTTCACCCACGGAAACAGTGACCGAAACATCTTTGGCAACGCGGTCGACCATTTTGTTCATTCCAAACGAAGCTCGATCGAGTTTCAGGTCACCCTTAACCAAGACACCGCCATCTTCCATTTTGATTTTCACGGGGACTGTGATTTCGTTGGTCTTACCCATCAGCGTAAGGTCACCGACCACATTGGTGACACCGTTTTCGCCCTGTGACACTTTCTTGCTGACGAACTTAGCGGTCGGATACTTCTCAACATCGAAGAAGTCCGCGTTCTTAAGGTGAGTGGTCAAGTCGGCGAACTCTGTCCAAATGGAATCGATATCGAATTCCATACTCATCGATTCGAGTTTTTCCTCGGCTACTTTGACTGAGCCTTTGAATTTGCTGAATCCTCCCAAACGCGGTTTGGGTTCGTCGCCTGTGTGAATACCGACAAACGTGACTTTTGTGTTTTCCGGTGAAAGCTCTGCCGCACCTTCAGCAAGCTTGACTGGAGTTGGTCCAGCGTCCG
>CAZQQR010000011.1:0-17802 GCA_964595515.1 uncultured Pirellulaceae bacterium
CTTCCTACCGATTCTTCAACCGATTCACGTAATTGATAATTTCGGCGACCGCTTGATACAACTCAAATGGAATCGTATTTCCGACTTGGGTGTTGGCGTACAAAAATCGAGCGACCGGTTTTCGCTCGACGATTGGTACGCCGTTCTCTTTGGCGATCGCAATGATCTTTTTGGCCATGAAATCAGCACCCTTTGCCAAAACAATCGGCGCTTCCATGGAGTCGCGATCGTATTGAACAGCGACCGCAAAGTGAGTCGGGTTGGTGATGATGACGCTGGCCTTGGGGACATCGCTGAGCATCCTTTTGCGACCCATTTCTGCTTGAAGCCTTTTGATTCGAGCCTTGATCATCGGGTCACCTTCGTTTTCTTTATGCTCATCCTTGATGTCTTGGATACTCATCTTCAAGTCTTCCATCTGCTTCCATTTTTGGAATGCAAGATCTGCAATTCCCAGGATTGCCATGGTTGCGGCAATTGAAATCGCAGCCAGCAAGAGGATTTTGCACATGACGAACATCAGGCTTTGGAAAGTCGCGTAACCTGAAACCGACATTTCGTCGAGTTGCGATTGCCCGATCCAATAGATAATGCCAACGATGATCGCGGCTTTTCCAATCGAGAAAGCGCCACGAACGACGCTGCTGATTGAAAAGATACGCTTGAATCCGGACGGGATGCTTAATTTTTCCCATTTCAACGTGAGTGCTTTGAACGAGACGTTGAAGTTTGTCTGTAAAGCCCCGCCAAAGAGTGCGACAAAAAACAGTGGAAGCATCAACGCCAGGCACGCGCCGCCGACGTGCAAGATGTCTTTTACCATGACGCCGGCGATCGTGCCGGTGTCTTCGATCATCGGGCTAAAATAAGTGATACGATTGCGAATCGTGTCGCCGATCGTGCCAAACATCCACTCGCCAACCAGCCAGAAATAGAAGGCGCCGGTTGCCAACATGACACCGCCGATCAAGTCCGCACTGAATCCAATCTGACCTTCTTCGAAAGCCTTGCTGATTCGCTGCGGTGTAGCTTGTTCTGTTTTCTGATCGCGATCTTGGTCTGCCATTTTATGCTCTCAACGTGACGTTATCGTTTCAAAACGAAACCAAGATTTGTTCGATTTCAGATTGCATCCGATAAAAATACAATTGAATGGCTCCAAAAATAACTGGACAAAATACGAGCAAGCAGAAAATCCCAAACCCGCTTCGGATCGACATGCCAACGGAAAACAGATTCAACGTCGGGGCGGCTTTGTTTAAATAAGCCAATCCTAGGGTGATCAGCATAAACAGGATGGCAACCGGTCCGATGATCATGAATCCGTAGTCATTCACACGGGCGATCAATTGAATGATTTGCTCTGTCGGTAGTCGAAGAACATCAATTTTTCCCAGCAGTTGATCGAACGAACTGTGGATGACAAGGATCAAAAAATGGTGCAGGTTGATTCCAAAGAAAATTAGTATCGCAAAGCCTTCGAAGACCCTTGAAATCAACGTCGATGAATCTTGGGAACCCGGGTCAGAGATCGCTGCCAATGAAAGCCCTAATTCCTGCCCCACATAAGAGCCTGCAATTTTGGCTGGTAGGAAAAACAGACCTAGTGCGATTGAAAGCACGACGCCGATGGTGACTTCTTTGGCCAGCATCAGAATGCTTGAAATGGCAGTCAGCTCTAGTTCGGTCTCGGCGTTGAGACCCAGTCTTGCCTCGACCATCCCAAACCAAAACCACGTCAACCCAACTGCCAAGCCAATCTTTACCGTGTTCGGCAATTGGCGTTTTGCGAACAATGGGAAAAACGCTATGAACGCGGAGACGCGAGCAAGCACAAGAACAAACACGACGGCTTGGGCTTCTGTGATCATTTCACAAAACTAACCATATCGGTCAGCACTCCCTGCGTGTAGTTTTTTAGTGTTTCCAAATACCAAGGCATCATCCAGATCAATACAAACACCACCGCCACGATTCGAGGCGCAAATGACAGAGTTTGTTCTTGAATGCTGGTAACAGTTTGGGCAATGCTGATCAACAAACCAACGACCAAACTGACGGCGACCACAGGGGCGACCAACCATAGCGCGACCGTCAGGAATTGTTGCCCCATCGCAACGACATCAAGAAAATCCATGATCTCATCCTTTTGATCGGGGGGCTATTTGACCTTCGGTGTGACTTTTAGTGCGGTGATCAACTGATCGACCAAAGCAGGATCGCTGAGTGCGGCCAAGATTTTTGACTTTTGACGATCAGGCATTTTGTGAAGCAATGACGCGGCGAAGTCTAGTTTCCCATTGTTGGCAAATTCTTTGAGGTAGTCTGAAGCTTGTTGAGGGTCTAGATTTGAGAACCAACCTTTCACGTCGTTGACTTTGTTATCCAATTCAACTTGCTTGGATTCGTCATCAACGCCGACTTCTTTTTCCATCTTTGCAATCTCCGCCTTTTTCTCGTCGAGACTGGCAAGAAGTTCTTTCAGCTCTCCCGATAACCTCGCCAGAGATTGGACTTTGGAATCAACGCCTTCACTGAATGCCTGCAGCTGTTCCTGCTCTGTTGCGACGTCAACAAACAGCAGTTTGACTCTCTGCTCTTCTTTGGCCAGACGTTGCTCGCGGAGGATCAGTTTTTCTTCCATCTTTTTGATCGAGTCACTCATCTGCAGCACTGCTTCCAAGGAGACTGATTTTTCTGGCCGGTGAGACACTGGCATCACGGGCACCTTACTGATCTTGCTTTCGTCAGGGGGCAACGTCGAAGATTGGTCTACTGTCTCGACCGCGGGTTCAACCACTTCTTCAGGGACTTCTTTATCCATGTAGTATTTTGACGCCGCAAAAGAAACACCGAACAAAATAGCGCAGGTGATCGCGGCAGTGATAATTGATTTCATTTGGATCTCCGATTCTTAACGACGGCTTTGCCAAGGAATTGATCATCGGCAAGAATCATGTCTTCTTTTCTGAGTGCTTCTTGGTGTTGGTCATCGAGGTTTTTAAGCAACAACTCCCACCCTTTTACCTTTGCTCGCTGCTCGCGAACCACGTCGAGTAAATCGTTGCGTTTGGTCTCCAGTTGACCGACATGCCGGCCCAATTCCTGCAACTGCGAATCAGTTTTGGTTGAGAAAGCGACAATCTGCTGTTTGAGCTGAAGCGTTGATGCACTGTTCATTGTTTGTAGCGAGCTTTTTAGTCGAGCTGAGAGCGCGTGGTGAATCTGTTTTCGTTCTTCGATCAGTTGATTAATTTTTCTTAGCTCGATGGTCGTGAGATCGAGCTGTTTCTCGTCAATGGACTTGATTCGCTTAATACGAATTTGTCGGGCGCGATTCATTGGGCGCCTCGCTCAAATTCGTTGACAGTCAACTTGAATGCTTTGCCAATTTCTTTTAATCGTCCTAGCGTCGCATCCATGGAACTTGCCTGACCGACGGTCTGTTGTAAGAATTGATTGACAGTGGGCAAAGCGGCGACTGCAGCGTCGGTTTCAGGAATAGCACCTTTTCGATAGGCGCCAATCTGAATTAGATCTTCCACATCTCGATACGAAGCGACGATTTTGCGGATCGCGATTGCGGCCGACTGATGCTCAGCGTCTGCAACTTCGGTGAACAGTCGACTGGCGCTTGCCAGGATATCAATCGCCGGAAAATGTCCTTTGTGGGCGAGCTTGCGGTCAAGCACGATATGTCCATCCAGAATCGAGCGAGCCGCATCCGCGATTGGTTCATTCATATCGTCACCATCGACGAGCACCGTCAGAATTCCCGTGATGGATCCTTTGTCGGACGTTCCCAATTGCTCAAGCAAAACCGCCATTTTTTGAAAGACACTCGGAGTGTATCCCCGTGATGTCGGGGGCTCGCCCAGCAATAGTCCAAGCTCTCGTTGAGCACTGGAAAGCCGAGTGAGACTGTCAAGCATTAACAGGACGTTCTTTCCTTGGTCGCGGAACCACCCAGCCATCACCACGGCTGTTTCACTGGCCCGTACGCGAGCAAGCGGTGATTGGTCCGAAGTTGAAACAACAAGAACCGATTTTTTTAGTCCTTCAGCGCCAAGAGCTTGCTCGACGAATGGGCGAACTTCACGGCCACGTTCGCCGATGAGCGCCACCACGTTCACGTCAGATTCTGCATTCCTGGCGATGTCCCCCAGTAGCGTACTTTTTCCGACGCCACTTCCAGCAAACAACCCAACTCTTTGACCACGGCCCATGGTATTGAGTCCGTCGAGTGCTCGAATTCCTGTCACGAACGGAAGCTCAATCCTGGTTCGTTCCAATGGGTTCGGAGTTTTAAACTTTAGATCGACATGTTCTTCGATTTCAACACGCCCACGGCCATCGATCGGCATTCCAACCGCGTTGACAATTCGGCCCAACATGGAATGGCCAACAGGCACTTGCATTTTGCAGTTTTGGGCGAAAACCCAATCATCGCGTTGAACGTCTTGGTTGGATTCAAAAGTCATCAGTTGGACTTCGTCTTCGTCAAAACCGATGACTTCGCCGTCCAAAATATCCCCATTGCGAGTCTTGATCTTGACGAGTTCGCCCAATGACGCCTTCAATGAAGCATTGATGGTTCCTTGGGCGCTCTTGAGTCGTCCGACGTTTTGGTAAAGCTCGGTTGGCAATACGCTAATCATTGGCTTTGCTCCAATCTTGATTTCGAATTGCCTGTTCCAACCGATTCTTGATAAGAGTCAGTTGATTTTCAAGATTAGCAATCCGACCGGAGGCTCCGAAATCCACACGGCAATCTCCTGGCTCCAAACTGGTATCGATTAAGAAATCTATCCCTTCGGTGGTGTTCAGCAAACCTGAGACACAGTCCATTTGCTGTGGATGTACGTATACTTTGGCTGCCTCAAATTCATCAGCGGATTCGAAAATGCGCAGCAAGTTTTTTCTCAACCGTTCTTCAACTAATTCATCATCTGAACTTAGGATGATCGTCACTGCTTGGATCGCATAGTCGATCGCAAGCGAACGCATCGTTTGGTTTTGGTTTTTGATCTCTGAATGGACCTCGTGTAACTCTTGTTGAATCGACGTCAATATCGCGGACACAGCGGCGCCGCCGGAGGATTCGCCCGCGTCTGCAATCGTCGTCTCGACTGGTGTGCCTACGGCATAACGATTGCCTTCGACCTTGGTGGCGACAACGGGAGCATCAAATTGGACAGTAAAATTCGGCATCTTATTCCAGCGAAATTGCTCCGGACTCGTCCATTTGCGTGATCACTTTCGCGATGTCTGCCCGTCCAGACTCGATTTCATCTTGTTTTACATTCGTCTTAAAGCTCATTTCTTCCTGCAATGACTCCCGAGCGCGCTTGGACATGTTTCCAAGAATTCTTTCGATCAGGTCTTCGTCGGCTCCTTGAAGAGCTAACACTAGAGAGTCGGTGTTTGATTGCCCGAGGACCTGTTGAAGGTCGCGATCAGCCAGCAAAGACAGATCTTCGAACTTGTACATTTGAGATTTGACACGTTCGCTCAGTTCCTCGTCCTTTTTTTGAAGTTCCTCAAGCATGGGGACTCGAATACTTTTTGGAACGGAGCGAATCAACGTTACCATTTGTTCTGCCGCATCCGGAATGATCTCACGTTGTTCGACATTCAACGCTATCGTCACGGTCGTCCCTAAAATCTTTTGCAGGATGACACTGGTTACTTTGCTTGGCTGTGCCAACTCTAAAAATACAGCAGGGCGAAGTGAATCAGGTAGAAACTCAAGTGTCTTGGCTGCATGTGTTGTTGCCAAATTTCGGATTACTAGTGAGATCGTCGCTGTGTCCTCGTTTTGAATCGCATGAGCGACTTGGTACGGGTGCATCCGATTCAAATCGTTCGCGTGATCGCCTGTTAACTTGATTGGCAAGAACTTTCTGATTGCCTCAAGCTCGACATCGAAACCGTCTTCGGCTTCTTGCAGAATCTTTGGTGCTTCGGATTCTCCGTTCTCCTCGAGCGATCCAGAAGCATCGGGATCGCTTGATTTTTTCAATTCCTGATCGACAGCGTTCATCGCGAACCGAAAATACTTCACAAAGTCGTCAACGACGTATTCAACTTCGTCTTGAGTTGGCGGATGTTTTTTAAATTCATCCAACGTTGCTTTGACTTGGCGTGAAGTATCGGCCGGAACGCCATCAAGTGCGGCTTTCGTCGCATCGGGACCGACGAGGTTCAGTAAGACAGCCAGCATTTCTGATTGTGGAATACTATTCATGATCAGGCGGCCCGTTTTTCAGACTGACCATCGGCATCTTTATTTGCGCCTGCCCAGCTTTGAACAATTTGAGCAAACATCTCAGGATTGTCTTGAAGCAATGATGTCAATTGGTCCACGGTTTGACTGCGAGTTTCATCAAGTTGGACGACGACTTGAGCTGGTGCGGAGGAAGGGCTAATTTTCTTGAGAACCAAAAAACCAATCAGGAATGCGACAATTGCGGCAATCGCCAAACTGATATTTCGGGCCAGTTCGTTCCACTGATTCCAATCGTAAGGCGGTGTGAATGTATCTTCGATTGGCACCTCTGTTGGAAATGGGAACAACTCGACGGAGATTGTGTCGGTCGCCTCTTGGTATCCGACGGCATTAATAACGATGGCTTTGACTCGATCGCTGATGCCCGGAAGTGGTGTTCCATCTGCCTGGGTTAGACCCTCAGCGTTCGAGTTAACGAGTACGCTGACCGTCATGAAATTTTTGATGGGCGTAGTGTTGGAGACTGTCTCTTCCGTTTTGGGAACCAAGTATGTCGTCTTGATATTTTCAGACTTTGATTCCAACGAGGTTTCGTTCCGTCCATTGTTGTTGAGATTCGCATCAACACCGGCGGCTCCCAGTTGTTTGGGGCTATTCTTGGTTTCGGTGTTCAAGTCTTCCTCGGTAGGCACTTTTCCATCACCGTCGTATGACGTGATTTTTTTAGAGCCGTTTGGAAAAGTAAGCTCGAGACTGACTTGGACGCTGGCGTTTCCTTGACCAAGAAAGTGGACGAGTTGAGTTTCTGCTTTTCGTGCAAGCTTCTTTTCGTTCTCCGTGGTGTACTCGATTTGGCTGCTAATATGCTGCATGCCCTGACTAGAAAGCGTGTAGTTTCGGCCTTCCTTGTCTGTGATTTGAACCGACTCAGGTTCAAGATCTTCAACGGCAAACGCGACCAACGAAGCGATCGAATTCGCCTGCTGTTCGTTCAGTAGAGTTCCAGGCATTAGCGTTAGCAGCACGCTGGCTGTAGGCATGGAGGTTTTTCGTTCAAAGGGTCCCTTGTCGGGAACATTGAGATGAACGTCGGCTTGTTCGACGACGTTTAATTTTTGAATTGTGCTGGCGAGCGCTCGTTGTTGTTTTAAAAGTGCGGCTCGGCGACGGTCGGAGGGGCTTCCAAAGGCACCGGCAATACCAAAGTCACCGCCCTCGCTTGCTGCCACGCCGGCACCACGGGCGAGCATTCTGGCTTTCGAAAAATCGCTTTTTGCGACACGTAGATTGCCGCCGGCTCCTGACAAGTCGTACTCGATGTTGGCTTTGTCGAGTGCATCGATGACTCGATCCATTTTCTGATGGTCAACGTCGCTGATCAGCGTCACATAGGTTGGCTGGGATGACCAATAGCCAACGGCCACAATCGCGGCAATGCAAATCGACAGCAATAGCACGATCCCGACGCGGGCTGCAGGAGCCGCTTCGTTCCAAATCTCAATTGCTGAATCAACGTAAGTCTTGTACACGCTTTTGAACCTGTATTATGCTCAACTAGAATTGCATTCGCATCAATTCGGTGTACGAATCGATCAAGTGGTTTCGAATTTCCATAAACAACTGGAACGACATTTCTGCTTTGGCGACCGCCATCACGACTTCTTGGACGCTATCGGTTTTGCCTTCGATCAAATCCTTGACGGCTTGATCCGAGTTCTTTTGATCGAGGTTGGTGGTTTCAAGAAAGCTCTCGAATAAATTCGGGCCGCTGGTTTTTGTTCCGGCATCGAGTTTTGCGTTAGGAAGCGCCGTTGGTTGGACTGCCTTACTTGCGCCCAAGCCGGAAATGGGAGGAATTGCAGTCATTACCTACCTCCTTGTAACAAGCTCAGGGACTGTTCAACCATCTCTTTGAACAATGAAATGGAGCGTAGGTTCGCCTCGTAAGTCCGACTGGCTGTGATCAAGTCGACCATTTCATTTGGAATTTTGACATTTGAGATGCGCAGCATCCCGTTTTCATCGGCGTGTGGATGTCCCGGGTTGTAGATCACAGGAAAGTCCGCCTGGTCTTCTTCTACCCCAATGACTTCAACACCGGCCAAACTGTTGGCAACAGTCAAACCACCTGACTGATCAAGCTGGCTGGAAAAAACCAAACTCTTTTTGCGATAGGGATCACCCGACTCGGTCATCGTGGTGTTCGCGTTTGCAATGTTATTTGCCGTGGTTTCCATTCGCATCCGCTCGGCTGTAAGCCCAGTCGCGCTGATGTCCATTGCAGAGAAAAACCCAGACATATTCAACTCAGATGTTTGATCAAAAAAGTATGATGAAAAGCAAGTTTTGTTTCCGGTCAAGCCAACTAGCCGGAAATCGCTTTACGAATGGTTGCCATTTTGGCCGCTAACAATTGCGAATAGGTTTGATACAGCAGCGAGTTTTTCTTTAATCCAGCCAATTGCTGATCAATATCAACGTTGTTCCCGTCCACTCGCTCGACTAGTCCTTCCACAATTTCAACTGGCAACTCGGTGACGAATTCCTGATTCGTTTCTCCGGAGCTGACCTGTTTCATGTAGTCATCAAACGACAACTCGCGTGTGTGGTATCCGGGCGTATTTACGTTCGCGATGTTTTGACTGATAACGCGATGGTTTTGTTCGGCGCCCCGAAGCGCGTTGCCAATCAAGTAATACTGTGAAGGTAATCCGGTCATACGAAATGTATCGGATTGTCTTAATTGAACACTTGAGGTGAGACATCGAGAGAACGAATCGAAACGTTAATGGCACTACGAATACTTGGTCAAAAGCAAATAAGGGACTTCCCTTAATCCGGTCTAAACGTGTGACTTGGGAACAAAATCCGGCACTCAGGCGATCGACTCGACCTACGTTGTCTCGACCTTCAACTCGCCCGACTGTGATTCAACTACCTTTTCAAACGAAACCCATTAAGACAAATGGATATTGCAACAATCATTGGCCTCATCCTTGGATTCGGATTGATCTTCGCATCAATCGCGATGGGTGGGGGCGGTTTGGCACCTTTTATTGACGTTCCTTCCATGATGATCGTTTTCGGGGGTGCCTTTGCGGCGTCGCTGATTAACTTTCCTCTAAAATCGGTGTTGGGTTCATTCAGCGTTGTCCTGAAGTGTTTTCTCGTCAAGCTTCCTGAGGCTTCAACGATCATCCGCGAATTCAAGGACTTGGCCCAAGTCGCGAGAAAAGACGGTTTGTTGGCGCTGGAGCAAAAGACAGGCGACATCAACGACGATTTCATGAAGCGTGGAATCGAGTCACTGATCGGTGGAACGGCTGTTGATCAACTTCAACTGACACTCGAAACAGAGTTGTCTTGTATCGACGATCGCCATGCAATGGGAAAGAAATTCGTCGATGCATTGGGGGCTGCTGCTCCTGCTTTCGGGATGATCGGGACGTTGATCGGGCTTGTCCAGATGCTCCAGTCTCTCGACGATCCAAGTAAAATTGGTGGTGGTATGGCGGTCGCGTTGTTGACAACGTTGTATGGTGCGATGGTTGCCAACGTGATCTGTATTCCGCTTGCCGGCAAATTGGAAGCCCGAGCCAAAGAAGAAACAGCGGTCCGTGAAATGATGATTGCTGGAATCATAGCGATCGGAAACGGTGCGACGCCACGAGCGGTTGAGGAAAACCTCGTTACTTTCATTGCTCCAAAAGCCCGAGCCGCGGCTTCGTCTGAGGCAGCGTAATGGCAAAAGAAAAACCGCCAGAGCCGCCAGCAGAGGATATCCCTGCGTGGTTCATGACATACAGTGACGTGATTACGCTGCTAATGACTTTCTTTATTTTGCTGCTCACGTTTTCAACAACTGAGCCAGAAAAATTCGACAAAGTCGTGAGTAGTGCGTTCGGTAGTTCGGGCGCAACAGGTGTCGTTGGGCACGTTCACGAACGGATGGATAACAAGTCGTCGGTGCAACGAGTTCGACCGCGAGCAGCCCGAATTGCGATGACCGGTTCGGAAATGCCTCCCATGGATGGTGAGCCTCCGTCCAAAGCAGTCGGGAAGGGTTTGCAATCGGTTGACGATGATCAAGCAAAAATTGATGTCATGAAAACCAACTCATTCCAATTAAGTTTCGGGTCATTAATCAATGAAAATGGGAACATCACACCGCGCGGAGCGAACCTGGCTGCGTTGTTGACTGAACAATTGAGGAACTTGCCCGTTCATTGCTCGATCAAGTTCTCGGATGAAAAACTGGCGAATCGAGCAGCTGGATTTTTACAACACTTGTATGAGGTGAACGGTGTTCGACCCGGACAAGTTGGAATCGGATTGCAGGATGGAATTCAAACAGACCAGTTGCAGTTTGATATTGAAAGATACGAAAACTAGTCATGGCAAGAAAACAAAAACCGATCGACGCCGGTCCTAGTAAGGCTTACCTTGTATCTTTTGGAGATACGATGACGGCGTTACTGGCGTTTTTTATCGTCCTCAATTCATTAGCCAAAGACCAAACGGGCGCCAACATGTACGCGGGTACTGGCTCGTTTGTAAACGCGTTTGCAAAATCTGGAACGCCCGGCGGAATGCCAGGGAACCGTTCTTCGGACATGATTCAACAGGCTCACCAAGCCCCAATTTATGCGCTTGCTAAAAACCTGGAAAAGAATGAATCCGAAGGTTCGATAGGGCCCGATGATACCCAAGACAAAGACCGTGTTTTGGATAGAGAAAAAGAAGAGTTTCAAAAATTCCTATCCAAAGTCAAATCGAACTACGGATTGGAATCAAAACCATCAACGGTCAATCAAGTCGTTTTTGATTCGTTTGACTTCTTCGATAAAAAAGACGGATCCCTCAGTGAACATGCGATCAAGTTGGCTGCTGAGATGATTCCAAAGCTCCGAAAGTCCAACTCAACGATGGAAACAATCGTTTGGGCTGCAATGCCGAGTCGAACTGAGATTCAACGAAAACTTAGCAAGAGTCACCAAGTCAAAACGGAAATCGAGTCGCTTTTTTGGCTTAAACCGAACATGAAATCCCGAATGAGTTTCACGGTCAAACCATGGCTTTTCAAAGATGCAAAAAGGCCGGTTATCTCGTTCGTGATCTCGGAAACTAGAGCCGAGCTTTAACGAGACGATTTCCGGTAGAACGCTTGTTGGTATTCATCTGTTGTAGGACTAGCGAAGAAAATCCAATAATCCAAGTGATGAAATCTGCGCGGTGACAGCGTAGGTGTATTGGAGGAGCGCCTGCGAATTTTCTAGTCGCAAGACCGCTTCGGGAATGTTGGTTGACTGAATATCGCTTAACTGAGATTCCACAGAAAGCTCGAGATCCTCGATGCGGTAGGTCAATCGTTCCAAAGTCGCTAGAGATGTTGACTGTTCACCAAGCACGCCAAACGCGTGCTCGCCCATCGCATCTAGTTCGCCCAGACGACGGTCCAGCGAACTCGCCAATTCGCCGGGATCCAACTCACGTTCGTTTCTTAGATCCGTGGCAAGGTCGTACAACAATTGAAACGCGTTGGATGTGCCGGGAAACTCCAAGTCATTTTTGCCAACACTATTGACCGTCGTGGCATTCACGATCGTGAATTTTCCGGTAAACGAATCCGTCACCTTTTGATCGCCTGTGAAATCAATCGGCGTCTTGGTCGCCCCACCATCGACACTCAGACTGCCTGATGCAGTAACATCAACCGTTCCGCTGAATCCCCCTGCAATCGCGGTGGTGTCAACAAAAATTGATTCGCCTTTGGGGCCGACGACATTCAAATTCGTATCGGTATTGGAGTAGGTTACCTCCGGACCGCCGTTAATTGAAATGGTCCCTGAAGAGCCGTCTCCCGATGTATCATTGATCGCAACTGTGTGAACTCCAGCCGTGCCCAGAATTGTGTCGAAGTCTGCGGAGTCCGTCCCGGCTGCCAAACCTGATGTGCCCAGGTAAGTTGTTGTATCGTGCGTGATCTGCAGTTCCGCTTTTCCAGTTAACGTATCCGTACCTGAACCTGATTGAACTCCGGTCGAACCGTAGACGATCGTTTCGGAACGCTGGTTGAGTGAAAACAGCTCCTCTCCGGCATAATAGGTGTCGACGGAAACAGCTTCCCCGACGTATGCCCGGCTATTTTGTTTGGCTCCGTTGTAAGTTACGGAGAGAGTTTGTCCGGGAGCGTTGGGCTGGTCAAATTCAAAAGGAACTTGGTCTGATCGCGTTCCTCCGTAAATGTACGCTCCATCAAAAGTCGATTGAGAGATCCCCTTTAACTGAGTAAGCAGCCCGTCAACTTCCAGCGCCAGTGCCTCCCGTTCGCTGTCATCAAAGGCTTGAACGCCCTGTTGAGAAAGTACTTTGGCTCGTGAGAAAATGTTGGCGAACTCTTGTACCTGAGACACACTGGTGTTCAGAATCGATTTTGCATTGTTAAGCGATTGCCTGTCTGCCGATAGCTCGGTCAACCTTGAAGTCAGGCTTGTGACTTGGCGGAACGCGATCGGATCATCGGACGCCTTTTGTATTCTCAAGCCTGATGAGATCTGTTCTTGGTATTTCAATACCGCCGCGTTATGCTTCGCGGAAAACTGAATCGCTCGAGAACCAATCGCAAACGATGTGACCCGGTAATGCATCTGTATACTCCCTGCCGCAGTGTTGTGAGCTTACTTGCTCTTTTACCGAAGTACCGAAAATAGTTCGTCGAACATTGCTTCCGCCGTTTGGATGACACGCACGGAAGCTTCGTACTGTTTTTGGAACTGCTGCATGTAAACCAACTCTTCATTGAGGTCGACGCCCGAGACCGCGTCTCGCTCTTGTTCGTATCTCAATTGCAATGCATTCAAACTAGAACTCAACTGAGTGCTAGTGGTGACACGGATGCCAATCGTCGTGGTGACTTCGTTCAAGTATTCTCCGAACGATTTCGTGTTCCCCGACATTCCTTTTTCTTGCTGAAGTTCAATCATGGAAAACAAATTGGTCGTGTCCGCAGAATCCGGCGTAACGCCAGCGGCAAAACGTCCCGCGTCTTCGAGAACGTTTTCATTGACGTCTATTGAAAAGGCATCGTCGCCAATGAAGAAACTATTGATTCCCAGTGAAGACAGAAATCCAGTTTCATCGGCATTGCTAACCAGCGTACTGTCAAACGTGTCGCCGTCGTTGACGATCCCTGGCGGAAACGAAATGTTGACGCCTTCGAAAACTTCTAGTTCGGTTCCAGCTTCGTAGCCAGAGCCGATGTTCACTCGGGCAATCTGAGCGCCGGCTTCATTGAACACGTTGACGAGCAAGTTGTCTGACACTCCAACGTCGCCCGTTCCGGAAATTTCGTAAGTCAACGTTTGGTTGACGTCGCCTAAATATTGGCCAGAAAAGTTTGGGACCGACGACCCGCTGTAACTGTCCAAGTTGGGAGAGGTTTCCAGATTCCCCGTGAAGTCAAATTCATGACCGGGTGATGCAATGATCTGAAAACGGTTGGTTTGCGGATTGACGGATGCCTGCAGATTGTCAATTGCCGAAAAAGCCAACGCAATATCTTCGAGGCTTTGGGTTTCCGGATCGATCGAAATTGATTCGGTGCTGCGAACTCCATCTGGAGAGACCACGGAAACGAAAATCTCTCCAGCCGTAATCGGGAACGAAGCGCCTGATTCTGACAAAGGGGCACTTGGATCCTGGACGGCGCGGGTTCCGTCTAACAATCCAAAGGATCCGCTGGTTCCGACGCCGGTCGCATGTACCTGATCAAATTGTTGGATGAGGCCGCCAGCTAGTTCGTCAAGTTTGGAAGTGAACTCGGGGATGACGACGTTGTAAGCGTCCAGTAAAGATCGAAGACGTCCGCCTTCGAGCTGGCTCGCGTTGGTTGACTCGCCAATTCCAACCGCTAGATGTCCTTCATCTGTCGTAAACGTCCGAAATTCTGACTTTTCGATCCCTTGTTGAATACTGCTCGAACCGCCGAATGACAGTGTCGTTCCAGCTGCGAAATGTTCGTTTCTTGAAACGTCGATGACCGTAGCAATCTCGTTAATGAGCTGATCAAGCTGATCCAGTTCACGATTGGGATTGCCAGTAACTTTGAGATTTTCAATTTGCGACGAAAGTTGCGCAAGCGAATCCATTTTGCCGTTCAGCGTGTCGACTTCTTGTTCAATTTGAAATCGAATCGCAGATCGCAGCTCAGTCAATTGACCAGAAATCTGGTGGAATTTTTGCGTCAATTGCGACGCCTGCTCAATGACGGCACCTCGCTGAGTTGGTTCTCCAGGTGTTGAAGTGAGTTTGGTCAGTTCACCAAAAAACACATCCATTCGTTGATTGAGTGATCCTTCGCCAGCTTGGAAAAGCCCTTCAATTTGCCGCTCAATCGACAACGATTGATCTACGCGACTGACATCGGAGATCGCATATGTCAGCGACGTTTCTGTGACTTGATTCCGAATTCGCTCGATGTAGTTGATTGAAACGCCGGTTCCGATTTGGAACGCGCCGAATCGATCGGGCAAGGTTGCCTCAAGGTGTACCTTGCGACGGTGAAATCCCTCAGTGTCAGCATTTGCAATATTGTTGGAGATAACCTCCATCGCATATTGGCTTGTTCGAAGCCCGGAAAGGCCAGTGGTAAAAAAGTTCATTTCAGCAAGCCTTTCCAAAAAGGTTACCTGGTTTGACGCCAGTAGTTTGGCCGGTCACCGAGTACTGATTCCTGTCGAGATCATTGTTTAACAAACCAGCCAACATTTTTCGGTAGAAATCGTATGAGTAGAACATGACCGCTTGATTCCCAACGAGCATTGCGTGGACATCTGACAACCGATCCAGGATCGCCATTCGAAGGTTCTCGAGTCTCTTCCGATCGCTCTCATTTGCGAGCGATTGAACGAATAGCCGAATCGATAAGGGCGTCGAATTGTCGTTGCGATTTTGATTGATCGCACCGAGTGTTTTCATGCGTTTGATTTTTA
Organism: uncultured Pirellulaceae bacterium; assembly: GCA_964595515.1. Taxonomy (GTDB): domain Bacteria; phylum Planctomycetota; class Planctomycetia; order Pirellulales; family Pirellulaceae; genus Mariniblastus. The sequence continues at coordinate 15,220 of CAZQQR010000011.1, forward strand.
GACTGTCAGATTGCGCCGATAACTGACCAGCCAACTGATGAAGTTGGCCCGACTGTTCTGGTGACATTCCTTTGGAGCCAGACGATTCAAGTGAATGCTTTAGAGTTTGATTGAGATTGTCGAGTTCATTCAACAGTCCCAATTCGGCCTGCAAATGCCGCTCGATCATGACGACCAATCTGGCGGTCTCCAACTCCGTAGCTGAGTTGTTCGTATTCATTGACAGCCTTTCATGAATTAGATGGTGATCGAGATTTGTGTGGGAGCGGCAGTGGAACTGGATGCGTTATTGGCAGCAGATTCATTTCCACCGGGTTGCAGGCTGGTCGTTTGTTTGGTTGCTGCATCTTGATATTTGGAATAGTTTTCAAGCATCATTTCGGCGATACCCAAAGGACTGGCGGCGGCCATATCTTGACCGATGAACATGTCGAACATCCCGCCGTAAGTATCGCTAGTCTCTTCTCCAAAAAAGCCGCCGTCTTCGAGCGTATTACGCATTTCTTTGAGCATAAGCGAAAGAAATACGCCTTCGAATTCGGTGCCGAGTGAAGCGATTCTTGATTCCGCTCCTTCTGCCGAACCGTTGACTTTGGATTGACCGTAATTTTCGATTCCACTCCCAATCATGTTGGGCAAATTTCCGACTTGGTTCATTCGATTCCTTTCAAATGATGTGACAAGAGGTTGAGGCGGGATGACGATATGACTTATTCGATGACGAGTTCTGCTTGAAGCGCCCCCTGGTTTCGCAGGGTCGTAAATATGTTGATCATTGAGTTGGGTGACACCGCTAAAGTATTGAGCGCGTGAGCGAGGTCACCCACTGAGATCCCTTCTCGCCAAACGTTATATGTTCCGCCTGATTCAAAAACGTCGACGCTAGTTCGGGGAAGAACGACAGTTTCACCGTTACTAAGCGGGGCTGGTTGGGACGCGATTGGGTTTTCTGCGGTGGAGATCACGATGTTTTCGCTGGCAAACATCACGCGAGATATTTTGACGTTCTTGCCCATGACGATCGTTCCTGTTTTTTGATTGATCACAACGCGTGCGCGCGAATCAGGTTGAACGCGCAACTGACCAACCATTGAGATGAATGCCGGCAACGAGCGTTGAAAGCTTCGAGGGACGGAAACTTCTACCGTACCTGAGTCGAGGGCTCTTGAAGAATTTGGGAACACTGAATTCAACGCATTGGAGATTTGCGTCACTGTTGAATACTCTTTGTTTCGCAACACTAGTCTCAGGCGTCCATTGACCATTAACTGCTCAGAGCAAACTTCGCGTTCGATGATGGCTTCGCACACGCCAACGGTAGGATGGTTTTTGGTTACCGAGGCCCCTGCCCCGCCAGCCGAGACGCCGCCGCCAATAATAGGACCTTGCGCAATCGCATAAATCTCATCATCAATCCCGCGCAGCACTGCTTGGTGTAAGGTTCCCCCACGCAAACTCGTCGCATCATCGGCTACGGAAACCGTGATCAAAATCGTCTCTCCCTTTCTTGCGTAAGGAGGGATTTTTCCTGAAACCAATACCGCCGACATGTTCTTGGTTTCTGCGTTGCCGATACGGATGCCTTTGTGAAGAAAATAGCTGCTGGCCATCGAACGAGTTTGTTCCGATTTTCCTCCGGTTCCGCTGAGCCCAAACACCAATCCATCTCCCGAGACATGGTTGTTGCGGTCACCATCAACAAAGGTAATGTCTTTGATCCGAACGCTTGGGTCGGCTCCCAGCAGTGAACGTCCTGCAATCGGATGAGCAGGTAGCTGCGTCTGAGCAACGCCGAGGCATGAAAAACTCAAGCCGACCAGCAATGTGGCGAGTAACAGGATTGAAGTTTTCACAGGCGAGGCCTTATCAGGGCTTTGGAAAAATGACGACGAATGGCGGCAGGATCGGAAACGATTTAAAAGGGCCAGTAGCGGTTAAGCTTTCGCCCCAGAGGACCTTGCTTGTTAAATTTTTGCTCAGGGCCTTTGCCAATGAGTCGAATGTCGAGATTGGCGACCAAGCGTGAGGATATCGAGTTGTTGGGAAGTAGATCGACTTGACGGACAATTCCAGAAAGCCGCAACGTGCGAGCGTCTCCCTGGACCGAAATGTTTCGTTCGCCTGAAATCAAGAGATTCCCATTGGGCTGAACGTCGACCACAGTGACAGTGAACCGGTCCAGAAATTGTCGCTCGCTTCGAAATTCGGAATCACCCGTAAATCCCCGGTTGCTAGAACTTGATTGATCCATGGTCGCGTTGCCGGCCGCGCCTCCTAGTCCGCCACCAAGTCCATAGCCAAAACCAGCAGCAACATTCGCGTTAGCCGTTTTGTCCAACGATCGCTCATCACGATTCTCTACGTCTGTGCTTTCACTGATTATTACGGAAAGCAAATCGCCCCGTCGCCGCGCAGCATAGTTGCGGTACTGATCGATTTGCTTTGGTGATCGGCGTTCAAACAGAGTTTGGGCTTGGGCGGTGGACGATGGAAGACAGCATAGCGTGACCGCGCCACTGACTGCTAAAAGCATCAGCTTTCTAAACGCTGACGTATTAATTGGTTTGATAGAATTCATTTGAT
>CAZQQR010000011.1:17902-29237 GCA_964595515.1 uncultured Pirellulaceae bacterium
ACTCAGCATTTGATAACTCAGTTCTTTACAACCACCGTTGATTGATCAACCACCACAGCATTGATCTGTTTGTTACTGTTGGTATTCAGCACGCGAACGATTTCGCCTTTTGATCCGTTGGTCATGACTTTGGCATTTTTTACGCGGATCCGAAGTGGGCCCTGGATAAGCAGAATGTCAACGAGGTCATTTCGCTTGAGGCCAATCTTCTTGGGCGCAGGTTTTCGAGTGACGTGACGAGTCGTCAGTATTTCATGGGGCGGGATATCTCGCGTGGCTGCGCAGCCGAGACAGTCTTTTCCCGCTAGTTCGACGGAGTTGTCCAGCATCGGTCGTTTGATACTTTGAATATGATCTGCTGTGATCACCGCTCCGCGGGTAACGCCTTTGGTTGTCACGAACACGTCGCGCAAAACCACAATTCGCAAATGTACTTTTTGATTGATACGGTTTCCGCGTTTGTCGCTCAATTCAAGCTGGACATATTTTTCTCCCAACGGCAACTGCGCCGGCAAGAACGCCATCACATCAAATTCCGTCGTGTCGATCGCTTTTTTTAGACCAAGCAAAACCGACGTGTCGAGCAAGCGTATTCGCACATCCGAAATTTGGATTCCAAATTGTGAGCTTAGCTCAGCACGAATTTTGTCTTCGAGTCGTTGTTGTAAATCCTCAATTGGAACGAAACTGACTTTGACGGAATTCGGACCTGAAATTTTTATGTTGTGACGCATGCCCAATGACAGTGCGATTCGAACACCAATCTGTTGTTTCGAGATATCGGTCGATCCGCCAACCTGAACATCGTCCAAATCGAGGAAGCCGACTTTCTTTCTTTGCTGAGCCGATCCGCCTTGGATATCGCATACGTCGGAAACCAAAATCTCTGTTTTTGAAACCGATGCTCGATTGGAGCGAATTGAGATTTGGATCGCTTCTTCGGCAAGCAACGGATTGCACCAAAGAAACGTTTGAATAACGAGAATTGAAAACGAAATTGAGAGGTTATGGATCATACTATCGCACCAAATCGCTTGCTGTTGACAGCATTTCATCGCCGGCTCGAATGGCACGCGAGTTGATCTCGTAAGCTCTTTGAGCGGTGATCAAGGAAACCAATTCTGAAACCACTTCGACATTCGCGCCTTCTACAAAGTTGTTTCGAATGCTGCCCAATCCATCGATGCCCGGTTCACCAAGAATCTCCGCTCCTGACGCGGCGGTTTCGATGTAGAGGTTGCCGCCCAAGTTTTGCAGGCCGGCTGGGTTCGTGAAACGAGCAAGCTGAATCGACGGTCCCGTTGTTGAGACTCCTGCGACTTGATAGGAAACCACTCCATCCTGCGAAATATTGACATTGGTTGCTTGCGGAGGAATCGTGATTTGCGGATCCAGCAGATAACCGTCGCCGTTTACCAATTGTCCCTGCGCATCAGTCGTGAAAGTTCCGTCTCGGGTATAAGCGACAACGTCCCCTCGATTGACTTTGAAGAAACCGTCTCCTTCGATCGCCATGTGAGTTGCAACGCCGGTTTCCGTGGGAGTTCCTTGGGCGAAAACGCTGGTGGTTCCGACGGCGCGGACACCACTACCTATTTGAAGTCCAATTGGTTTCACCAGTCCTCCGGCACCAGCGGCTCCGGGAGCAGCGATAGTGTCGTAGATCAAGTCGGCGAAATTGATGTGCTTTTTCTTGAAACCCGTCGTGTTAACGTTGGCCAAGTTGTTGGCCGTGTTGTCGATGAGAAGTTCTTGCGCACGCATACCCGTTGCGCTAGAGTAGAAAGCTTTTAACATGGCTAAAGGATCCTTCCTTAATTGACCTGTTAGATCCGAATTGTTTTTTCGCAGTTGTTCTTGCTGAGTGTCTTTGCCCGAATCAGTAGGCGTTAGCTGTTTAGGCCCGGATGTGTTCTCTTAATGATTCTGAGATCGTAGTGGAGGCTTTTTGAACTGCTTCGTATTGTCTCATGCCTACGATCATGGCGATCATCTCGGTGACGGGATTGCCGTTGGAATATTCTTGGTTGAACTGGCTGACGACTGCGGTCGATTCGATTTCCTGTGAGTTTGGTCCTGCCTTAAAAATGGATTGGCTCACAGGTGTTAGTGATTGATTGTTCTCAAAAGCAACGACGGAGAGTTTTCCTAATTCCTGTCCGTTAGCGCTGATCGTTCCATCGTTGTCGATAAAAATTTCACGGTCTCCGACATCTTGGGGGATGGATATTGGGCCTGACTCTCCAAGCACCGTTAGTCCTTCGCCGTTTACCAAATTCCCGGAGTCTGGACTCCGGTAAAACTGTCCACCTCTCGAGTAAACCGTTCCAGTTGGACTTTCTAGCGAAAAGAAGCCATCACCAACCAGGCTGACATCAAGCGGTCTGTCCGTTCGATGAAGACGTCCATTCTTAAAGTCTGTATGCAAGGTAACGGCTTCCGGGCCGCGCTCGTTGAGTAGGTTTTCCCCCTGAGGGTTTTCCCTCTGGTTGACTGCAAACTGTGCAACACGATGACCACTCGTGTTGATGTTGGCGAGGTTTGAGGAAATAAGTTCCTGCTGCTTCGCGATCACATCGAGCGCGGCAGCTCCGTTGTACAGTCCGCGAATCATGTTAGTTCTTTCTGAGTGACAACAAAAAAACAATCGACTTGACCCAGAGAATTGCAGGGTTTTGGGCCAATCTCAAAACGTGTTCCGCAAACAGTATGCCAACGAAAGCCTCTCGCGGATGTGTACTGAGGGTTGTCGGTGTGGTTTGGTTTTAAAAATTAAAACTGGGAACTGAAAGCAAAACTGGTAGCGACCAAAGTGAGAAAGATGTGCCCGCTGAGCGCATCTTTTTTCCATCAGCGCTTCTCAAGTGGACTAGTCGCGCTACCGATAGACATTAACGGCTCTAACAAAAATTAGGGTTAGGCGGCGCGTGCGAACTTATCAAGAACGTGCGATGGACGCTTTTACTTTTCATCTCATCTGCATCGTTGGCGAATGAAGTATGTCAGAAGAAACAGAACAGCCAGAAGCTGAAACCAAAAAGAAGCCTGGGCTTGTGATGAAACTCCTTTCATGGGGTGTCATCTTTGCGATGGGCGCGGGCGCAGGAGCTGCGGCTCAAATGTTGACAGGTGCGGAGACTCCTGAACCCGAAGGCACCAGCCCAGGCATCGTTGGTGTCAAACTGATGGATCTTCCTGAACCCAATGACGAGATCGGATTCGTCGATTTCGAGGAGGTCGTCGCCAATCTGAATGACCCGAGACAGAGTCGATATCTGACGTGCTCAATTTCACTTCAGGTCAGCAAGCCTCAGGTGGAAGCGATCACGTTGCTTTTGGAAGAGAAAAATGCGCTGCTCAAGAACTGGTTGCTCGCTCACATGAGGGACAAGACACTCGAAGAAGTTCGAGGCAAGTACGGTCACAACCTCTTGCGAAGAGAAATCCACGGCAAGTTCAATGAGTTGTTGTTTACCGATGGAATTGAGCGTGTTCAAGACGTACTGTTTCGGGATATCAAAACGCAATGACCACTGAAGAATATCCAATTTATGATTTTCGCCAGGCTGGATCGGCGGATGATTCTGCGGGAGCATTTCGCACTTGGATCGCAAAAGCTGCTCAGGCCTTTGGCGACCATTGGGTGAACCTTTCCGATTCCGAAGCCGCGCTGACGACAACGGAATCACGCACGCAATCGTTGGATGCGGTGGCATCACAGATTGCGCCAACGAACGTGTGCTGCACGTTTCATCTTGTCGAAGACTCGTTGTCGATTTGGCATCTGACCCAAGAAGACGCACACTCCTTAGTGGCAGAACTGCTGCGATTGCCTGACGATGCGACGCCACCGGAGCGGGCATTAACCGCGATTGAGAACGCTTTGTTGGAAACGTTTTTTGAAGTCTTGGCTCGCTCAATCTCAAATGGTTGGCTTGGTCCATCTCCGATCAACTGCGTCATGAAAGAGCTTTCGGTAAATCCCAAACGGGTTCGGTTGTGTCGTGGCAAAGATCTGATTAGCGCCAGCAGTCTAAATGTTGAGCTTCCTCGGGGCAAAATCGCGATTCATTGGATCAGTAAGAAACAGGAAATGGCGGATCTGTTGAAACAGGTTTCCGAACGAAGAGCTACAACCAAACAACAAGTCGATCCACATGGAATCGTTGAAACCCTACCGATTGAGATCGTAGGCTTGCTGGGAAAAACCAATATCTCAATGCGAAAATTGGCCAACATCTCAGTGGGAGACATCGTTCCACTTAATCAAAAGATTGATCATCCGATCACCGCTTCGATCGATGGCAAGCCATTTTTTCAATGCTGGCCTGGAAAAATTGGTGACACGATCGGACTGGAAATTTCAGAGTGTTTAGGGGCACCGGCAGCACCAGCTTCTGCAAGTTAAAAACCTGATCAGAGATTCCCCGCAATTGAAAGTTACGAAGAATGGCAGATGAACCAAAACCAGAAGACGACCCTACGACAGACCCCGCGAGTCAAGCCGACGAAGCTGGTACTGAAGCGAATAGTCCGGCAGATTCGGAGTCGCCGGAAGCACAGGAATCGGTTCAGACTCCTGAGTTTCCAGACCTGAAGCCAACTAACAATCCTCCTGGATCAGCGGCTGACTTGAATCGGCTATACGACGTTCATGTAACGGTGGCCGCTGAACTGGGACGCACAAACGTTTCGATTCAGAAACTTTTGGGGCTTTCGGAAGGTTCCGTTTTCGAGCTGGACCGAAGTATCAGTTCTCCCATCGAACTGGTTGCCCAAGGCATTCCGCTGGGTAACGGCGAAGTTGTTGTTGTTGATGATTCGTTCGCAATTCGAATCAAAGAAATCTACGCCAATCCTGCTTAGTGCCGGGCCTTGGGGCAAAGAGGAAATTGTTGTCATTGAGATGAAGGGTAGTGAACGAAAGTGTCATGCAAAACGTCAAAACTCGCGGTCTCAACGTCTGCTTCATCAGCTCTATCGTTTAATTGCAGAACAGCTATGAAAAAGACCAATGCCAATAGCGGCTACCAACACTTGAATCGAAAGCTCTCGGCAATTCGCGTTGCGACTCAGTTTTTGGTGATCGCGTCGTTTATTATTTTGTCGGTATTTAACGCTAAGGACGCAGCCGCCCAGACAGATTCTGCATTGGTAAACAGGCCTACTGTTGGCGCGATCGATCGGATCATGGGTTCAACTCATAAGTCACTTCGAGAACCGGCGGTTACTCCTCAATTCGATCAACAAGTTGTTCCGTCGTCTTATAACAAAGGCGTAGAGGTTGCTCCGATGAGTGGCGCTTGGAGCCACGATGATATTCAGGCCATCGCCGCCCAGGCGTCTGGCTTGCAGAATCACCCGCAAGAACTTGGCTCGCCAAAACTCAACTTTGTTGAACGAGAAAAATCAGCCCAAACTCCGACGCAAACTCCGAAGAAGCAAAACCTTGGTCAGCTGATTTCTAATTTGGGAATGAATTTAGCTTTCGTTTTGTTCATAGGTGTTGGGATCGTTGTACTCGCGAAACAATGGATCAAACCCAAATCCAAATCACAGGATTCTGACGGCCAGCTCAGAGTTACGGAAACTCTCTCGCTTGACGGACGATCAACACTGCGGGTCATTCAGTGGAAAAGCAGCCAGATTCTAGTTGCAAGCGACGCCCAAGGCGTGAAGGCTATGGTTCCGCTTTCTTCGTTCGCAGGAACGCTGGACGATGTCGAAGCCGAACTGTCACATCAAGAAGTACCAGAATCACGAGAAGTTTCGCCTCGGCCTGCATCTCGGCTCACACCCCAGCCCACACCTCAACCTCAACGATTCAAAAAGCAAGCGCAGAAGAAAACTGACGCTCCAGGAGCCATTGATGATCGCCTGATTCAAATGCTTCTCGACAGTGCAAACCGGGCTGCTGCATCCAAGTCATATTCGAGCAAGGGGTGAAAATGAACTTTTACCTGTTGGCTCAGCTTGCTGATGCGCCGGCGCAAGATTCTGGAGTGTTCTCCAACCTGACGCCGCCGATGCAGATTGCAATTTTGCTGGGAGCACTCAGCTTTGCAACGGCATTGATGGTGAGTGTCACAGCATTTACTCGAATTATTATCGTGTTGTCGTTTGTCAGAAGAGCACTTTCAACGCAAGAGATCCCGCCTAATCCAGTCTTGATTGGTTTAAGTCTGTTCCTGACGATGTTCGTTATGGCACCGACTTTCGAAGCAATCAATGAAAAGGCGATCACGCCACTGCTTGCCGCACAAGAAGCACAGGCCAAAGATCCAACCGTCAAGCTTGCGTTTGATTTCCAGCAGGCTTGGGATGTGACGGTGGTTGAATTAAAGATCTTCATGATGGGGAATACGAGGACGGATGACCTCGAATTGTTCTTTGACCTGTCCGACGTGGATCCTCCTTATGAGCGATTGGACACGCCGCTAAAGATCGTCGTGCCCGCGTTCATTATCAGCGAGCTTAAAACCGCATTCATTATGGGGTTTTGTATCTACATTCCGTTTTTGCTGATTGATTTAGTGGTTTCAACGATCTTGATGTCGCTCGGGATGATGATGATGCCGCCTGTCATCGTCTCGACGCCTTGCAAGATTCTATTGTTTGTCATGGTGGATGGCTGGCAGCTGATTTCCAAAGCACTTGTTTCAAGTTTTGTAGCTGGATGACTGACCCGGACGTATGAGCAACACACTTACATCTCAAGACCCGAATTTTGGGTTCATGCAGCGCAGTGAAACCTGGCTTTCGGCCACGTTCTTGCTGACGTTGGTGGTCTTGATTATTCCGTTGCCAACCATGCTGCTGGACATGTTTTTGGCGTGCAACATTGCCGCCGCGATCATGTTGCTGCTGATTACATTGAGTGCCAAACGTCCGCTCGATGTTTCTGTTTTTCCGTCGATGCTATTGCTGCTAACACTGTTCCGGCTCTCGCTAAACGTCGCGACCACGCGATTGATCCTGCTCAATGGAGACGCGGGGAAGATCGTGCTTACGTTCGGGGATTTCGTCGTTGGCGGAAAACTGATCGTTGGAGTCGTGATCTTTTTAATCCTCGTGACGATTCAATTCATCGTTATCACCAAGGGTGCCACCCGAATCTCCGAAGTCAACGCGAGATTTACACTCGATGCGATGCCCGGAAAGCAAATGGCGATCGATGCTGAGTTGAACGCGGGTGCGATCAGCGAGGCGGAAGCCAAAGAACGCCGCTCAACCTTGACCCGTGAGGCTGAGTTCTACGGAGCCATGGACGGTGCCAGTAAATACGTTCGTGGTGATGCGATCGCCGGACTGGTCATCATGGTCGTCAACATTCTTGGTGGCGTCATGTTGGGTGTTGGCAATGGCCAGTCAATGATGGATGCGCTGCAGGTTTATTCGATCCTGACGATTGGCGATGGTTTGGTCTCTCAAATCCCGGCACTGATCATTGCGACGAGTGCCGGTATCCTCGTGACGAAATCGGCTTCGGAATCCAGTCTTGGTGACGAGATCAATGCTCAGGTCAAACAGGGCCATCAATCGCTTTTCATCGGGGCGATCATTATGTTCCTGGTTGCGTTTACGCCAGGGTTCCCCAAGGTTCCATTCATTCTGATTGGTGGTGCGATTCTTGTTTTCGTTTCTCGAACCAAAAAAGAGGACGCCGAGAATGAAGCCAAACTGAAAGCAGAACAAGAGCAACAACTCTCGGAGACGGCTGAACCCGCTGAGACGCTTGAACAAAAAAGTCTGGACCAGTTTTTACAGACCGATCGAATTGTGATCGAGATTGGGGCCGGACTCATTTCTTTGATCGAACCAGAAAAAGGAAACGGGATCGCCGCTCGGATTGCGACCATGCGAGAAGACGCCGCGAAGGAACACGGGTTTTGGATTCCACAAGCCAGAATCCGGGACAACCTGCAGATCAACGTCAGCGAATATCGGTTCTTGATTTCCGGTCGAGAGGTCGCCAGAGGGGAACTAATCGTTGGGCAGTTCCTGGCGATCAACCCTGGGTCGGTTTCGGTCGAGATCGAAGGAATTGATACCCGCGACCCAGCGTTTGATTTGCCGGCCAAGTGGATTGGCGAAGGCAGCAGGCGAAGAGCTGAGATGGTTGGGTTTACCGTTGTTGATGCGCCGACCGTTCTCGTGACTCATTTGAGTGAGTGTTTGCGATCCCATGCTCATGAGCTGCTCAGTCGTGAAGATCTTCAAAAAATGCTCGACAAGCTAAAAGAAATCGCGCCTACAACCGTCGAAGAACTGAAACCGGATACGGTTCGCCCGGCAGTTCTTCATCAAGTTTTAGTTCGGCTACTGTCAGAAGGAATACCAATCACTTCATTGCAAAAGATCGTCGAAGCCGCCATCCAGCACGGTCCGCAAAACAAAGACCTCGTTCTGTTAACGGAAAGAATTCGGAGCAATATCGGGCATCTTATTTGTGATCGATTCCGAGACGGTGAAGGCCGAGTTCGCGTGATCATTTTTGAACCTCGATTGGAACACCAGCTTCGTCAGCTTAGCCAGAACGGCTCGATCGCGCTGCAGCCTCAAAATCTTGAACGACTCGTCCAAAACTTGCAGACGAAATGGGAGACTTCGCGGATCAAAGACGAACCGGCAGCCGTATTGGTTGACTCATCGATTCGTCACGATTTGCGGCAGACGATTTACCGATCGCTTCCTGGGCTTTCGGTGATCGCTTATAGCGAGATTCCAAACGACTTGCTGATCGAGTCGGTCAACATTGTTCAACACAACGAAGTCTTTGACGGCACGGCGCCAGAGCCTGACCTGTCTTTTCTAGCGAATGAAGTAACGGAACAGAAATAATGAATCAACAAATTGAGGAGCGAAGAGAACGTCAGCGGCAAAGTGTTGCTCAGCGGCCGCTGGGAATAATGGCGGCCATGTTGACCGCTTCGTTGGTAACGCTAATCGGCGTTTTTTCCGGAGTCGAACCCTTTGATTTGCTGGTCCGGGCGATGGTTTCAGCCATTTTGATGGGCGCCATCGTGTCGTTGGGGTTGGGAGTAATCCGCGTCGCCAATGTGAGGACAAGAAACTAGCGGAGCCCAGCTGATCGGGGATCTCTGAAATTGCAGCACTTTTTTAACTGAACCGCACCGTTGATGAAATTTGTTTTTCATCGAGCCAACGTATCGAAACAACTTCTTAGTCATTTTTGCCAAATCAACGTATGAATTCTGGAACAAAAATTTACCGACAAACGGCCCGGAATGTTGATCGTGAACGGTTGATTCTTGACCACTTGGATTTCGTTGGCAAAGTTCTCAGCACGATGAAGATTGCCGTTAAGAATCAAGATGAACGCGATAATTTAGAGTCCGCGGGCGTCGTTGGTTTGATTGAGTCAGCAAACAACTTTGACAATTCGATGGAGACATCATTCCAGACGTTTGCTTTTTCCCGAATCCGTGGCGCCATGATCGATGAGCTGAGGAAACTAGCTCCCGTCTCACAGCAGATGTTGCAAAAGATCGGCTCAATCAAAAAAGCCTACCAACAGCTTGAGCCACCAGTTTCGCCAGAACGGTTGGCGGAGAAAACGGAATTGAGCCTGTCTCAAGTCCAAGCTGCTTTGGAGGCAATGCGGTTTTTGACTCCCGAGGATTGGAATGATTTTTCCTCCGTGATTCACAGTAGCTGGAAGTCTTCGGCTCAGTCTCCCGCGCACGCGATGGAGCTTGAAGAAAAGAAACAATTGCTTGCTAATTCAATTGAGTCGCTTCCCGAAAATGAAAGACTTGTTCTGACTCTTTATTACAAGGAAGAGTTGAAACTCAATGAAATTGGAGCAGTGTTATCACTTTCCGAATCGAGGGTATCACGGATTCTCGCATCCGCGAAATTTCGATTAAAAGAACTTGTAGCTGCTGGTAGTTGATTCCCGCGTTAAGATTCCCGCGTCAGATTTTTGATTAACAAAACCTTTGGAAGTTCCATGTCCCAACCGATTGCAGACCAAGATGCCGGTGCTCGACTCGATACCCCAGAAATAGTGCAACATCGAGTTCGCGTCGGCCGCAAGCCACTTCACAATCCAGAAACCCAAATCCGTTTGGACAAAAACGGAACGACGATCGAAGCAATTCATATTACCTGCGGTTGTGGTGAAGAGATCGTCGTCAAATGTCTTTATACGGATGGCAACCAATGAATACACTAGAAAAACCGACTCGCGAGATGGGGATCCCCGTTCTTGGGTGCAAAAGCAAAGCACGAGTTTGCTTGGTTCAGTCGTTGATTTGTGGATTCGCAGTGCTGGTGCTTTCAAGCAATCTGGCAGCGCAATCTGATTTTCGAAAGCTCGAGCCGCCAAAGAAAAAGTCGGCAGTCGATGCGATTTCAGCCTTTCACAAGAAGGTTAAAAAAAGCTTGTTCGGACGCGTTGACAGTGCCCCACCGAGGGAATTCGAGCAGAATCAACGTGCGGAGATGTACCCTCCGAGACAACCACCAAACTATGCTGCGCCAGAAACCCGCCCAAGAGCATACGCGCCTAACACGGGCTACGACAGCGCGGATAGTCGCGCCAATAATCGCGCCAACACTCGCAATAATTCGCAACCGTATCCTCGTCGGGTTTCCAAAGTTCAATACCAAGAGCCGGTTCAATATGGTCACCCGCAGCATCAGGAAAATTACCCGACCTATGATGAGACGCGTTCACGCCAACCCGTTCAATATGATCAGCATAGTGAGCCCGACTACCGTGGTTACCAACCTCCACCACAATCCGGGACGATACAACATCGAGAGTTGCTGCCTCTAGAAACACACGACAGGGCGCCAGAATCGCGTGGCCCCGATCTGCAACGTTACGAAGTAGCAGCTTCACCGCCACCCGTCGTTTCGCTGAATGACTCAGTAAATCCCAATGGCAACACCCAAGATTCGGTTTCAACTCCAAGCCCGAGCTCAACGCAGCCTCCAGCCAGTCCGGATTATCGAACGGGTCATTATCAAAATGAAGGCGTGTCGCAAATTCAGTTTGACCAGCAGATAACGGCAACTCAACGAGTGATCAAGTTGAGAGACCAGAATCAGCAACTTCGCGATGCCTATCAATCGTTGGCCGCTGACAACCAACGCGTTCAAAAATTGTTGCGAGAAAAGGAGGCGTTGTTGCAAGAAGTTTCCGTCGCGATTGAGTCAGCCAGAGGTGAGCTTCAGCTGGCAACTCAAGAGAACACAGAAATGAAAAAGCACATCGCGAAACTTGAGTCTGAAAACGTAAAACAAACCAACACAGCATCAAAACAACTTGACGATATTCGTCGAAAACTCGACGACGTTTTGATGC
>CAZQQR010000011.1:29337-38021 GCA_964595515.1 uncultured Pirellulaceae bacterium
CTGGATCGGTTGGATGCCGTTTCTTTGGAAGTCAACCGGAGCCGAGTCAACCCGCGATGGTCGAACATCAGGTCCATAAACCAACCAACGTACTCGTTTCAAGGCACTTTTCTCGGTTCAAGCCACGACGAATCGTGATCGTTTCGCCGACCAGCCATTCCAGTGTTTTGCCCGAACAGCAAGAGTTTTCACGAGCATTGGCTGACTCGCTTTCTCGGGCTGGTTTCTCGCATGCAGTGATTGCCTATCCTCGCAAATGTGATTTCGATTCGGTTCACCGAGGCAAGATTAATATGCAGCAGCTTGTTGATCTTTCCAACGAGTATTCCGCTGACTCCATCCTCTATTCCAACATCACTTCGTTTTCACCTTATTCACCGCTGCACGCTTCGGCTTCTCTGACGCTGGTTGACGCAAGCGAGTCCGTCGTGCTGATGGCAATCGATGGAAATTGGGACCTTCGAAGACCTGAAGTTCGCGATTCGTACCAAAATTTTCTCGCCAGCCAAGGTGGTTATCGTGATTTTGAAGCCAGCACCCGGTATCAATCACCGACGGAATTCTTGCGATTCATCACGGATGATTTGGCTGAGTTTATCGGGAGCCAGTAGTCGAGAAGTATTTCATGTTGGCCTTATTGTCATTTGGCTTAATCGTCATTTGGCATCAGCCGGTGGCACAACCGCAAGCCCCAGCAATTGCTTTAGCCGATCAGGATCGGTGGCTTCGACTTTGGCAACAAAGCCGCGTTTGTGGGCGAACCGAACATCATCTTCGCTTTCGATCTGCGAAAAATTCAATCGCGGACAATCTTCGTATCGAGTCAGACCGTATCCGTCACCTCTTCGATCCGGATACACTAGCGCGTGAATGTTGTCTTCTTTTTCTTGTTCAACAATGAATGCTCGTAGCCCAAACGATGGGTCGTTTTCGATTGCTTCATTTTGTTCCAAGAACAAAGCATGAATCGGGGCGTCGTCCGATTCAATCGTCCACCACTGAGCGTGCTGTTTCAGAAAATCCAATCGTACTCGCAATGAACGAACATAGTTGACGATATCCTCGCCAACCATACACATTACTTGGTAGATCGGGCTGTCCGGCAATAGCTCAGTTTGGGTTGCGAAACGATTTAACAGCGTGACATCGATAGGCGAATTCAAAGCGGCGAGTGCTTCCCGAGGAATCTCCATTAGCTCTGCCGCTTCGTTGGGGCCAAGCGTATCAAGCCATTCCGCCGGTCGAAGCCACGCACAAAAAGACAGCGCGTCTTCGTAGAGTCCCAAACTCTGAAGCACCAACGATAAAGCGCACAATGGTGGAGCATCACGAGGAAATTGGTGATGATCAAAATTGTTAAGTTCAGCATCGTGAACTCCGCCAACATCGACAACACAAATCGTGGCGTCAGCAAGATCCTCATCGGTTGGCTCACGCCTTTGAATGGGAACACCATGCAAATGAGCGAGTAGGCTACAAGCCAAAAAATCGTCTTTGTGGGCTCCGCCCGGGTGGGTCACGATAGATTTGATAGTCATA
Source organism: uncultured Pirellulaceae bacterium (assembly GCA_964595515.1). GTDB lineage: Bacteria > Planctomycetota > Planctomycetia > Pirellulales > Pirellulaceae > Mariniblastus. The sequence continues at coordinate 30,877 of CAZQQR010000011.1, forward strand.
AATTCTGTTGATTCAAGTCTTGAAGAAATTTTGTAGCGAACGGAATTGCGAATCCGAAAAATTTGTCATGGAGTGGAGGCAGCAGCGACGTCTCTGATGCTGGTTTTTGTTCTGATTCTGATCTTAAGTCGATTGGCGGACTTGCTTCGACAAAAGACTCTCGCGATTCACGTTGCGATCTTCCCAAGAAGATAACCTTAAAACCAGTAATTGGCATGGCCCCGAAAATGTAAGTTCCGGCTACAATACTGGTCCACTTTTTTCATTGGTTGATCCATGCAGCCCATACATAGTTTTACAATTTCCGAAGATAAGCAAATGGTGCTGGTCGCGATGCGGTCGCACCTCCCAGACAAACCTTCTTGGTCTGCTGTCAAGAAAATTCTACGCGCCAGGCGAGTGACGATCGGCGGCGTGCTTTGCGTCGATGAAGGCCGGCAGTTGTCCAGCGGCGAAATGATCACGATTTTTGACCATCCACTTCCTCCTCCGCCAACGGACAAAGACGTCAATGTTCGCTACGTCGATACTGAGTTGGTTGTGGTTGAGAAACCGTCTGGAATGGTGACGCTGAGGCGAAAACCTGATTTGACTTGGTCGTGGGCCCGCAAAAATCTGCAACCGACGTTGGACGAGTGCGTTCCACGACTGATCGGTAAACATGCGGCTGAGAAAAACGACTCCGAACATAAACTTCAAAAACTTCCTCGTTTGTTTTCGGTTCACCGGATAGATCGCGATTCTAGCGGGTTACTGGTGTTCGCTCGCAACAAGGAATCCCAGACAAAGATCATTCATCAGTTTGCTCAGCACGCCGCCGTTCGAAAATATTTCGCTTTGATCCCCGGAACGATCGAATCCCAGACGGTGACTTCCCAGTTTATTCGTGATCGTGGGGATGGATTGCGAGGAAGTACGACTGATACAACGATTGGCGAACAAGCGGTCACGCATTTTCGAACGCTGCGAAAAATTGGGAAGTACAGCGAATTGGAGTGTCGGCTGGAAACGGGGCGAACCAATCAAATCCGAATTCACCTGGCGGAGCTTGGACACCCAATTTGTGGTGACATAAAATATCGTGGCGCATTTGGTGAGCCGCCGATCGTTGACCAAAGTAAGATTCGCCGAATGGCTTTGCATGCCGCCGATCTGCGTTTTGACCATCCGACGTCTGGCAAACAAATGCAGTTTCAGACGAAATGGCCAACGGATGTTCAGCGGTACTTGGATCGTTTGGTAGCTCAATCAACGAATTAGGTTTGCTCAGTTGAGTTGAACGCCTTTTTATCTTTTCGAACGACAATACAATTCGAGCATGTTTAAACTTCGTTGTACCGTCAGGAACTGCAGCCACGATTTGGTCCATTCCAGCGGCGGACTTACATGTCCTGCCGGTCATCATTTCGATCAAGCCAAAGAAGGCTATTGGAATTTAACGCAGCCGCAGGATAAGAAATCGGCCAACCCGGGCGACAATCGTGAGGCGGTTCTTGCCAGACATGGTTGGCTGGAGCGTGGGCACGCATCTGGTTTGATTGCGGATCTTAAACCATGGCTCCAGGATTCAAACACGTCAATGCGAGTGTTGGATCTCGGGTGTGGTGATGGAACCTTCGGACCGGCCCTTTTTTCTGAGCATCCTACGACCTACTGTGGAATTGATCTCTCCAAACCCGCCATCAAACTTGCGGCAAGGCGATGGCCTGAGGCAACATGGGTGCTCGCCAACGCGGACCGTGGTTTGCCAGTTAGTGACTCCAGTATTGATTGTGTGATTTCTCTATTTGGGCGACGACCGATTGCTGAAATCAAACGCGTGTTGACGCCGAGCGGTTTTTGCATCGTCGCTGTTCCCGGGGAAGACGATTTGATTGAGCTTCGAGAGCAAGTTCAAAAAGAAGGAAAACGTCGTAGTCGAGTCGAGGCGATTGTCGAAGAAATGAAAGTTGCCGGTTTGATTTGTGCGGATCAAAAGCAGTGGCGGACGCAAATTGAAATTGGGCCAGACGAAATCGCGGACGCTTTGGCGATGACTTATCGTGCTGGACGGCGGTCTGAGAAAAACCTTGTTGCGGCGATCGGCGTGACAAGAGTCACTCTCTCAGCCGACTTGATGCTGTTTCACTCAGCCAGAGACTCGGTACTAACTGAAGTCTAAGACCGATGTGCCAAGCCTGCATCGCCGTTCTTTTGGTATCAACTAATGTTAACAACAAAAGTTCCGAGCGTTTGCGCCGGCGTCACGTTACCAACTGCATCAAGATAATCTGAATCCAGTTTGACGGTGTAAGTTCCATTTTCGTTCGAACTCCAAGCTCCATCACCAGGTAGCGGGATGTAGATGGCGTCATAGAAACCGTATGGCCGTCCAGTGGTTTGAGAGGGGCCTCCCCCAAAAAAATCGACCCCAATTCTGGAATATCCGTTTGGGCCTTCGACGCGAATGTTCTCACGGACAAAAGTAAATGGGCGGTCGTCAGTGACTTGGATGCCAAATTCAATATCCGAACCACGACCTCCTTGGGGCGGCGCGAACACGTCGTTCGCTCCAATCAAATTGATGGCTGGAGGAAGGATGTCGGGACCTGGTTCAATAATATCAACCGTAATCGTACCCAAGGTCGCTCCTGGCGCAAAATTCCCGACTTGATCACTCACGGAGTTTGGATTCAATTCCACTGAATATACGCCGTTGTCGAGCGAGCTAAAATTTGAACCGTCAGACTTCCGCATAGCAAAATAGACTGATTCATCGGTTGGTGTTGTATCTCGGCCGCTGTTGTAGATAAACGGAGTCTTACTAAAACCATTGGGACCATTTACTGTCAGGCTTCCGGAAAAGTTTCGGTTAAGCCAAAAGTCATCTTGGAACCGAACGTCGAAGCCTATCTCGTTCGCGAAATTGGTGTCGAACGTAAAAGAGTTGAACTCGACTGTCGGCGGCGTTGTGTCGCCGGACGAATCAAGCTGTTCAATCGAGAAGTTGCTTAGTTTCAGCGGGATGTTCGTGCCTTGGTCGAACTCATCAATCCAAACCCAAACGTAGGCACTGGTAGCGCTGCTTGGAGGTTGGAAATCTCGCTGAACGCTGACTGGTTGTTGAGAGTTGACATCGACTCGATCTTGCGAAATCAAACTTCCGTTGGCGTCATAGTAATCAACTCCAACGGTCGCCCAAGGCTGCGCATCCGAGGAAAACTGGCCAGAGACGATCGGCCTTTCGGCTTCGAAACTCAAGCGATAAAAACCATCTGTTTCCAGTTGAAGTTGCGATGAAATAGCAATGGATCCGTCGGTTCCACTAATGAACAGTTCATCCGGATTCGACACAGGCAGAGTTTCCTCGGAAGCTATGCCATCAACTACATCCCACACCAGATTTCCAAATTCGAAGCTGACGTCAATTTCGCCGTCGATAAAAAAGTCGAAGAACCCGTTGGCGTGCAGTGTCGGCCCCAGCCCCGTGCCGCTTGAAATTGAACCCGTGGCTGGATCCCAGACTCCATCTGCGAAGACTGACGAATCTGTGGTTAGATAATCGACTCCATCCAGCACGATTTTTTCAACGGATAAATTGCGATCAATACCTTGTTCTGGAAGATACAAATCGTTGTTGAACTCAATGACAATCAAGTCATCAACGATTCGGTTAGGCGTTTCCAGCGTATATACGGTACCTTCAACCGGCACGTTTTCAAACGTTTGGACTTGACCATCTGCATACACCGTCATCGTTTCTTCGCCGGTTGCGCCAGATGCAAATATGCTGACCGTCGAGAGCATTATTCGCGGTTCTAGTTCCTCTAAACTCAATGACGAAATTTTTTCGAATTGATTTGGACGATTGGCTGACGAAGTGACCGAACGGTTTTTAGCAAATAGGCGATTGAGCATGTTAATTACCAAATTACAAAACAAGGATGAGGATCAATAGCGTCGATATTCTGACATGGTGTAGGAAGCAATTCAATTGAATTTTTTGTTGCAACTACCAACCACCAATAATAATTAAGACGTTCCCGGGATCACTCATTGGTAGCCCTTCGCCTGAATCGTAAATAGGTGGGCATAGTGACCATTTTGCTTCATTAATTCCTCGTGAGATCCGCGTTCGCTAATCTTTCCGCGGGTTAGCACTACGATCTGATCGGCCATGCGGACGGTTGAGAAACGATGAGAAATTAAGATGGCCATCTGCTGTTTCGTGACTTCGCGAAAGTGATCAAAGATCTGGGATTCGGCTTCGGCATCCATCGCGGATGTTGGTTCGTCGAGGACAAGAATGTCGGCTTGCTTTCTCATGAACGCACGCGACAAAGCGATCTTTTGCCACTGGCCTCCCGACAACTCGCGGCCATCCTTGAACCAACGGCCGAGCTGCGTGTCGTATCCCTTTTTCATTTCGTCAATAAAGGGATGTGCCATTCCTTTTTCGGCAGCGTCCATCTGTTGATCCAAAACGTCAAAATTGGCCACGTCTCCAACGCCGATGTTCTCGCCGACCTTCAATTGATAGCGAACAAAGTCTTGAAAGATCACTCCGATTCGCTCCCGTAATGCATCCAACTGCCACTCGTTCAAGTCCAAACCATCCAGCAAGATTCGGCCATGGGTCGGAATGTAAAGACGAGTCAGTAGTTTGATCAGGGTTGTCTTGCCTGATCCATTCTCTCCGACGAGCGCGAGTTTTTGACCTGGCTGAAGATGGAGGCTGACGCGATCGAGCGCTGGAACCGCTTGTCCAGAATCAGGACCCGGGTAAGTGAATGAGACTTCTTCGAATCGAACCCCATCACCAGGAATTGGACCAGCGGTGGCGGTGCCGTCGTTGGTCTCGATCTCTTCCTCGAGAAACTCGTAGAGGTTAGAGAGGTAAAGATTGTCCTCATACATTTTGCCAATGGCGGTTAGGCTCGACGCGATCGAAGATTGACCTTGCTTAAAGATCAGCAGATACATCGTCATGCCGCCTAACGTGATCCATCCCATCGCAGCCGACCAACCAATCCAGGCGTAGGCTCCGTAAAAGGCAACGCTACTAAGTACGCCAAGCAGGAATCCCCAGAGGCCACGTTTTAAGGTGAGTGCCCGGTCTTCGGCGTAGAGCTTTTCAAAAATCTCGCAGTAGCGCTGAAGGAATAGCTCGCCGGTGCCAAGCAGTTTGACTTCTTTGGCAAAATCTTCTCGGGCAAGTAAACGCTCGAGATAGTTGCGTTTGCGATTCTCAGGAACGCGCCAGCGAAAAAGCCGAAAAGCCGCTCCCGAAAAATACGTCTCAACAAAAAACGCAGGTAACGCCGCGACAAAAAGACCGACGACGGCAAGCCAAGAGAACTGAATCAGCAGCCAGCCATAAGTCGCCAGTGTGATGCCGCTTCGCACCAACCCAAAAGTTCCTTTGACTAAACTCAAGGGCCGAGAAGAAGCTTCCCGCCGCGCCCGAGTCATTTTGTCGTAGTATTCGGAATCTTCAAAATGACTCAGCTCTAATGTAAGTGCTTTTTCGAGGATCATTACATTGACGCGCTGACCCAACAATCCACGCAAAAGAGAGTTGGCAATCATGATTCCCCGCTGGGCAGCAGCGACCAAAACGATCAGGATCGCTTCGACACCAATCCACTTCAGCACCATCCAACGATCTGCTGGAAGCTCCGTTTCGACAGCCAAGACAACGGCATCCACAATCAATTTGCCAACATAGGCAATGGCACCGGGGATCACCCCGGCAAAAATCGTTAAGGCGGCAATTAGAAAAGTCAGCCGTTTGTCGGTTGTCCAGACAAGACTCAGAGCTTCTTTGCTGTAGCGAAACACCCCGAAGAATCTTCCGATGATTGATGAGCCGTCAGTGTTGGGTGGCGCTGGTGGAGTCATCTCTTGTCAGGATTCGTTGGCTGGAAAATCTGTTGTTTGAACAACGTTCATTTTAACGTTCATTTTTGAATGCCGTACTGGGGCAGACTCAATCAACTCGTATAATTTTTTGCATGTCAGATTCTGATGAACAAGCCAACATTGAGCAGGATTCGCACGAACACCATTCGCCAACAACCGTTTGGCGAACCACGGTTAAGGGCCGAGGGAGCAGCCTGCCAATTGCGAATCGCTTTGAGAGAATCGAGCTGGAAGCGGATTTCGAACAGCTTTCCGAAGAAGACCAGCAGTCTGAGTTAACGAAGAAAATCAAAACTGAGTTTTTTATTGACCAATCAGAAACGGTGGTCAGCGAAAACTCCAGTCCGGATGTTGATTTTAATTTCAGTCTCAATCCATATCGCGGTTGTGCACATGGTTGCAGTTATTGTTACGCCCGTCCGACGCACGAGTATCTTGGTTTGAATGCGGGCATAGATTTTGAATCAAAGATCATGGTCAAACCGAATGCTGCCGCTCTTTTTAAAAAATGGTTGTCGCGGAAAAATTGGAAGTCCAGCGTAGAGCCAATTATGCTTTCGGGCGTCACGGATTGTTACCAGCCATGTGAGAAGGGTTTTGAACTGACGCGGCGATGTCTTGAGGTCGCTCTCGATGCACGGCAACCAATGCGGATTACGACCAAGAATCGTTTGGTAGCCCGAGATTTAGATTTGCTTTCTCAAATGGCAGAGCAGCAATTGATTTGCGTTACGGTTAGCCTTTCGTCGCTTGACCAATCGCTGGTTCGCATCATGGAGCCCAGGAGTAGTTCTCCTCAAGCTCGTTTGGATTCGATTAAGCAGCTCACCGAAGCTGGCGTTCCAGTAAAGGTTCTTGTCGCGCCAATCATCCCAGCCTTGAACGATCACGAAATCCCAGAGATTTTAAATAGGGTTTCAGAGGCAGGTGCAACCCATGCGGGCTATGTCGTGTTGCGGCTGCCGCTGGCTGTTGAGCCGGTTTTTGTTGATTGGGCCGAAAGATTTTTTCCAGACAGGATCGAGAAAATTCTGAGCCGTGTTCAGTCCATGAGTAACGGTAAGGTCTACGATTCCAGTTTTGGCAACCGCATGAAAGGGCAAGGGATTTGGGGCGAGCAGATCAAAGCTTTGTTCAACACCGTTTGTTCAAAGCATTCTCTGAAGCTTGGTGTTCCGACTCTCAATTGCAACGCGTTTCGAAAACCAGAGCCTGATTTCGGTAATCAAAAACGGTTGTTTTAA
>CAZQQR010000012.1:0-11096 GCA_964595515.1 uncultured Pirellulaceae bacterium
ATTCTGAACCGGCTTTCGACTTGATCCACCAATCCGTGTTTCCGGTTCCCGCAACGTCTCCACGGAATTTGATCCTTTGGGCGATTCAGGAATTGGCTCCTGATCATCGTCATCGACATCACTCCAAAAATCGCTGTGATCCGCATCTGACAAAGTCGCGTCGATCACCGAATCAGGTTTTTCAACCGTCAACACAAAACGATGTGAACCCGCGATAATCCGGCAACTTGCCCGCTCAAGATGCGTCCCATTCACTTTCTTAAAATCGGCTGAGCCCTCAGGGGCCAGCAACGTTGGATTGGTCGACGAAAGATGTTCAATCTCAACACTTCCGTCATCATAGCGGACAATAAAGTGCTTTCGCGAAAGCCGAGGATCACTGGCCAAGTTCAACTCTTCGTTAGACCGACCAATGTGCATCACGTCGTTATCGTTAAGCACAAAACGCTTGGTCTGCGATGAGCCTTTGCAGGATACATCAATTACCAGCGTCATAGGTGTGCTCCTTGATCCATTGAAGAAATGAATCCCAGTCAGTGACAGACAGGTCGTTGAACAAGACCAAATCCTTCTTTTTGTTTAAATCGCGAACCACAATCGTATCAAAGAATCCGAAGATTTTCGAAGCTAAAAACTTCGTTCCATTCATCAAATGAAATTTTAACCCGTCTGGATTCATGAACCAAGTCGCCATGAATTTCAGATCACTCTCGTAGTTAAGGCTTCTTTCGCCTTTCTTGATTAAACACAAGAACCCTGAATTTTTCACCGAATACTTATCAAACTTTTTTAAAAGCGGACCTTCATCGTCGTCCATCTCAAAGTACAAATCGTTCTCACCAGAGACCTCCTCCGGCATATCGTCAAGCAAATTGACGACTTCTTCAGGCATCGTCCCACTGAGCTTACTCGCTCGATGATTGTAGAAAACTGCGTACGACCAATGATCTTTCCGCTTAAGAATTTCCGGATGCACCCACTCTTTAAAATCCGTCAATTCAAACGAAGCAACACCGTTAGAATAGCGTTCAAAAATCGGCTGATCCGATTCCGGCTCATCCAACAGATCTTCTGGACTGGCCTCGGAACGGCTTTCGGTTTTCGATTCAGAACTTGGCCCAACCGAACTCGACTCTACCGAACTCGTTGCGCTGGACGGCGCAATCGCAGATTTCGATTCTTCGGAGGTTTTATCGACGACAGGATTTGTCGCTGAACTACTTGCCATCGCAACCGCCGCAGCACCGCCGACCACCGGAACAACCGATGCACTCTTAGAGTCATCGTCACTCTGTGATTGCTCTAGCACAATGGTCAAACGATTCTGACCAATCTCAATACAATCACCGTTCTCAAGCGAAGAAGAACTTACCTTGGCTCCGTTCACCCGAACCGAACGTTTTCCCTTGGTTAGATTTCGAATCGCACATCGTCCGCCTTCGAATTTGACTTCGCAATGCTGAGGCGCAACACCGTCGACATTGGATAATTTTATATCGGCGGAATTCGAAGCACCAATTCTGATCGCTTGCCTTGGCCGAACCTTGAAACTTTTCGTCCGACCACTACTGGATTCGTATTGGATTACAGCAACGGCCATTTTTAGAACCAGATTGAATTTCGCCACCACCGCTGAAGCCATCCCAATGGCGTCGTCCGTTTGCAAATGATGACCGATTGATGATAGGACCCAATACGGATTTGGGGATCCGTTTCAAATTCGAATTCAACAACATAAAACCGTGAAGGCAATTCTGCTGCGGAACTCGAGTCCTTATCATTGGCCATTTCAGCTTCACTTTCAAGTGACACCTTCGACACGACGCCGTCAACGACCCTGTCGGAGTGGGGAATCAAAACACTAACACTCTGGCCAACCTTCACCAACTCGATGTCCCGCTCGTTGACCTCTATGAATCCAGTGCACCGCTCAGGACTCGCTACATACGCCAGCGGTTCCCCGCGTTTGACGTAACATCCGCGGTTGGATTCAGCAAACAAGCTGCCTTTTAAGATCGACAAATCTTGAACGTCGTTTTCATCGTTGAACTTTGAACGTCGAGCCGCCACGACAACGCCATCCAGCGGAGAACGTATCGAAAGCGATTGCAAACGACTTTCTATTTCTTTTAGATTCCGTGACTTTGAGCTCTTTCTTTTCTGCCAAAACTCAATGTCACCCGCCACCACGGACGACTCAGAGGCCAAACGAAGTGCACTCAACCGAAGCCCGATGTCCTGCAACTCCGATGTGATCGTCATCGCTTCCAGCTCTAAATCTTCGTTAACAATATTGGCAACCAGTTCTCCCTTTTCCGCACGATGTCCATCCAGACAACAGGTAACCAACTGACCATCAACAGGCGCAAAAATTTGCCGAGCATCTGCAAGTTGAATTTCTGCCTCGCCACGCACCTCATGAGAAAACTCAATCGCCCCCAACAAGAGCGCACAAAAACCGATCAACACCAGGAAAACAAAAACATTGATCAATCGAAGACCTTGCTTCAGTCCTGCAACAACCGCATTTTTGCTACCTGCCAAGATCGGAACAACAGAAATTAAAACCAATCCGCAAACCAACATATTCCCAACAGTCGTCAATTGTTGGCTATCGAAAAACATCCACGCCGCCCAACCAATCGCAGTCAAAATAAAGTACCGATAAATGAGAGACGCAAAAGCATAGAGACCAAGGAACCAACCGTTCTGACTAAATTTCAAATGATTTTCCGTGGGAATGAAAAAGTCCTGAATCCGTCCATTGAAAAACTGTTTCGAAACAGCCGATAGGTTTGGGATCCTCACCCAATCTGACAGCGCGTAGTAGCCGTCATACCGCATCAACGGGTTGCCGTTGATAAACAGAGTGTTGACCGAAGTGATCAACATCATTCCGAACAGGAATCGCTGTAAATGCCCGTCCAGAGAAAAGTACCATCCCCAAAAACAAATCGTGGCAATCGCTAGTTCCACGAACACACCTGCCAGTGAAACGAACATTCGTTTCCAACGACTTTTTTCCGTCCACAAATCGGAAACGTCACAGTACAAGCATGGAATGAACACCAACAGCAGCACGCCCATTTCCGTACATTCGTGGCCCGTGTTTTGACAAGCCAATCCATGCCCCAGCTCGTGCAGCACTTTGGCAACCATGAACCCAACCAGCATCAAACCGAGATGGGTCGGTGAAATCAATTCTGATATCGCGGGTGCCTTCGCCATCACCGTTTCTAACGACAACATCGCGTAAACGAACGTAAACAACGCTGCACAGCAGACGAACAATATGCTGATTGGATGAAAACAAAGACTTCCAATGGGTTTCAACTGAGCCAAAATCGGACCAGGATAAAAACCAGGTAGCTTGATGCTCATCAATCCCTGAATTCGTTGAGCCAATCGCCCGGAACGCTCGGCCTGATTTTGCTTGAACAGACGTTCTCCATCGCCTAGCCGAAGCGCAACCAACAAATTGTCTTTGGCCAATCGGTTGATATAAGAAACGATCTCAGCGAAATCGATGGAGACTCCGAAACTTGACTCAATCGATTGCTTCAGCCGCGCAAGCGACACCGACTTTCGCAAACTTTGAAGTATAAAAAACTCAAGCTCTCCAAACCGATAAAACTCACTCCGAACTTCGTCCTTCACCGCGAAATCACCCGCGTACTGAAAGCCCGAGTTCTCTCCACCTGCCTGCTGATCATCAACCAACGATGTATCGCCAGCAATACCAAGCCCAACCGAAACCAAGTCGGGGCGGGTTCTCCAGGGAATTGGCGATGAAGTATCCATGATGATTGAGAGCACACACTGTTAGCAAAACGGCCTTAAAAACCGCAATTGCGAAACGGTATTGGAAAACGGCGTTACTCTTTTTTTGTGACCTCGCCAGAAGAAACATCAGTGGCGTCGCCGGAATCATCATTCCCATCCGACGTTTCGGCCTTTGCACTCTTAGTCTCCGAAGTATCACCGACTACATCCGTATTCTCGCGAAGAATCTCTAGTCGCCCCATCAAGCCTGGCACGAGTTTTAAATCGGGGTTTTCAATCTCAACCCAAACACGGACCAGCGCGTTTACCGGGTTGGCCTCTGGAAAAACGAATACGACCTTTGCCGAAAACTCTTTCTCTGAAAGCGATTTAAGTTTGGGTTTGAACGTCGCTTTGCTACCCACCAAATTGTCGAGAGCAAGCGAAGCCGGAACCTTAACTTCAGCACGAAGCTTGTCCATTTGTATCACTTTGGCGACAGGCTGGCTTACCTCAACCCACTCGCCTTGCCGTTTTAAAATCTCGACAACCATTCCATCCATCGGCGCCGTAATTTGATGATCCTTGATTCTTTTTTCCACGATCGCAAGCTCGACATTTCGGACACCCGTCACCATTCTTTTTAGATCGATCTGAAACTCGGTCTTTTCTCGCTCGCTGAGTGCTCGTTGAACCATCAAATTCAATTGATCAATTTCGGAATTGGCGATCGCCCCTGGGCGTCGCTGGTTGGCGCGAAGGGCCCTGCTGAGTTCAGCTTGAGCGACTTCGATCGAGGCGCGGGCGTATTGCAGTTCAACTGTCGACGAAGCTTCTTTTTCGGATATCTGTTTTTCTTTTTGAATCTTCTGCAGATCCAGCGAAGCCATCCGGCTGTCAATTTGCATCAATAATTGACCGGATTTTACGAGCGAGCCTTCCTTGATGTCGTTCTTGAGAATCACACCTGATGTCAAACAAGGAACTTCACGCTCTTCGATCACTTTCAAGACAGCATCATCGGATGAATACGATACGTTTTGTGCAGCAACCTGCGTGCTGACTCCGCTCGTCACTACGATCGCAACCATGACCGTGCAAAATTTCCAAAGTGTTTGATTCATCTCATCTTTCCTCTAATGGAAAAACCATTCTCGAATTTTGTTCCTGGCTTCGTAAGTCAACAAGAAAAAATTGTTCCGCTGACCACAAACGACTTTGCCATACACACGCGAACCAAGGCGAAGTGAACCGCCAAGATCAGATTCCGAAATATCGACATACGCCAACACAACAGACTCTTCGTCCAGCGACCGAAGATCACTTCGATAGTCGAGACGATTTAGCGTCCCCGAAAACGTTTTTTCCGAATCCGAAGCCAGTCTAAAAATGACTTCTAGTGGCTCACCGTCGTTATCCGTTTGAGCCTGCTTGATAAATCCCACCCGATTGTCAGGAACCTGAAGTTCAATTTCCCATTCTCCGGAGGTGTTTGCGATCGTCATTAAAAGATCGCCGCGATTGACGGGACGCGACGCCAATCGCTGTTGCAAATTGGGGGTAATGACCTGTCCGCCAATGGGCGCCTCGATTTCCAATTGACTTTTTTGGTTTTCGAAAAATTCCATTCGAGCGTCCAGCGTTTTCAATCTGAGCTTGAGCCGCTCAATATCAGAGGCCCGCTTCGTCGCGTCATCTTGAGTCTCTTCGTCTTGACGAAAATCAGACAGTTTCAAGTTTCGCATTTCCTGCTTGGCTTCGGCGATTTCTCCTTCGATCGAGATTAGTTCTTTCTCCAAACTCTCCGAACCAACCACTGCCAGACGTTCTCCGTGTTCAACCTGACCGCCTTCGCGGACCAGCAACTCTTCGATCTCGCCGTCAACACCAGCGAATACATGCTGGCGAGTCGCAGTTTGCAAAACGCCTTCGCCATATATTTCGAAAGGTCGCTGGATTCCAAACAAACAAAATCCCAGCAAAGCGATACCCGCTCCCAGTGCAGCCAGAAACGCCATCAGTCGAACCGGCCGCGATAACAATCTATTAAACACCGTGTCAAGAATTCCGATCCCCGGAATTGAACTGACCCGCATGCTGCGTTCTACAACTGGACTCGCGAAATTGACGACTTCACTGACCAAAGCTCGCCGCTCCATCGCGGTTTGTTCTCCCGAGTCAAAATACTCCACGACCAGAACCCCGCAGGCTGAGGAATCTGATTCAACAGGAATCACAAACCCTTCTGCAGTGCCGAGATCCAGCACCAACTGTTTTAAACCGCGTGTCGACCGTGGCCCATCTATCTGAACCTCTTCGCCAGTCCATTCGATTGAGTTTCCTGAAGCCAATGTTAACCGTGCGATCGAGGATAAACGACGAGCGGATGAAGTTCTGAGCGAGACTCTGGAGGCTCCATTAACGGCCTGTACTTTTCCCCATTTGTCGACGAACGAAACTCGGTCTGATTGAGTGATTCGAGCCAAGTCGTTGACCAAATGAAAAGCCATTTGCGTCGTGTTCTTTGACTTTCCAAGATTTTGAACAAGCTGAGCAATGTGCGTCAAATTCAGAATCGACTTTGGTTTTTCACCGGAAGCCAACTGGTCTTCGAACACCTTAATTTGACTTGCGATCTCATTCGCTAGATCAGTGAAGACCTGAGACTCAAGCTCGTTGTCTTGGAGATTTCGCAGGAGCGCATAGACAAACTGCATTCCTTTTTGAGTTTTGCATTTGCCAATGAAGGCCCGACTGCTGGGGAGAGAAACCGAAACGGAATTTACTTCCCCAGTAAGCACGCTTTGAATGCACTTTTGAAACGCAGTGACGTCGTTGCTCGCTAGCTCTTCCCAGCCAACCTTATGGACCAAGCGAACTTTGCGACCGTCCTGATTGCTGACAAGAATCGCGGATGCTTTGGACTCAGTACACGCAACTATGTTTTTGTTGATCGAAGCGTAGAAATCACTTCGATTCGTGCTTGAATTCCCGGCTGTTTTGGCCAGGGAATCCAGCAAATGATCAAGTGCGTTGAGGTCGATCGCGCGTCGAGTCGTGTCTTTACTCATAGATTCCAGTCTACGTGTGGATTTAGTGGATCCAAATGGAAATCTTGGCCTAAACGTCAATTGGACAAAATGTAAAGCTTTGCGGGTAATTATCAAAAATAGCAATTTTCCAGATATAAGTGTCCGATCTTTGAGGATAGATGTGCTGACTGCAACTGTTAGCGCGCTTGTTTTCGAATTGGGGCTTTTGATGAACTTGCAAGTTATCAGACTGATGCTGGTTCTATTTATCTGTGGATGCATGGGAATTCTTGTCGGTTGTCAAACGAACAAGAAGCTCCAGGTTTCCTTTGCGCCCAACAATGCGGTGCTTCCCACATCGGGGCCTTCGTATATTCAACCTTCTGAGCCGGATCTTTGTCCGGAAGACTCAGCAACATCGATCAATTCTGTCTCTCCAGAAACCATGATCGATTACATGAATGTGCAGTACGCTCCAATTTCATTGGCAGAATGTATTCGCCGAGCGGTACGCGACTCAGAAGTTTTCCGCGACCTCGGTGGAACTTTGGTTGCTCAGCCAGACGGAATCGAGACATCCATCGATCCTGCACTTCGGTTCACCAATCCATCCGTCGGCGAAGATGCCGCCCTGAGTGCGTTTGACGCTGAATTGTCATCCGCCATGTTCTTTGAGAATAACGACCGACCATTCAACAACTTGTTCTCGGGAGATACCGACGGGATTTTGACTCAGGACCTTGGCGAGTTCAATGTTGGCGTATCAAAACTGGCCGCCACCGGAACTTTGTTCACCTCGCGTAGCACGATCAACTTTGACCACAACAATCAGGCGGGAAACCGATTCGGCTCGACGTGGGAAGCGATCATCGATTCTGGTTTTCGTCATCCACTTTTGCAGGGATCAGGAAGTACATTCAATCGCATTGCTGGACCAAGTCAGGTACCCGGCGTCTACAACGGAATCTTGATCGCCCGAACAAACACCGAAATCTCATTGGCAGATTTCGAAGAGTCAGTTCGTGAGTTTGTCAGCAACGTGGAAAACGCTTACTGGGATTTATACTACTCCTATCGTGAGTTGAACGCTCAAACCGATGCTCGCGACGCTGCCTATGCCGTGTTTAAAAATACCGAAGCGGAAGCGGAATCAAAACGAATCAGTGGCTTGGAACGAGCCAGTGCTGAAGAACAGTACCTAAGATTTGAGTCTGCCATCATCGAGTCGATGGAAGGCCGTCCGATCGAAGGAACACAAACCAACAGTGGTTCATCGGGAGGAAGTTTCCGACGAACCACCGGAGTTCGTGTTGCCGAACGACGTCTGCGTTACCTCATGGGCATGCCAATTACGGACGGCATGCTTTTGCAGCCAATTGATAAACCAGTCAAAGCCCCATTCGTTTTCGATTGGAATCAATCTGTCTCATCTGCTCTTGCCGAGCGGCCAGAGCCTCGGCGTCAGCGATGGGTGCTAAAACAAAAACAACTTGAGTTGACGGCTGCCAAGAACTTTTTGCTTCCACGGCTGGATATTGTTGGAAACTACCGGTTCCGAGGACTTGGAAAAAGCCTGACTGGCGGAGGCGAATCGCTTCGAGATGACATCAACAATGGAACCGCTGAATCAGGTGCGTTCAGTGATCTAGCCAGTGGCGATTTCCAGGAGTTGCAAATCGGAGCCGAATTCCGAATGCCAGTTGGTTACCGTCAAGCCAACGCTGCCGTTCGAAATGCTGAACTTTCACTTCAACGTGAGCGGGCGATCATGAAAGAACAGGAAAGAAAAATCCTGCTTGATCTGAGTAACGCCATCGCAGAAGCCCGTCGCGCCCACACGGCGATGTCGATCGCCGAAAAACGATACAACGCAGCAGTCGAGTATCGCGCTCAGGCCGCCGAGCGAATTGAAAGCGGTCGATCTCAGTTCGACGTACTTCTCGAAGCCCAACGCCGAATCTTGGAAGCCCAACTCCAATTCATCAATGCCGAAGTCGAATACTCCATCTCATTAAAGAACGTTCACTACGAACGTGGAACATTCCTCGACTACCACGGGGTCGCACTTTCAGAGAGCGAATCCAGCCCGAAAGCTTACATGGATTACCAGCGACGAATGTCAGAACGTAACCAAGTCCTCGATTACGTTTGCCGCGATCCTTCGATAGCTCGCAAGCCGATGGAAAGTGCTTTGCCTGTTGACACCAATGTCGTCACTGAAATCCCTATGGAGAGTTTCCAATCAATGGACCAAACTGTCATTGGGACGGCTCCTATCCAGGATGGTTTTGGAGAACTGAATGAACTTTCTACGCCGCCTCAAATAATGCAGCAATCCATTCCAGTTCAGACAATTCCTACCCAGACGATTCCCGTTCAGGAGTCGTTCGGCGATGGAATCCTACCAGGCGGAAACGCGATCGACGGCAGTATCATTGAGGGCGGTCCGCTCGATTCAGTATCACCCAACACGCCTCCGCCAACACCGCTTTACACGCCCAACGCGGCCGGAACTGATTCAATCGTACCGCTTTCGGACTCTACCCAACGACTTAAGAAACTTTACGACCCGACGATTGAAAAATTGTTCGCGGAACAAAAACGAGCAGGCGAAGCGTTGGCAGCAAAGAAGAAAGCCGCTCAATCAAAGATGGCAAATTTGAAAATGGTTGCAGCTTCTGCAGCACAGGCAAAAACGCAGATGGCAGTCACTGCGAAGCTTGGCGATCAAATACCAGGCAGCACCGCCATTGAAAAGAAGGCCAACGCGATTGCAGCATTGACCGGTCAATTACCGCAGGCATTGCAACCTCAGACGCTGCCAACAACGACAACGCCTCTGTCCAGTGTTGCGATGCAGCAGACGACTCGTCGCAAGCCCACGGAATCGGAAATGGCCAAAACGGCAGTCAACGCCAGTCCGCTTCAACCAATAGGCCCAACTCCTAAACAAGTCGTCAAGTCTTTGATTCCAATCAAAGACGCGGCTCCAGTCAGCAAAGCAGCACCTGTTGTGGCAAAAAAATTCGAAGGTCCGATTGGGGCAAAGTTCACTGATTGGGTTGGCTCTGGTCCGCTGACGGACACGCGATCTGAAAAGTCGATTCTCATCGGCAAACAAGATCCACCAAAAACTCAGCCCAAGGCTCAAACGCAGACACCGCCAGCAATTCGGATTTCCGATCAGTCAGCAGGAAATGGAAGCAGCCGTCGAGTTCGATAGGCTACTTCAGCAGAAGTTCTGCAGGACACCAACAATTAAATCGTTGCGTTCAAACGGAACAGTTCTAGCTCCCGTTCGTTGACCAACAAACAGGCGTCGACAGAACCGAAAAACTCCCTGACCAATCGTCTCGGGGAGAGCGCCAGGAACATCGCGATTGCTTGCGGATGACCAATTCGATCCGTCCAACGTTTCTGAAGAAGCAACAAAGTTAGATCATTCAGGCTTAAATCGCTGATGAGGTAGACGGCGGATTTACGATCGGACAACGCTTCTGCTGTTAGATCTTCTAGCGAAGCCATCATCAACTGGCCGTCACGACACTCGTAAATATTCGGCGGATGACTCCGCTGATCAAGCAAGGTTCGGAAAGCAATCTCAGCTTTTGAGCCGCTCCACTTCCAATGCTTATGAGCAACCTCAACGCCATCGACAAGCGAATTTGGCGAATCGGACGAATCCTCATCGTTACTCGCGTCAGACAGACTGGTGCCGGGAACATCATCAGTCAATTCCGTATTCGAAATCTCGTCCAACTCTTCTTGAGTGAGCTGAATGTCAGTCGGGTCTGCCGAGTCAAATTCGAATCGAAGCGAACGATTGTTTGCGTCCACTGCTGGTGATTGAGCGTTGGCATCTGATTTTTCTGATGTTTGCTGCTTATCCTCGTCTGCATTTTTCTCGTCTGATTTCTCGCTTTGGCCTTCAACCCCCGAATCTTCAGGAGTTGTTTCAGCAACAACCGCTGGATCTGGTTTTGGCGATGTTGAGATCAGGTCTTTGTCAGAATCAAAGATGTCCACGGAGCCATCGGAATCGAAGATGTCTGTTGAGTCGGTTTCATCCAAAGAGAATCGGCTGACTGAAATCGTTCGACTAATATCGAGCGGGCTTTCGAACTGGTCGTCTTCCAAAAAACCCATTTCTTCAGGAACAACTTTTTCAGCAACACCTCCAGCCGATTTAGTTTCCGGCGGATCAATCGTAGGCTCGGCGAACTCCTCGACCTCCTTTTTCGCATCGGAATCAGCGCCTACTTGGCCTTCGACATCTTCGCTGAAATCTCCGTCTGCGCTGCC
>CAZQQR010000012.1:11196-37426 GCA_964595515.1 uncultured Pirellulaceae bacterium
CTGCGCTGCCAGTTGATTGGTTCTCTGTAACCTCAATCTTCACTGGCGTGATGTCCGTCGTGTCGTCCAGGCTTCGCGGTCCATCGGAGACTTTGGTGGTGGGCGAATCTTCCTCGTTAAAATTGACATCGAATTCACGAGGCGGCAATTTGTTGATCGGCATGTTAACGATCAGGTCGACCGTGCCGATTGTCAGGACGTCTTCGTGGATGAGCCGCGAGCGGTTTTTAGGTTTACCGTTGACGCTAATCGTGGCGGAGGGATGGAAGCACTCGATGTATCCTCCCGAAAGAGCGCATCCGATTCGACAATGAATGGGTTCTACACTTTGGGACTGTACGGAGTAATCCGCAGCCGACGAAGAACCGACGGTACAGTATTGCCCAACTCGCAGATGTATCGAAAGATTGGGTTTGGCATCGCGTGAGTTTAGAGAAAGTTTTGTCACGTGCTTTGAAAGTAAACGGACTCTGGTCAAGTTTGGTTAACGAATACCGGCGGCGGATGTCGCCAGAATTCGATATTTTTTTCCCGAAAGCAGTTTTGCTCTCTATTCTGGCTTGGTAGAGTCAGTCTGTCTAATTACTGGTGAAGTCGTCAATGAAAAACAACTCTATTTCCTGGAAAGAAGGAATGTTCCTTCTTCCCCAGCACTTTCAGCGGCAGGAAGTTTATTTTGACCATCAGTTGGCGGCCAGTGCGCATGTTGGAACGCCTTACAACTACGGATTGCGAAATCTGGAGATCGATGAGACCGGTTTTGAGGATTGGCAGTTCTGTGTTGTCGCAGCCAGTGGTCGAACCAAGAACGGGACGTTGTTTGAATTTGAATCGGGAGAAATCGCCCGACTTGATCTTCGCAAGTGTGATGACGGCGAAGTAAAAAAGCGACTGGAAAACAACGAAGCCGTCACTCTCTATCTGGCTTTTTCGATCGCCAAACCCAACACTGCAAACGTCTCGGAATCTAACGATAACTCGCGATTTCACGAGTTTGAACAAACCGTTTTCGATCTTCACAGCGGCGGAAATGATCGGCCAATCGTTTTCAAGAACCTACGAGCCGTGGTGACCTGCTCGGCTCAGCGCAGTCTCGATTTTGAGTACATTCCCATTGCCCGGCTTGAGCTTACCGAATCCGCAGGTGGCCAGATTCCCAAGGTATCGGCCGGCTTTCATCCTCCATCAACGGTTAGTCTGTCCAACGAGCAATCAAAACGCTTTTATCAGAAGATGGAGGACCAGTTATCGGGCTACCTTCGCCGACTGATCGAATTTTTGGACGCAACGGGTTTTGGGATTTCAGGGATTGCCGATCAAGAGAACAGTGAAACCCTTTACCGATATTTCAAACTAAGCGAGCTTCGCGGATGGCTGGTTTGCCATAATCAGTCGCTTGGCGGGCATCCATTTCAGAACTTCAGCCACCTATGCCAAGCGATTGGTCAACTCGCGATCGTTGATCCCCAAAAAGAGCACCTAGTAAATTACGCACGCTACGATCACGACGATATTTTGGCATCGCTTGATTGGGCTTGGGAGCGAGTTCGTCGATGTTTCGTCGACCCAGGAGACACTCGAATCCGACGTCTTCCATTAATCGCGGAAGCCATGCAAACCGAAGCCGGCAATGATGTGATCATGAAAACGGCCGTTCCGCCCGAGTTGTTTAGCGGCGATTGGCAGCTCTATCTGGCATTCAATTATGGCGAAATGAACAAGGAAGACGCCAACCTGTTCTTTAACACTTATCTCAATGACGCCAGCCAGTTTTATTGGAAACTGGGAAGCCATGAGAACATTGATCGGTACTTTGTGAACCGCGAACAAGGCGTGATTTTTGACAATCCCGCCCGGACCAAGGATGATCTACCTCGAAAAGCTGGCTGGATCTACTCCGACATCATTCGGGACGAGTACTGGGATGGCGTTCAACAATCTGGCACGATTTGTTTGCGTATCGATCAGGAAAACCTGAGGACTCCAATGTCTGATCTGGGGACAGAAAAAATTACGGTTGGAATCAATCAGCGGACTTTTCAATATAAAATGTCTTTATTCGCTGTTAAAAAGAATCTCTAGCAATGGCCTTCCGTTTGAACCCAACGCCGATTCATTCCGACCTTCCTTTGGCTTGATCTTCCAAAAATGTCGCCTGAGTACGAACAAGTCATTGACCCGTTGCTGACCAATCTTCTGGCGATCGTTCAGCGCGCGGACCAATTGACGATTCGTGACCTAACCGTTGAGCTGCGAGACGAGTTTGATCGTGCTCACTCAAAACTGGAAACCGATCGGGAATGGAAGGCAGCCAAATACGCGATGGTTGCTTGGGTCGATTCTGAGATCATCATCAGTCACAACCGTTGGAAAGACGAAACGCTGGAGGCGCACTATTTCAAAACAGGTAATGCGTACACCGAGTTTTTCTTGAAAGCCGAAAAGGCTTACGAAAAACGATACTTCAACGCGTTCGAAGTTTACTACATCTGTTTCATGTTCGGCTATCACGGCGTCTATCAAACGGGTGATAAAACCGTCGTCCCCAAAGCATTACCGATGACCGACGTTGAGTGGCAAAAAAAAGCATCTAGCCGCGTCTCGCGAATCCGCAAGGCTTACAAAACCGAATCATGGGAAAACACGAGGCGACCAGATGTTCACAATTTTGGACTGATTGGTTACGCGTCATTTGTGAACAACCTTGTGATTTTTTTGGTCATCGCGTTGGTCACAGCCGCGTTCGTGTTTTTCTTTTGGCGTTAGTGAATCATTCAAAAAGGTAGGTTGAGATGAATCGGTTCATTCTGATGATCGAGCACGCGCTCTATCCGTTTCGCGCGCTTGCTAACTACGGTGGACAATTTTTCAGACGGGTCGGTATCAAGTCGACCAAGATGACGTTGGCGGGAAAAATCGCCATCGCGTTCTTTATCTGCTTCGTTATTTTTCTGACCGTGATCTGGGTCGTTAGCGCCTTCTCCAAAGGGGCTTACCGGATCAACAGCATCACCGAAATGTGGTTTAGTTACAAAATCACCTGGCTCGATTTTGTCCTCTACTACATTCTGGCGGCGCTAATTTCAGTCGGTGTTTACTGGGGCATTCGGCTGGCGACGCGAGACAAACCGACGCTCTATCCGGAGATCGACAAATGCTGGGATCCGCTCAACAAGTGGCGTGAAAAGCAAAATTTCGAATGGCACGAGTTCAAGCGATATCTCGTTCTTGGCCCATCGCTAGAGGTCTCCAAAGCGATGCATGCCGAAATGAAGAACCGAAAAATTGGAGCGTTACCCGCGGGAGAAAACGAATGGATGCATTGGTTTGGAACCAATGAGAGTGTGTATCTCCATCTAAAAAAAGTTTGTAATACGAGTGCCAAGGTTGAAAAACTGAGCGCCGGGCGGGGCAAAGGAAACGCCGGCATTGATCCAACGAACACGTTGCAGGCTTCCGTTGGAGTGCCCGAGTGGTCGGCGAGCATCGGAATGGATGACGTGACGGCAGAAGTCGATTCGTCCTTTGGCGGTTCGATTGGATTTGGAGCATCACTTGACCCCTCTGAATCGCTGGACCCTTATGAGTCTGGCGAGATTCAGGCACCACCAGAAGCTACCGAAGATGCGTTAGATGAAAGTGAAATCCTGGGTGAAGACGGCGACACGCCGATGGATCGAATCAATTATCTCTGCCAAATGATTCGGGCTCAAACGGAGGGTGAAATTCCGTTTCACGGCGTCGTAGTTGTGATCCCATTTGACAAATTTATGGTCAAAGAAAATTACAAAACCGTCACGACAGCGATCAAAAAAGACCTGCTGGCCATCCGGCAACAAACTGAAGTCAAGTTCCCTGTCTCGTTCGTTTTCTGCTCAATGGAAAAAGATCAAGGGTTTCCCAAACTGCAAAACCTACTCGGTTCCCAGCGCGCCGAGTCCGGGCGATTCGGAGCCGGCTGCAAGGCAGAAGACATTCCAATAATCGATAAAAAGAATCTATCGATCCAAGTCCAACGAGCCTGTCGATCGTTTGAAGACTGGGTAGTGAACCGCTGGGGAAAGAGTAGCCAACTCTCTCGTGCCGCGCAAAACAAAGAGCTTTTTAAGATGATTGTGCGGATCAGGCAAAAATTCCAACCTAATTTTCAGTACCTGGTTGAAAACACTTTGCTCTGGACCGAGTCTGAAATGCCCGACAATGAAAACGACCTTTCACTTGCTGGTTGCTATTTTGTTTCGACCGGAAAACACGCCAGTGAACGTGGATTTCTTAACGGCGTGTTCCTCAAATGCGATGAGTTTGCGGATACGGCTGGCTGGGGAACAGACGCGATTGATCGGGATCGAAACTTCTCGGTTCTGGGAACCATGCTGTTCGCAGCATCTATGTTGACCGTTATCGGAGCAGGAATTTTCATCTATTTGAACGGCTGATTGATGAACGGTTTGGTCTCCAAAGAATCTGGAGGCGCGATTTTAATTTGCTACGGTAAATTGCTTTGCATGCCAAGCTGATCAACGTTATTTTGTTTTAGTCGACCGGACGAAGTCAGCCGCACGACAAAGTTGATTCTCTAGAGCATTATTGAATGAGTGACCCCAACCAGAAACAATCTGAATCGAACCAGGGACTCCCCTTCGAGCACGAAGAGGGAGCCTCCAAGGAAGAGATCCTCGGTTCTATTTTGGAACGAACCATTCATTCCATGGAAGACACCAGCTGCCATGGTGTCTTGACCGATTATGTCAGTGAAAATCGACTTCCCTCGAAATTCAGTTTCGAAAATCTTTGCGAACTCGTCCGCTGTGTCCTTGAGCGAACTTCCATCGATCAGCTTCCGATCGAAACCGAGGAATGCGTCACTTGGGTCGCAAACTGCATCTACGAAGACCCCGTGGCTAACGAGCGAACTGAAATCCTCTGGAACTCTATCGTCAGCCGAATTCAGAATTGAAATGATCGAGACTTTTGAATCCAGAATTGAAAAGAACCAGGCACTGGTGGTATCGATTGCCAACCAGATTCATAAACGTCTGCCTCGATTTATCCAACTAGAAGACGTGCTTTCGTATGGGCAAATCGGACTTGCTCAGGCGGCCAGAACTTATCAGCCGCAACCTGGGACCAAGTTTTCAACCTACGCCTACTACCGAATCACGGGAGCGATTTACGACGGCATCTCTCGGATGAACTGGACGACTCGCGCTGAGTATCGACGTCACAAGGCGATGCAGATGGCGAACGAGGCTAGGGAAGCAGAAGCCAAAAATGACGACTCTAACGATCCTGAGGAAAACGCCAAATGGTTTTCCGGACAGGTGGAAAATCTGGCCGTCGTTTACTTCTTTTCAGCGGCCGATACTGAGAATCCAATTGAAAACGAGCTTGCAGGGAGTGATGATGATCCTGGAGATCGAGCGGAATCAAAAGAGATGAATGAGTTGCTTCGGCAGGCGATTTCAACGCTTCCCAATGAAGAACAACAGCTCATTCAACTGGCCTATTTCGAGGGTCACTCTCTTGCCGAGGCCGCCAAACAACTAAACAAAAGCCGGTCATGGGGAAGTCGCACCCACGCGAAGATCCTCAAATCTCTCGGCTCTGAGTTGATGGGAAACAATGCCGAGTAAGTTACCTCCAAACGGTAACCGCTTGGCCTGCCTCCTGATCTCGCGATCTTATCCTAACTTCATTGACACTCGAGTGGCATCATGAGCGAAGACGAATTGGAAACAGAAGAAAACGCCGAAATTGAAAACGATTCCGAAGTTGAAAACGAGTCGGACGTTCAAAACGAGGCTGAAGACTCCAGCGAAGAAAACGTGGAAGACAACGGCTCAGACGACGCCGCTGAAGAAACGCCCGAGAGTTCAAATGACGGATCTGATGAAAATGGATCCGATGAAAACAGCTCCGGTCCAATCGGTGACTTACCTCCAATCGAATCAAATTACGTCGACGATGAGCTGAATGATTATTTCCGCTCCGCGCTGACGCCTGTTTCTGATGACCAACCCTGTGGCGCCGACGAAGACGCTGCCTCGTCCGTCGTTTCACAGATCGAAACAACCGGCGACGGTATTCACGAACAATTGAGAGTTGCGTTCGGCGAAGCAGTTCGCGACGAAAGCATGAACTCTTTCGATCTGGCCAGCACTGGACGTGATGCTGAGGACTTGGTTGGACAAATCATCGAATGTCTGGAAGAAAAATCCAAATCGCTGATTCTGGCTTCGTACCTTCCGCACTTGATGTTGATCGGACATGGACTGGAAGGCTTTGCCGCAGGCCTGGATATCTTTCGTGAGCTAGTGGAGCGATTCCCCGACCACTTGTACCCACAGGATCGCGAAAAAGTAAAAACGTTTTTGAGCCGTGGCGTTTACGTTGGAAATGACGACAAAGTCACCGATAACTACAAACTGTTTCTGTATTTGCCTGTCACTGAAAAAGACACGCTGCCGTATGCTCTGCTTCGCAACGCGAGACTAAAAGGCGCGAACACAGGCGTTGAAGGCCGGTACGCGGGCGACGCTGCCAATTCTTCGACTGAGTTTTATGTGAAACTCATCGGCGATTTGGCTCTGGTCATCGAAGCAGCTCAAAAAGCCAACGCCGCGCTGGCTGAACTCCTAAGCGAACCGATGTTCGAGATCGTCAGTTTCACTTTCATCGAAAGTCTCCAGCGAATGGAGTCGATCGTGACCAACTTGGCGACGGAAAACTGCCCAGGTTATCCGCCTGTCGAAGAAGAAGCCGCCCCGGAAGGCCAGGCAGGCGCCGCGGCAGCCAGTGGCGGAGGCGCTGCCATGACAGGCGAAATCGTCAATCGAGAGCAAGCCATTGAAATGCTTCGGCGGATCGCGGATTTCTTTCACCGGACGGAACGACACTCGCCCGTCTCGTATCGTATTCGTGAAACGATTCGATTCTGCAAAATGGATCTGCCAGAACTATTGCAGTTTCTGCTGGATGGGGATGATGGTCCGTTGGATGAACTTCAAAAACGAGTTGGCTTCAAACGACACGACTCAGACTCTGGCGAAGAGTATGACGGTTAGGCGGATTGGTCACATTCGTGGCCACACGCTTAGCGACACATCTCGCGCTGCCAAACGTAGCTTGGCTTGAATTCTATCCCCAGGCTTACGCAGTCGCTTCGTTTTAAGAATTCTCACTTTTGGTCGTCCAATCGTTCACTGCTTGGTCTCTAACTTTACGGTGGATCAGATCAGCGCCACTAACCAGCCTAAAAATCAGGCAAATGGGGCAACTAAACTGGTAAGAAAATAAATATCTGTCAAATTGCTTGAGAGAGATTTTTTAACCATCTACAATCGGTTGGCGGTACTGAAAGTTGGGGCGACGCGGTTCATCCTTCTTACAAGGTCACGCAACTCCCTCTGAGACGAATTATTGAAAGTGAGAACGAATGGCCAAGTCAAAAATGGCGGCAAAGCAAGTTGCTGCGAAAAAGAACAAAACGCGAACGCACATCTGGTACGAAGTCGAAACCGGCGGAGCCATTGAGAAAAAGGACATTCCTTTTGACATCGCGGTCATGTCCGATCTTTCCGGTGACAACACTGAGAAACGAGAATTGCGAGATCGCCAATTCGTCGAAGTCAGTGATCCTGGCAAATTCAATGACTTGGTCAAAAACATCAAACCTAAACTTTCACTGGACGTTGATTTCGGCGAACCAGGAAACGAAACAACTCAGACCGTTGAGCTTGATTTCAAGTCGATGGAAGACTTTGGCCCTGAGGCAATCCTTGCCGCAGTCGCCAAACAAGTCCCTTCTGTTGCCGCGATGAAGGAACTCCGCGAAGCTCTCCTCGAAACCCGACAAAACGTAAACGTGAGTCGCGAATTCGAAAAGAAGCTCAAAGATATGTTGAGCAACCCTGAAAGCTTAGCCCAACTGAAATCCGAGCTAGACAAAGAAAAGAGCTAGTCGGGCATAAGTTTTTTCGTTCAATGCTGTCGGTATCGACGGCACCGAGTTCCACAGTGATAGTTTGAAAGGCGCAATCGTGGCCAAAAAAGAAAAGCAAGCTCAAGAGACCACAACAACTACCAGTGACGTTTCGTTCCTCGATCAATTGGTCGACGCAACAGGCGGCACCGAACGAGTAGAAGCAACCAGTTGGTTGAGCAAAATTGTTGGAGATGCCGAAAAAGGTACTTTCCGAATTGAAAAGAAAACACTCGCAGCGATTGATGATCGTGTTCGCGAATTGGATCAGCAACTTTCGGTCGAAGTCAGCAAAGTTCTTCACAACTCGAAATTCCAGAAACTGGAAGGTTCGTGGCGAGGGCTTCAGCATTTAGTCGAAAGCTCGTTGCTTGGCTCGGATCTTCGGATCCAAGTTTTCGATATCGGTAAAGACGAATTGCTCGACGATATGACTTCGTCAAATTTCCAGAGCACGGTCCTTTACGACAAAATTTACACCCGGCGTTACAACACCCTCGGTGGAGTTCCCATCGGCACAATCGTTGGAGACTTTGAGTTCTCTCACGCTGCCGTCGATGTGAAAGGTCTTGCGACCATGGCCAAAGTTTGTGCCGTCTCGCATTGCCCGTTCATCACTTCGCCTTCGCCAAAAATGTTTGGTATTCCAGAAGGCAAAGGCTGGGAAGTTCTCGAGAACTTGGACGATACAGCAATCGAAAATCGTTTCCTCAACCCAAGCGTTGTGGAAATGACCGACTGGCGTGCCTTCCGCGAAATGGAAGACTCTCGCTACGTCGCGATGTGCATGCCAAAAGCAATGGCTCGCCTGCCTTATGGTGCGAGTGATTGTGAGCAACAAATTTCTGCGTTTGGCTACCAAGAGTTTCCGCTTGGTGCCGATGGAAAACCACAGCAAACCGAGGTCGATCGTTACTGCTGGATGAACGCTGCGTTCACGATGGCACAGTGCATGAGCGACGCGTTTGCTTACTATGGCTGGGCGGTTGGTATTCGAGGTTTGGAAAGTGGCGGTAAAGTCGAAGGGCTTCCGATTCACTACTTCACCTCTGAGCACTCAGACACTCGCGTTCAATGCCCGACTCAGGTTCCATTGCCGATGAGTAAAGATGCGATTCTCGGAAAAGTCGGATTCTTGCCGCTGTTGTACGAGTTGAACACGAATCACGCTGTCTTCATTGGTGGCCAATCGGTTCACAAGCCGAAACAATACGATGATTCAGCGGCTGGAAACTCTGCGACAGCCAACGAAAACCTTTCGGCTCGACTGCCATACATCATGGCGGTTTCACGTGCGGCTCACGCCCTACAGCCGATGTTGAGAATTCAGCTTGGTAAATCCAAAGAAGCCGATGAAATCGAAGAGTACATCCACACTTGGTTCGTGAACAATTACGTTCTCGACCAGGATAAAGCGAGTGAAGAAGCAAAAGCGCGAAAGCCATTCCGCTTTGCTGAAATCAAAGTCGCTGAGGATCCGACTGACCCAGGCGTTTACCACGTCAAGGCTCAGCTGCGACCTCACTTCCAGGTTGAAGAAATCAACATGTCGATGTCGCTGGTCGCCAGTCGATCTGAGGGTTAATCCAAACGTGAATGATGAGGATCGAACTCCACTTTTTATCGAGTGGCTACAGAGTCTTGACCTCCGAAAAATCCGAAACCTCGATGAGCTGGAAACTGCAATTGCAGTCCAAATCGGCGAAATCGAACAACAGATGGTTTTGATCGTTCGGCAGGTTCTGCAAAATCCAAGATTCCAACAGCTCGAATCCTCATATCGTAGTATCTATAAACTGATTCAGTCGGCTTCGTCGAGTGAACATGACGTGCGAAACATGCCCGCCACACGGCGGGTTAATGTTTTCGTACTTGATGTGTCTGCTGAAGAACTTCAACTGGACTTGGTTGCCAACTCGTATCGGCAAACTTGGATCTACGACAAACTGTTCCGCAAGCGGTTTGATTTTCTGATCGGTGAACAAAACATCGATCTGGAAAATTATTCTGCGGTCTATCCGTTCAGCCTGATGATCGTCGACTTCGATTTCGGACTCGATGATACGCAGAAAAGTGAGCTGGAAAAGTTCTCGCAGATCGACCTTGGAGCGCTTCGCAAACTGGCAAAAATTGGCGAAGAATGTTTTTGCATGTTCCTGATGTCGCTTTCCCCAAACTTCTTCGGCAAATCCATTCACAACTTTAGCCAGCTCGAAAATGTGATCGACGTTAAATCGATCCTCAAACGTCCGCGGTATAACGCTTGGAATGAATTCCGTCAGCAAGATTATTCGCGGATGATCGGGATTACTTTGCCACGAGTCTTGGTTCGAAAGCCCTACCGCAACTATCACATGAGCGGTTCAGTAAATGACGACGGGTCGCGGAGTGTACCGACAGGCATTTCGTTTAGCGAAGTCGATGGTTTTGGAGACAACGAAAGCATGCTGTGGGGGCGGTCATCGTTTGCCGTTGCCCAAACGATGCTCCGGTCGTTCAAACAGTACGATTGGTTTTCTGATGTTAGCGGAGTTGATCGCGATGCAAAAACACTTGCCACCAGCGATGAACCTGGCGAGCCTGGTTACGATGGTGGGCTCATCGACGGATTGCCGCTGACCTATTTCAATACGGACGCCAGATCAGTTGCGAATTACGCCCCGACTGAGATCGTGATCTCAGAAAAAGACGAGGCGATCTACAGTTCTATCGGCTTTATCCCGCTGTTCTCGATCAATCAGTCTCCGTTTGTTGCGACGCTTTCCTGTCAGTCCGTCCAGGGTAACAAGGAAATGGGGACAGTCGACGCAACCAACAATCTGCGGCTGTCAACGATGTTCAACTACATGTTATGCGTTTGCCGCATGGCGCATCGCCTGAAAATTGAATGCAGGACCCAGATTGGTAAATCGGTCGGTCCGGAGGAAATCCAGGATCACATGCAACAATGGCTGATGGAACATTCCAGCGGCCAGAACCGCGGCTTTGAACAAAAGATGGTAAAACCATTCTTCGACGAGAACACTGGCTTTTTCGTTTACGAAGACGTCACCGATCCAGGACGCTACGACTGTACCATTCGGCTGTGTCCTCATCACAAATACGATAGCGGCAAAACGAGAGTGATTCTCGAACCGGTAACCCTACAAATGCAAGTCAAAGCGAATGAGGATGGCGAATGATCGATGATATTATCAACCTGTTCAATCAGGGAAAACTCGCAGATGCAATTCAGGCAGCCAACGGTGCGGTCTCCAAAGATCCGCGCGACCTGACACTGAGATTGGTACTCGTTCAACTGGTTTGCTTTACTGGAAACTGGGATCGAGTAGAAAAGATCGCGTCCCAGCTAAAAACGCTTGACTCTGAACGTGAGCATATCGCGTTGACGAGTTTTATCGACAATCTTTCAGTTGCGGAAATCCAACGGCGCGCCGTTTGGAATGACGGCATGGTTCCAGAGTTTATCGAAACTCCCGACGACGTCACCAACAAACTTCTCTGGGCGTGGTCTTGTGCCCGTTCAGGTGACAAAGCGCAGTTCGAGGAGTCACTCGGGTGGGTCTTGGAGAATGCGCCGAGACTGAAGTTGACCGTTGGCGAGGCAGAGCATGAAGGCTTCCGAGACCTCGACGATTTGACGTGTACTGTTTTCGAAGCCCACACTGTGCAGGGAACCTACCTTTGGATTCCTCACCATCTCGTCAACAAAATCAACGTTTCCAAACCGACTCGATTGGTGGATTACTTGTGGGCAAAAGCTCGTTTGACGCTTCACGACGATACCGAGATGGCGGTTTACTTGCCGGGAATGTACTTCCACTCGTTCGACGAAGACTCCAGCGAGTCACTGAAACTTGGACGCGAAACCCAGTGGCTGGACCTTCAAAATATTGAGCATGGAAAAGGCCGCCGAATTTTTGGCGCCGGCGAAGACGAATTCACATTCTTTGATTTTGAAAACGTGACACTGTCGGTGGTAAGCTCTGCCGAATCCAGCCAGGGGGACACGAATGGCTGATCCATTTTTGGCTCCACTGCTTCATCGATTTCAAAACCTCGAACGGTTTTGTTCGGCGGACGAAGTGATCGAGAGTGTTCGCAACAATATTGAGTGCTTGTTGAACTCAAGGTTATCGATTCCAGCCGATTATATTTTGCGACCGACGGATAAAAATTCGTCCAAGCTGCTAAACAACTCCTTAGTCAATTTTGGTGTCGTTGACTTTCAAAGCTTGAACATGGGCGATCCAGAAATGGAAAACCGTTTTTGCAACTCGGTAAAAATTGCCATCGAACGCTACGAGCCACGTCTCGCTCGCGTTCAGGTTGAAATGACTCCTTCAGCGAAGAATCGCTTGCTGACCACGCAGGTGAATGCGGAACTTGTGGTCGAACCCTTTGATGAAATCCAATTCGAATCGGGGCTGGATACAGGCTCACAGACTTTCGTCGTCACTTGATTTATTGAAAATTCATGTCGAACCGACTTTTTGAATACTACCGCGAAGAACTTCGCTTCCTGTATGAACAGGGGCATGAGTTCAGCAAAACGCACGGGGAAGAAGCGAGCCTTCTCGATTTCGAACGTGATGCGCGCGAAGATCCCTTCGTCCGTCGCTTGATCGAAGCGTTCGCGTTTTTGACGGCGCGGGTCCAAATGAAGATGGACGACGATTTTCCACAGATTGCTTCGGCTCTCTTGGAAAAACTGTTGCCGCTCTCGACTCGTCCCTTTCCAGCATTCTCTGTCGTTCAGTTCGAACCGGGTGACCAAGTCAAACCCGGCGGCGAGATCCTACCGCGAGAAAAAACGCGATTGCTATTGGAAGGTCTCAGCGACACCCAGTTTCGGACTTGTTACGATTCGAGATGCTACGCCCTGGATATTGTTTCTTGCAAACTAAAACGTGATTTCCCAGAAGCACGTCATGCGTTCGCAAAACCTGCGGTTTCAGCATTGAAACTTTCCATCCAGGGCAGTGAAGGTTTGCCGCTTGATGCTGCGCTTAATGATTCGATTCGATTTTTCATCTCGGATAAAAATGTTCAGTACGAACTGAGCGAGTTGCTTTACAACTCCGAATCGCTCTTGGGGATCGGATATCAGGATGCAGACAATCAGTGGGAACTACCAGCGGGTGACCTTCGGATTCTTGGATTTGAAGAAGAAGAATTGATCCTTCCATCGTTCGAAGGACTGCCACTGGAGTATCAAATATTAATGGAGATGTTCGCCTATCCGGCAAAGCATCTGTTCTTCGATTTGCCGATTCCAAAAGGTCTACGAGAATCTGAAAAAGACGTATTTGATATTTTTCTTTACTTGAAGACTTCCAATGAGCGATTGGAATCGGTTGTCGGCAAATCAAGTTTCTCACTCAACTGCTGTCCCGTTGTGAACTTGTTTGAACCACAACCGATCGCGCGACCGATCAGTCAATACTGCGTTGATTCGCCGATCGATGCCAACTCAGCAAAACTTGATTTTGAGATTTTTGATCTGCAAAGTGTCAGCGGGATTGCCGAAGACGGCTCCATCGTCGAGATCGATCCTTTCTATAGCGTTCAACACCACGGGCAAAAATCCTCCAACTCATTGTTCTATTCGAGTCGTCGTTCATTCCGGCCTCAAGGCGATGGGACGGACCTGTTTATCTCTCTCGTCGACCTGACGATGGAACCGGCCGAAGACAACAAATTCGCTCAAGTCCTGGTCAAACCGCTTTGTTGCAATCGCGTTTTTCGCGACTTGAATCTTGTCTCGGGAGGATCGAGCTCATTCAAAGTCATTGCCGGTGGCCTGGTAAACTCAGCGACGCGCGTTAGCGATTGGAATCGGATGCTGATGCAAAATACCGATTCAAAATATTACTGGCAGCTAATTTCGTTGCTGAATCTCAACTACTTGCTGCTCAACGATTCAGAAAAAGTTCGAACGCTACGTCGAATTTTGGAGTTGCTTGACCGCCCTTCGTCCGCGATGACCGGTTCATGGATTAATTCCGTGGTCAAAGTATCAAAATCTCGAACTACGGATCGAATCGAATCGGTTCCCTGGGGTGCGATCGCAGATGGAACTAGCATCGAAGTCAGCCTCGATGAAACTCGCGGGAGCAACCGGCCGGGGAGCTGGTTCCTGTTTTCATGCGGTTTGAACCGATTCTTTTCGTTGCACGCCGGCGTCAACTCATTCACACAACTCACAATCACGGCTGCGGAAGATGGCCGAGTCCTTTCTAAATTTTCAAAGCGATGCGGGACCAAAAATCTAATCTAAAACAGGAAGTGCTTGAGAACGCGAAACGTTTCGAGTTTTTCGAGATTGCGCGCGCACTGAACTTGCTGGTCAATCGCTCACAAGATCCGACCAACATCGAGCGTCCATTGAGTCTTCGGTTTCGCTCAGCAGCCACCAAGAATTTTCCTTCGGGCGAAGTCCAGCAACTGACGCAGGAAGGCGATTTGATCGAGCTGTACACCAATGTGATTGGTTTGTTCGGCCCGACTGGCGTGCTTCCGCATCATGATAAAGACATGGTTGCCGGTGGTCAGGCCAATCGTTTGATGCAAGATTTTCTTGACATTTTCAACTCGCGAATCATCGTTTTGTTTTTCGAAGCTTGGAAAGCCAACCGTCAAGACGTTTTGCTTGAGATGTTTCGGCGTGACATTTCGTCTCGCGAAGACTCTTGCACGATGGCACTGCTTTCGATTTGCGGATTGGGGCTAGAGTCGACCAGAGACCAGCACCTTTTTTCTGATGAAGTGTTCGCCAGTTCGGCCGGGTTACTTTCGCGAAACATCCGGTCAGCCAGTGCGATTCGCCGCTGCGTAGAAAACCAGTTTAAGGTACCAGTCAAAGTCCGTGAGTTTGTCGAGGAGCGTGTTTACTTGCCACGAGCAATTCAAACTCGTCTCCAATCAACCGAAGGTTACAACATACTTGGCCGGACAGCGGTCGTTGGAGAATCGGTGCTTGCCCATCGTCAACGTTTCGAAGTCCGGCTGGGACCGCTCGAACGTGAAGACTTTGATTCGCTTTGTCCTTACGGCGAAGACAAAGGAACGGGTTCCGTTCCTGACAATATTGCGTTTCAAAGATTGGTTGATTTAATCAAAGCCATTTTGAAACGTCCACTCGATTTCGACATTCGTTTTCAAGTTAAACCCGAGGCGGTCTCAGCAACTCAGCTAGGCTCAACCCGACTCGGATTCGACAGCTGGGTAATCTCTGAGCCAACCGAACACAAACGTGATGATACGATCAAGCGATTCACTTGGGACGTGTCAGTAAATTGATTGGGAGATCAAGATATGCAATCTAACCGGCTAAAAACACTCGTAAACCGATTGAATCCAACTTGCCGAGCTGCGCTCGACGAAGCGGGTCGCATTGGCGTCGCACGAACCAACTATGACATTGAGAACGAGCATTGGGTTTCTTGCCTGATCAACACCGCCAATTCGGACATCAATCTGATTCTTCGCCATTTTGGAATCAGTACCGAAGCCTTTCATCAGGATTTGGTTCGTGTCTTGAACGGTCTAAAAACAGGAAACACGCGGACGCCCGGATTGTCACCTCACATGGTCTCCTTGATCCGTGACACTTGGATGATCTCTTCGCTTGATTTTGGCGGTTCACAAATCCGTTCTGGGCATGCCTTGATCGCCGTCCTCAAGGACGCCAGAAATCATGGCTTGCCAGTAGGTACTTTGGTTTCGATTGAAATCGAAGAATTGATGAACAAGTTTCACGACATCACCAAGAACTCGGTCGAAAAAGGAGGCCAGCAATTAGGCGCAGCTCCATCCGAGTCCGGAGCGGGTGGCGGTGAAGAGCAAGTGTTCTCCGGGAACGGAGCCCTCGCAAAATTCACCATCGACCTGACCCAACAGGCACGCGACGGAAAGATTGATCCGATCGTTGGACGCGATGAAGAAATTCGTCAGGTGATCGACATTCTTTGTCGGCGACGGCAAAACAATCCGATCTTGACCGGCGAAGCAGGCGTTGGAAAAACGGCTGTCGTCGAAGGATTCGCGCGGCGAATTGCCGAGGGCGACGTTCCTCCGATGCTCAAAGACGTTTCGATCCGGGCCTTGGATCTTTCGCTACTACAGGCCGGCGCCGGCGTCCGAGGTGAGTTTGAAAATCGTCTCAAAGGTGTCATTGAAGAAGTCAAAAGCGCTCCCAACCCGATCATCATGTTCATCGACGAAGCACACAATCTCGTCGGTGCAGGCGGGCAAGCCGGTTCGGGTGACGCGGCGAACTTGCTAAAACCAGCTCTCGCACGAGGTGAGCTGAGAACCGTTGCCGCAACGACCTGGGCCGAGTACAAAAAATTCTTCGAAGAAGATGCGGCACTTTCCCGACGTTTTCAGGTCGTCAAAGTCGATGAGCCTGACGAACTAAAAGCCGTTCAGATGATTCGCTGTCTGACCTCTACTCTGGAAAAGCACCACGCGATTCGAATTCGCAACGATGCCGTCATCGATTCTGTTCGACTTTCGAGCCGCTACATTCCAGGGCGCCAACTGCCGGACAAAGCCGTCTCGGTCATCGATACGGCTTGTGCCAAAATTAACCTCAGTCAAAACGCGACGCCTCCTCGAATCGAAGACATTCAGCGAGGCATGAGTTTGTTGGAAACGGAAAAAGAAGCGTTAGCACAGGAATCGATCGGTTCCGTAGATCATTCCAAACGGATTGCAGAAATTGAAGCTCAATTGGTTATCTCCGGCAAAGAGCTTGAGACGCTCAATGAGCGATGGGGCAAAGAGAAAGAACTTGTCGAGAAGATCAGCGATCTTTATCAGCAGTTTGAGGAGCCGACAGACGAGTCGCCATCCAAGGAAGAAATCGAGCAGAACATTGAAGGCTTGGAAAAAGACCTCGAAAAATTGCAAGAAGGCGAGCCGCTAGTTCACGCTTGTTGTGACAAAGAAGCCATCGCGGAAACCGTTTCATCTTGGACCGGAATCCCGCTGGGACGAATGGTGTCGGATGAAATCTCTAACATCTTGCGACTGGAAGATTTGCTAAAAGAGCGAGTGATCGGACAGGATCACGCGTTGCATCGCATCGCCGAAACCATCAAGTACTCGCGTGCGAATCTTGCTGATCCCGACAAACCGATCGGCGTATTCATGTTAGCGGGAACCAGTGGTACCGGAAAAACAGAAACGGCCCTTTCACTGGCCCATCTGTTATTCGGCAGCGAGCAAAACATCACGACCATCAACATGTCTGAGTTCAAAGAATCGCACACTGGTTCTTCGTTGACCGGCCCTCCTCCCGGATACGTGGGCTATGGAAAGGGCGGTATCCTGACGGAAGCCATCCGCCAAAAACCATACAGCGTGATTCTGCTGGATGAGATGGAGAAATCGCACAAGGAAGTTCAGGAAATGTTCTTTCAAGTGTTCGACAAGGGCCAAATGACTGACGGTACGGGACGCGTCGTCAACTTCCGCAACTCGATTATCTTGATGACGTCGAATGCGGGGACGGAATTGGTTTCGTCACTCTGTGCCGATCCAGAAACGGCTCCGGCACCAGAGGCGATTGCCGAAACGTTGCACGAGGAGTTCATTCGCCAGGACATTTTCAAACCGGCTTTTCTTGGACGTATCACACTGGTTCCGTACTACCCGCTGACCGATCCTGTGATTCAGAAAATTGCGGGTTTGAAACTAAACAAAGTCAAAAAGCGAATCGAGACTGGCTACCAAGCCGAAGTCGAAATCGACGATGCTGTTTGTGCTGAGATCGCTGCACGCTGCAAGGAAGTAGAATCAGGTGCTCGCAACATCGACAAGATCGTCAACCAAACCTTGCTGCCCGAACTCTCCTCTGGCATTCTTCAGCGAATGGCGGACAACGAACCGGTAGCCAAAGTCAAAATTGGAATCGACGACAAGAAACAGTTTTCGATTGTGGTAGAGTAAATACACTTCGCGGTGCTTAGGGCATTGCAGTGACTCGCTCAAGTATTTGAAGTTGCTCACGTGGTGTAGCAACTTCAATCTTGCGCACCGTCAATTTTTGACCTTCGATCATTTGAGAAAGCAATTCAATGCCTCCGGTAAGTCGTCGGCAAAAACAGTATCAAGACAAATTGCGCGGCGTGCAGAATCGCAACCTTTTCGCTGGACTGTTGCTTTTGTTTGCAATAGCCGCCGCAATTTATTTTATCTTTTACGTTTCACCGGACCCGAAACCCAAGCTCTTTGTTTCGGTCAATCGAATTGACCACTCGGGCCCCCGGGAGATTCCTTTCTCGGAGAACAGCTGCGCCGTTTTACAAGACGCGTTCAGTGCGAACGTTCAATCGGTTACCGATTCCATCCAGGAACTGGACGAGCAAGAAAGTAAGCTCCAACTTTTTGACCAACAGATCGGACGAGACGACATTCTGGTTGTCTACCTGAACGGGCACATCAAAAACAATGGGGATGAAATTTGCTGGATTGGCCCCGAGTCCGACAACCTCGCTTTGATGGAATTGCAAAAACTGTTGACGCAGGTCAATGAGTCGAAAGCAAAAACGAAAATCGTATTGCTGGATGCCGGGCGATATAGTTGGTCTCCCGTTTTCCCTGGACGAGATCCAAATCGCTTTCAAACGTTGTTGGCGGAAGCACTCAAAGAGAACGCATGGAATTTGGGGGATGACTTCTGGATTATCACGTCTCACTCTGACAGTGAGATATCTCAGGTTTCAACGCCGTTAGAGAGCTCCATTTTTGCACAGGCCGTTCGTCACTCCATCGAAAAAATAGCGGACAAGAACCTCGACACGCTCAATGTCGAGGACTTTTTTGATGAAGTCTACAAACACACGATTTCGTTTTCGCGAAACTTCAAAAACGAATCTATTCAGCATCCTGTCTTGATCAAAACCGACGTTGGGATTGTGGATCCCCAACAACCAGTTAGTGGTGAGAAAACTCTTGTTCTAACCGTCAAATCAAAACCGCCAGTTGACCCAAACGCGAAACCTGAAATAGAACCCAAGCATTCGTGGAATTTGTATGCCCGTCGGCCAGATCGGTTCGTGGACTGGTTCTATCAAGACAAACATTTTGCGGCACTTCCTGGTGCGACGATACGGAAACTGGAACGCTTCTTGGAATTGGGAGAGGATTCGCCTGGCTTCCTGTCTATGGAACAGGAAAAGATCGACGTCTATGAAAAACAGATTCAACAATCTGTCACACGGCCAAGTAAACCGTCCAAGTTCAACATATCAACGATCAACGACAAGCATTCGATTCTCGGCCGATACCGTCAGGGATTGCTCGAGTTTTCTGTGCTTCTCCGAATGCGGAATCAAATGCGATTCTGGGACGATGACACTTACAAGGATTTAACTGAGATACCTTTGCCTCCAAGGCTTTCAAAGGTCGTGCCTTTGTCGGACGATCAGCTTCAGCGGTCGACCCAAATTCCACCCGATATCGATGTTTGGTTGCAGAGATGGAATGATTTTAAGATCCGCAATGAAGAACTCATTGAAACAGTGAACATTCAGTTGGGAACTGATAAAACGCTGACCCCAGTCCAAGCGGAACTGCTTGGTCAACTATCACGGCGCTACGTACCGTTGATAAAAACAGTTCAACCGGAAGCAGACCCCGATGCGGAAAGATCCAACAAGAAGGACTCGCCGGTCGTTGGCGAATTCACCCTAAATCTGGAATCCGTCGAGCGCACCGAACGATTCAATCCTGATCGCCAACCAACTGACCAGAACCCTGGGGCTGGGTTGGAATTCGTGGTGAACGAATCCGTCAAAGAAGCCCAACGACTTCGAGTCGCTTACGCGGAAACCAAATCGGATAACGCCTACCGGTATTTCCTTGCGGCCAGCGGCTCAGATCAACAAGATATTGAAATCGGGCTCGCGCCTTCGATTGCCTGGGAAGAACTGGAGCCCAGCATTTCTATTGCCGGCGACAATCCGTCGAACGTCTACCAGATCTATCCTATCGATCTTGTCCATGTCCGTTTTCAGCTTGAATTAACTGCCGTCGAATCGGTCGAGCTTAGCCTTGAGCCAACGGGTGAGCAAATGGACAAATTGAAGTTTGGATTCGATGACGACTTCAACGTCACAAAAATCCCCGTCGCGGAATATGATCCGACTGACCGCAACCGCAAGAAAACAGAATTCGATTTGTTTTTCCAATTCCCGGAATTAATTGACTCCGATATCGGTCGCCGATTCTCATTTAAACTGACAGCCATAGATCGCAACGGAAATGCGAAACCCACAACTCTCGATCTGCGGATTGAACCCAACGAAGACGCGACATTCTGGCTGACCTCTGAGCGCGCCGTCGCCAGCCAAGACGATGACGTGAGGACTCGGTTGTATCGATGGGGCGATCAACCAGATGAATCGGATTGGGATCCGATCGTGATCCAATCACTCGCCAATGTTAAATCTCCATTCGATTTTCGATTGACCAACAATGCGAACGGCCCCAGAAATTTCAACGTAAAACTATTTCGAATCGAAAGGTTTCCACGCGAAATCAACAAACGTCTTTTGCGTTCGGATCGGGCGGACTGGAAGGGAGCAAGTGAGTACGCCAATTGGCTGAAGGCTCAGAACAGCCTTGAAGGGGCAAGTATCTTGCAGCGAAAAGACTATTTGAAACTAATCGCGACGGCAAACCTCAATCTGGATGTAAAACAAACACGCCCGATTTCCTTCACGTTGCCGCCCCCCGAAGACCCCGATGCGAAACCGATTCCTAGCGTTACAGAAGAAATTAAACTTGGTGCGCTAATGGTCTTTTTCAGAGATGATGCTCCCACCGAACCGGCTTGGTACCAACTAGTCACGTTCGAACCCAAACGGTCCGCCAATGCCGCCAAAGAACCGCTATTGAAACCCATGCCTGACGTTGACGATGTGTTTAGAGACGACATCGGCAAACTTGCGCCCTTGCTACAAACCCAAGAAGGTGAAGAAGAGGTAGTGGCAGCCAGTCTGACGATTGTTTCGCAGGATGCCCGCAACCAGAACCGGCACATCGTCAAAAGACTTGGACTTGAAGAGTTGCTGGATGGAGCACAATTTAACCCCGGTGATGAACCAGCATTATTGATGTTGGATGTGCTGGGCGTTTCCAATTACGGGATCTATGAAAGCAATCGTGCTGCCCCGAACACAACGCAGCTTCGAAATCAGTTAACTGGAATTCGTGTCAGCTCATTACCCAAAGAATGGAAAAGCTATCCCGAGACTTGGAGTTTTACTGCTCGCTCGGAACAAGGGCCACCGTTCGAATGGCTGTCAGGACTTGCCGGCCAGGAACAGAGAATTTTCATTCGGCCCAGTGACGAAGTTGATGGCCCAACCACGGTTGGAAAGATTGGGCTGGAATTGTACCTTCCGATCGAGAATGATTTGCTCAGTCGTTCCAAAGACGATTTTTGGGTTCGGTGGAAGTCCGGCGACAAATCACTTTTGTACCCGACCGAGAGACGACATTTTTTAGAAATTTCCAATGCGGGGTTGTCGGCTTGGACACGAGCGCAATCTCATCAAATCTCAGTTTCGGACGTTGACGACGAGGTGCTAGAGATTGGAAAGCTCAGCGACAAAAACACTCCGCTAGGTCGCTGGAGATTTGTGATGAAGTCGCTGAGGAATCGACCAAAGATTTCTGCCAATGTGAACAAGCTTTACAACCGGCGATCAGATTTTAAAACGACCGTCGTCAAAATTGATATTCGCGACATCACACCTCCGGTGACAACCGAATCGATGGGTCTCACTATTGACGGAAAAGCGATCAAGAAACTGCCTCGCTTTCTTGAAGACCGTGAAAAAAGCAAAGGCGTGTTTGAGTTCACGCTCTACGAACTGTACCAGGCGAGTGGACTTCAGGGTCTTAGCCCCGACACCGATCTCGAGATTGAGGTCAAAGATTTCTTTGGCGAAGTCAGTTCCAACTCTTGGCCGTTGACGATTTCCGAAGTCCCCAAACCGAAAAAAACCAAGGCGGAAATCGCAAGCGAAATCAAACCGGTAAACATGTATCTCGTTTTCATGTCGGCGGATGATAAACCGATCAAAGTAGACGACATCAAAGAAGTAAAAATTAACGGCACAATCCTACCTTGGACCAAACCTACGATCGTCAACAAACGAAGCGTCACTGCATATCGAAAAATGAGAACTCAAAATCGTATCGAGATTAGAGGCCTCGCTCCCAACGAGACTTATTCCGTTGAAGTAACAGGAGTTTACCGCCGCGAAAATCAGGCTCAGTTTACGACAGGCTCGACGACTAAAACGGGGATCAAATTGACCGAAGACACTGAGGTCAAAATCGAGTTCAAATAGGACGCGGTCTTTTGCGAGGCTTCCCCACCAGAAACCGGCGGGAGACCGTTCCAGCTCGATCTGGACGTGAATTCGCGGGAATAAAAAGAAAAAATCGGTCTCAAAAATTATCCGTTTTTTCTGCGACAGATGGCGAGACCAACCGTAGACGTTTGTATCAGCGGATAAAACTTTTAAAACCACATACCGGAGAGAAACAATGAGCAGCGTAATGGGATATGTCAAAATCGGGGACATCAAAGGAAACTCAACCGATGCGAAGCACCAAGAATGGATTGAAGTACTTTCGATCAGCCAAAACGTTAATCGAAACGTCAACCCAACTTCAAAGCCACGTGACGCCTTAACCAAAAGTCAAGTTCACCTTGGAGCCATCGAACTTCAGAAGAACGCCGATGAGTCATCTCCTGAATTGGTCGCTGCAGTCTGCGAAGGCAAAGTCTTCCCAGAAGTCACCGTTGACCTGGTACGCGTCAGCCCATCAGGTAACGAAGTCTTCTACCAGTGGGTTTTGACTGACGCTTACATTTCTGGCTACGGAGTTCACGGAGCTTCAGCTGGAACCATTGAGACCATGGAAAACATCTCGATCTGCTACAGCACGATCAAATGGTCTTACAAGAAAAAGGACGAAAAAGGAAAAGCCCAAGGTTCAGTCGACAAAGGCTGGGACGTTGGCAAGAACAAGACTGCCTAGGCACTTTGTTCTGGGGCCCAAAGCCCAGACATCAAACACAAACCCACGCATCGGGCGTGGGTTTTTTTTGGACTTTTTCAAAAGCCCACATCCAGATCCAGCCTTCGATCTCAAAAACCAGGCAACCAAAATCGCAAAGACGAACACCGTCAAACCAAACATACCGAACACACAATATTTATCTCAACACCAGTAGCCAAATCAGGAGTTTGTAATGAGCAGCGTCATGGGATACATCAAGCTTGGCGATATTGAGGGAAATTCAACCGACGCCAAACACCAGAACTGGATCGAAGCGTTGATGATCAGTCAAAGCGTCAACCGAAACATCAATCCAACATCCAAGCCACGTGATGCGTTAACCAAGAGCCAAGTCCACGTTGGGTCAATCGACATCCAGAAAAATGCGGACGAGTCTTCACCTGAATTGGTTGCAGCCGTCTGCGAAGGCAAGGTCTTCAAAGAAGTTACGATCGACATGGTCCGGGTCAGCCCTGAAGGCAACGAAGTCTTCTACCAATGGATCTTGAGCGATGCGTACATCACCAACTATGGCGTAAACGGTTCAGCCGGCGGCGGGATGATTGACACACTTGAAAACATCTCAATCTGCTACAGCACGATCAAATGGTCATACAAGAAGAAGGATGAAAAAGGGAAAGCTCAAGGTTCCGTCGATACCGGTTGGGACATCGGCAAGAACAAGAAGGCTTAATTGTTAATCAAATCGCCAGGTCGTTAGGCTTGGCGGTTTTCACTTTGCTGCCGGCAATCGTTGATTGATGATTCAATATCGCGATTAGGTCAAATGGATTGGTATCGGCAGGAAATTTAAAACGGTGCGAACATGCCATTGGCAACGACGCCCAAACAGGAGTGCTCGCGAGATTGCTCCAATGACAAAGCTGCTTGAAGGACCGCGTTAGCAGCGCGGTTTTTTATTTGAATTTTTTGTTTCTATTGAATAGTCTCAACAGATTCTAAAACATTGATGGACGATACGATCAGTTGCATCCACACCGCTTAAAGGAAAAACCATGATCCAGCTTTCGCAAGAAAATCGACAGGCGAGAATTGACACACCCTTGGGAGAGGATGTGCTTTTGCTACAAAGATTCAGTGGCTCGGAAGCTTTGTCATCCGATTATGCTTATTCCGCAACCGTCTTATCTGAAGACATGGCGATTGATGGCAACGCCATCGTGGGCAAACGAATTTCGATCACCTACTTTGATGAAGACGGACGAACACGCGACTTTAACGGTTTCGTAAGCCGATTTGAGTACTCGCAACAGGTTGAGGAACCCGCCAAGCTCACGGCCTACAATCTGACGATGGTTCCCTGGATGTGGTTTCTGAAACACAACGTCGACTGTCAGATTTTTCAAAACATGAACGCTCCGGAAATCATCCGACAGATTTTCAGCGAGCTTGGGTTCAACGATTTTCGCTTGGAACTGAACGAAACCTACCCTGAGCGAGAATACTGCGTCCAATATCGAGAAACGGATTTTGATTTCGTTTCCCGACTAATGGAAGAAGAAGGTATCTATTACTATTTTGAGCACTCGCGTGAAAAGCATATCCTTGTGATGAGCGACTCGCCATCTGGGTACTTTGACCTCGACGAAAGCGAAGTTCGATACATGCCAATGGGCCGGGAGCGAGAAAAGCAACTCACCAGTTGGCGCCACGTTTATGAGTTTCGACCTGCCAAAATCGCTCAAAAAGATTTCAACTTTAAAAAGCCCACGGACGCATTGGTCTCGGATAAGAAAAGTCGAATCAACTTCGAAAGCAACGCCAACCTCGAGGTCTTCGAATACCCGGGACGCTACGATGAATCCTCCAAGGGAGATAGGCTGACTAAAGTTCGTATGGAAGAACTTGAATCTGAGCATGATCATGTGGTTGGCAGTAGTGCTTTCCTCTCATTCACGCCGGGTGGCAAGTTCACGATCGAAAAACACTCTCGACCGATGGAAGAAGGAAAATCATACGCGTTGGTTGAGGTCTTCACTGCATTC
Source organism: uncultured Pirellulaceae bacterium (assembly GCA_964595515.1). Classification (GTDB taxonomy): domain Bacteria; phylum Planctomycetota; class Planctomycetia; order Pirellulales; family Pirellulaceae; genus Mariniblastus. Next base: position 36,274 of record CAZQQR010000012.1, read on the forward strand.
CAGTCGAACCTTGGATTTGAATCGGGTGGTTCGGATGACTTTCGCAATGAGTTTCGCTGCATTCCGGCGGAAACAACTTACCGGCCTCCTCGCATCACTCACAAACCAGTCGTGGAAGGTCCGCAAACAGCGATCGTGGTTACCGATGGTCAGGAAATCGTCGTCGATGAACACGCTCGGGTCAAAGTTCAATTCCACTGGGATCGCTACGGCCAAAAAGACGTTAACAGCTCGTGCTGGATCCGTGTGTCACAGGTTCACGCGGGTAAAGGGTGGGGAATGATCGACATTCCTCGTCAACATGAGGAAGTCATCGTTAGCTTTTTGGATGGCGACCCGGATCGGCCGATCATCACTGGCCGCGTTTACAACGGAGACAACCCAGCGCCTTATGGACTAAAAGGAGCAGGCGACAACGCGAAACACAAAACCCGACGTGGAAATACAACCAAGTCGTATGAAGACACCGGTTACAACGAAATGACCATGGATGATACAGCGGGTGAGGAACAGATCCGAATCCACGCTCAATACAACATGGACACAACGGTCGAGAATGACCAAACACTTGTGGTGCATAACAACCGCAGCAAACAAGTCGATGTCAATGAAGTCATGACCATTGGCAACGACCAGTCACTCAACGTTGGTCATGATCGGACCGTTGAAGTTGGTGACGACCACACGGAGACGGTTGGGAAAAACCAACAAGTAGACATTGGGCTGAACCAGAACACGACCGTCGGCATCAGCCAAGACAACACAATTGGAGCCAACCAAACCAACGCGATTGGTGCCAATCAATCGACGACCGTCGGTGCGAACTACGAGATGACCATTGGCACGGGCATGACGACTAACATCGGAATGGCCAAAGAAGAAAATGTTGGAACGCAAGCCGATAGCGTGGTCGCGATGAACAGTAGCGAACAGGTTGGTATGGCCAAAGACGTCGTTGTCGGAACGACGCTCAACCAACAGGCCGGGCAGTCCGTCACGATTCAGGCTGGAATGCAGGTCACGATCCAGGCTGGCGCTTCGTTGACCCTTCAGTGTGGAGCCAGCACGATCTCGATGACGCCAGCGTCTGTTACAATTACTGCGCCGCTTGTGAAATTAAATTGTTGAGTGTTGTTAAGCGTTTTTCAGCGTA
>CAZQQR010000013.1:0-4046 GCA_964595515.1 uncultured Pirellulaceae bacterium
TCGGCAAGTGAGGTCGAATTGATTGCTTCCAACTGCTGACCGGAGAACACATTTTCGTACCACAGCCGATCTCCGTCGCGAATTCTCTCGAACTGATCGCTAATGACGGTGGTGAAGAGTTCACCGAGGCTTCCGCCGTCAACATGGTCTTCGGCAAGCCCGCCCACCCAGACGTCAATGTTGTTGACGGTGCCGTAGAGATCTTCAAGTGATTGGGCAACTTCGGCATCCGAAGTGATCTCGCTGAAATCGGTGACGCGTTCAAGCCCGAAGTCTTCGCGAACCTGATTGTAATCCGCCAGTCCGTGATCGCGTCCTCGTTGAATATTCAACGAAGCGAGGTCAAATCCTCCGGCACCCGGAGGCCCAAACAAGAAGTTCCGGATGTCATCGACGACTTGAGTGTCAACTTCATTGGCGATTTGGTTTGCCGCACCCAGCAAAATCGAATCGATCCCGTTTTCGGTAATTTCATCTGGTGAGAAGAAGGCATCTTGGAGTGAAATGTTTCCTTCTGTCGCTTCGGAGCCGTCATTGTTCAAGCGAAGCAATTCAGACGAAAGCATACTGTGACCGAATCGGTAGGCTGCCCCAGAGAACACGTTGTTGATTTCTGGTGACACATTTGAATCGTATCCACTGTAGGAATCGATGACTCCTTCACCCAGCAATGCCGGCAAGAACTCGTTAAAAGTAATCGCCTGAATTTCCGCCGTCACAACCGATTTCGCAGCTTGGTAAATTTGCTCGTCAGTTAAGGAAGGGTCAGCTTCAGCAATCGACGTGGCGATCGAGTTGTGTTCGCGGACCCAAATGGTGTGCATCGCAGTCAAAGCAATATTCTCGTTGGCCCGAACATCTCCCGCGAGAAATAGTGAGTCTCCTGTGCCGCCCGCATTTTCCAAACCAGCTTCGTTGAACGGAAGCAAATCACCTTCGCTGGTCGCCAATAATCCGCCTTCGAACGTTCTTAGCTCATGTGCCCGCTCCGCGTCCGAGCCGTAGACGACCGATCCATCGAGGAATGCAGTGATCTGGTTGATCTGTTCTCGTGGGTTGTCGACTGAGGTACCGGTATCGGTATCGTAAATGGACCGGTTCAAAGTGATGACTTCTTCTCCGGTGCCAAATGGATCGAAAAACGGGTCGCCGGTTGGAACCTCAATATCAAACGACTCGTTCGGATCGGTGCCCTCGGTCAAGTCGATATCGTGGTCAATAAACTGGCCCCACAACCAGGTGAGATCAGTCAAATTTCGATCGTTCGTTTCCGTGGTCGTCTGAGCGGCAACTGTGTTGCTGATCTCGCGAGCACTGGGACGATCTAAGCCCGCTGGATCAGAAATTCCATCCGAGTATTCAACGGTCGTGGCGCGGTTAAGCGTTGTTTCCGTCGAACCAAGAGTGGGGTCTTCCAAGTTGTTGTTGGTCCCGTCGATCTCTCGGGCTTCAAGAGCAAGCAAACGATCCAGTCCGGATTGATCGCCTCCTTGGTTACCAGGACGGTCCGGGCGATTGTTGGGTCGGCCGTTATCAGGCCGCCGACCGTTATCTCGATTGCGAGAGTTATTAGAGTTGGAATCCGCGTCAGCGACCGGTTCCGGGGAAGTTTGAACGGTGGCAGGTTCAGATGAGTCAAGGAAGCTATCAATGAAACCAATGTCTGCGGCTAAAAGATTTCGGGCTTCGAGCCGTTCTACTTTTGCTTGAAAGTTGTTTTTGGAACTTCGACGTTTCTTTGACGATCTTCGTTTTCGCTTCTTCATTTCTTTCTCCTGTCCGTTTGAATGTTCAAACAGACAGCAAGCCCTGAAGCTGAGGCTGCATCGGTAGATCCATCTTAAGCGTATCGTTTTGTCACAAAATAAATTTGTATTCTGGTGTTACCGCTAAGGTGGCTCCGACTTGGAATGACTTACAGTCTGTTTGATACTGATAGTTTGAAATACGTTTGCATCCGCACTTTTCTACATCTGTATTTACAGGCTGCGAGAATTTTGGCAGAAGCGACCGATGTTCGCGATGATCGATGTGGAGTATTCCATCTCGAAACCGCGTTCAAGAATTCAAATTGAATTCGAATTTTTTGATTCAAATTGGGTTCGCAATCATTGAAGCCGCGAACGAACGCATGCAAACGATTGAATGAAATTTCAGCCCAATTCTTCGCTGTTTTGTCGTGTTCCATTGTGCCGATCCATGTTTACTTCACCTGTTAAACGCTTCAAAATTGACTGAACATCTTCAAATGCAAAGTGTCCGTTTTAAGCCATGAATAAAAAACAACTTATTAGTCTCGGTGTCCCCGCCGATTGTGTGCCAGAGGCAATCACTTGTGCTCAGGTCGCTGCCCGCGCAAAGGCCGAAGAAGCGCCCAAGAAAATGATCCCGAAGGTAGTGGCTGCGCCGGAGGTCTACGCTGCACACGAGCTTTATGGAGAGCTTGCCAAAGCCATCATCGAATTTCGAATCAACGATGTGCCATTAAACCCAATCGAGTACAGCAGTTGGGGCACCGATTTTGATGACAACTCAATCAATCAAATCAAGAACGCGTGTAAGCTTCCCATCTCTCGTGCTGCGGCGTTGATGCCCGATGCGCATTCAGGGTATGGGCTTCCGATTGGCGGCGTATTGGGCTGCGAGAATGCGATCATTCCTTATGGCGTCGGTGTCGACATCGCTTGCCGGATGAAGATGACGATCACGGACTTGCCGGTGGAGAAACTTCAAAAGAATGACTCAGCTGAGTGCAGTGAATTGGATGAATCACTCAAGAAAGGCACGTTGTTCGGAACCGGAAAGAACTTCAAGAAACCGCATCACCACGATGTGATGGATGAAGACTGGACGGTCACTGCGGTCACTCGTGAAATGAAAGACCGCGCGCGGATTCAATTGGGGACCAGTGGAAGTGGCAACCACTTCGTTGAATGGGGTGTGGTCACATTGCCAGCGGACGATCTTGGATTGGAGGCAGGAAAATACGTTGCCCTCTTGAGTCACAGTGGGAGTCGAGGCCCGGGCGCTCAGACATGTCGCCGATACACGGATATCGCTCGAAAGATGGCTCCAGCGAAAATCAAAGACGACCAACAGTTACGGCATCTATGTTGGTTGGACATGGATACTCAGGAAGGCCAAGAGTATTGGCTGGCGATGAATTTGATGGGACGTTTTGCTTCTGCCAACCACCACGTGATTCATGAGCGTGTGACAAAATTGGCTGGTGCAGAATCGATTTGCACGATTGAAAACCATCACAATTTCGCTTGGAAAGAAGAACACAACGGGCAGACCATGTACGTTCATCGAAAAGGGGCAACGCCTGCGGCAGTTGGCGACCTCGGTGTGATTCCGGGCAATATGGCTGACTCTTGTTTTGTGGTTCGCGGGAAGGGCAATCCGGATAGTTTGGATTCTGCTTCTCATGGTGCTGGCCGGCGCATGTCTCGAACCAAGGCCAAGCAGAATTTTCGATGGCAAGAATGGAAGGAACACTTGAAACGAAAAAACGTTCGGTTGTTGGCGGGTGGACTGGACGAAGTTCCAGGTGCCTACAAAAACATTCACGACGTGATGGCGGCACAAACGGACTTGGTCGAAGTTGTCGCCGAGTTCATGCCACGTATCGTGATGATGTGCGGTGATGGCAGCCGCCCCGAAGATTGAAAACCGACAAACAGATGTGGGTAGGCCTCATCGTATCTTCATGTTGTGCCAGAACTTGTTTTGACAGGATCAACAGGATTGGCATGATGAAGCAACCAAACGAATCGTGCTAACCTGGTTCATCCCGTCTAACAGGAGTTGTTAGGGGGTAAGAATAGTTTTCCTTGAATCAGTTTTTTGGATCTGATTTTTTTGGATCTGATTTGTGATCGTGCCAATTTTGGCAGGAGTCTCCAGTCAGTGGAGAGCCATTTGCGTTTTAAAAACCACAACCATCGAAGTAATCCTATGCGTGTGAAATCTCCAAATTCCGTTCGGCTTGTTGCTTAGACGTTTGCATTGCATTTCGTTTGCAATTCGTTTGCAATTCGTTT
>CAZQQR010000013.1:4146-26504 GCA_964595515.1 uncultured Pirellulaceae bacterium
TTGTTGCTTAGACGTTTGCATTGCATTTCGTTTGCAATTCGTTTGCAATTCGTTTTTTGCTGAATCGTCTCTGCACAAGTCTCTTTACCACTGCGCTTGCTTTCGCCTCGGCGAGATGACGCGCATTCTGTGATAGCGCAAGTTTTTATTCTCCATCTTTGGAATAGCTTGCGCGCTTTTGGAGAGAAAAATGAGTCTTAGCAAGAAACAAAGAGAGAGATTGTTGCGCGAGAATTGTGGAGTCATTCAGGACGACGACGCTATCGATCCGCGACACTATTTCTTCAACAAACGTAAATCGAAAAACAAGTTCAGAAAAGTTTTCCAGCTTTGTCGGCAGGTTTCAGACACTCTACATTTTGTGTTGAATGAAGGTGATCCGGAACTAGAAGGCTTGGCTGTGATCGATGTGATTCCAGCTCCCGACGCCCGTCGAATGTTGGTCATGATTGGGATTTCTCCAGAACGAGAAATCGAATCGGCAAGTGACATTGATCGGATCATGGAACGGTTGCAATCGAATATTCCGCGGCTTCGTGCCGAGATAGCGAGAACCATCAATCGAAAGAAAACGCCGCAACTGATTTTCGAAATTACCAAGATCGGATGACATTGGCAGGCAAGTATTCTTCCCGCCAAAAAACAATGGTGCCCAAACAATCGAGTTCGGGCACCATTTTTTGTTGGAGTTAAAAGCCAATCGTAGTTGGCTTCGAAAGAACTAGCTTCGAAACTAATCAGCTGCGTCTCTTGGCGTCGACGAGCTGTCCGCCAAAGATTGAGAACCGTTGTCTGAAACGGATGGCGGTCGCTCCGGCAAATCGGCTTCGCGTTCCGTGTGAACGGATGGCCCAATCAACTCACGAATTTCGTGGCGATCAAGTTCTTCTTGTCGCATAAGCCCTTGGGTGACTGCTTCGAGATCGTCACGGTGTTTTCGCAATAGTTCTAAAGCACGACTGGAAGCATTCTCCAGAATCTTGTGAACCTCCTCATCAATGACTTCCATTGTGTGTTCACTGAACTGACGGCTCTTATGAATTTGTCCGCCCAAAAACGGATCGTCGTCACTCATTTTGTAACTGACCGGCCCGAGTACTTTGCTCATTCCCCAGTGAGTCACCATTCGGCGTGAAAGTGATGTTGCTCGCTCCAGGTCATTTTCTGCACCGACCGTAAGCTCGGCGTAGATCAAAGTTTCAGCGGCCCTTCCGGCAAGCAGTACCACTAAATTGTCTAGAATTTCGTTCTCGGACATATTCATCCGATCTTCATCGGGCACCATTTGCGTCACGCCCAGCGCTCGCCCACGTGGAATGATGGTGACTTTGTGGACGGGGCTTCCACCCGCCAGATTCCAAGCCGCCAGTGTGTGGCCGGCTTCGTGGTAAGCCGTTCGCTCTTTTTCTTTTTCCGTCAAAATTTCTTCACGCTTAGCGCCCATCAGGACTTTGTCGTGAGCGTAATAGAAATCTTCCATTTCGACTTTGTTCTTGTTCTTTCTAGCAGCCCATAAAGCCGCTTCGTTGACAAGGTTTTGAATGTCAGCACCTGTCATTCCTGCGGTTGCTTGAGCCATGACCTCCAGATCAACGTTGGCTGCCAGAGGAACATCCCGCACGTGGACTTTGAAGATTGCCAATCGGCCGACCTTGGTTGGTCGGCTAACCGTGACGTGCCGATCAAAACGTCCGGGACGGAGCAGCGCTGGATCGAGAATGTCGGGACGGTTGGTTGCAGCCAAAACGATGACTGAATCAGTTCCTTGAAAACCGTCCATCTCACCAAGAATCTGATTCAAGGTTTGTTCGCGTTCGTCGTGACCACCACCCACACCTGCACCACGTTGTCGACCGACGGCGTCAATTTCGTCAATGAAGATGATGGCAGGGGCTTGAGCCTTTGCCGTCTCAAACAGATCGCGAACGCGGCTGGCACCAACACCCACGAACATTTGAATAAACTCAGAACCGTTGACGCTGAAATAAGGCACGCCCGCTTCGCCAGCAACAGCGCGAGCGAGTAAAGTCTTGCCTGTTCCCGGTGGCCCAATCAGCAAAGCTCCTTTTGGGACGCGTCCACCAAGTTTTTGGAACTTCGAAGGGTCCTTTAAGAAGTCAACAATCTCCCCGAGATCAGCTTTGACGCCTTCTAGTCCAGCGACATCCTTGAAAGTGATTGGCTGTGCGGAGGCTTCGTATTTTTTGGCAGGGCTGCGAGAGAAGTTTGATAGAAAACCGCCTCCGCCCATCATCTGACTTTGTGAACGACGGAATTGCATCAGCATGAACATCAACAAACCGAATGAGAATGCAATTAGCGCGAAATAATACCACGCAATCATGTCTTGCGTTTTTTCAACGCTATACGGCACGTCGTTTTTTTCCAGCACCTCGATAATGTTGTTGCGGACGCCATCGTCTCGCATCATCTCAACATAAAAATGTTTCTCGAGTGGTTTCGCGTCGGCCTTGGCTGCAACAAGTTTTCCGGCTTTGTCGTATGACGGTTCAGGTTGCGGTAGGACTTTGAAAATACCGTTGGCACCCGTAGCGGTGAACTGCACGGTCTCGATCATACAGCCGATTTTTTTTTCGTTGTCATCGAGGATAGGCTCGCCGTTGAAATCCTTTCCTTCGATCAGCTTCATAAAGTAACCTAGCGAAATTTCGGATGTTGCCTTGTAGGTGTAAAGGTACATCGCGAACAGAGCGACTGCAGTCAGCAGCAGCAAGGGAATCATCAGACTTGGGTTGCGTGTTGGAGGACGCGAGTTTGGGTCTTCTGGCGGGTTTCCGTTGTCTCGATTGTTATCCATTGGTTCCTTGGTTGCTCGGGACAATCCGAGACTCGTAGATACTAGTAGGGCGTCGGTTTTGGATTAGTAATCCGACCTGATTTATTCTACGCATCTAACCCACTATTGGGGTGTCGATTTGTGCGTTCTGACACGTCCAGGCTAACTTATTTCGTAACTGCAAATTGTAGACAAGTTTAAAATATTCCGCGACGTGGGTCTGTAATTAACTTGAATGTGTTTTTCGACACTTCACAAAATACATAAGGTACTGAGCTTTTAGATGAGGGGGAAGTTTGGCCAGCAGATTGGAGGGTCGTTCCGAGGGATGGTTTGCAACAAAATTCTCCAACTCACTGATCGTTTCCTGATCCAAGAGCCAGCTTGCCTCAAGCGGTAGTCCGTTTTCGCCCGCCTGGATGGCATGATCAAAAACGGTTGCCTGGTCGATTTTTCTGACTTGGGTAAGTTGCTCGCGAGTGTATCCCTCCGTTAGCAGTTTCCAAGTCCAATAAAAAGTCGGTTGGACAACGCCCTCCGATGGCGGATCGGCACGAAAACGTTTGTCGCTGGGTGGATGGCTGGAGGAAGCTTCAGAATTCTGAGATTGGGGATGAGATTTAGATTCGTGATCAAAATCAAACAGGCTACGCGGGTGAGTTGGTGTTGATGAAGTTGAGGTTGCTTCTGGCGTGAGAGGTTCTTTTGAGGAAGTTGTCGGAGCGGTTGAGTGTTCCGGCTGCAGAGGGTCGTTTTCGGGCGAGGTTTCTTGATTAGAAGTTGTTTCGAATTCGCTTTCTGGTTCTTCTTCAAAAAACTCATCTTCAAGCTCGTCCTGAAACCCGTCTTCAATTTCATCAACATCAGGAAGGTCGGCTTCTAACCGATATCCGTCACTGTTGAGATCGTCTTCTTCAAATTCGTCTTCTTCTGGTTCGTCGTCTTCAAATTCATCTTCTTCAAAATTGTCTAGTTCTACTGCTGCACTTTCATCATTGACGCCGGTCGCTCCCTCAATCTCTTCTCCAGGCTCTTCTTCAATTTCTTCCTGTTCTTGTTCTACTTCAATGTTGTCAGCTTGGGATTCGTCATTTTGCTCACTGCTCGTTGGGTGGTCCGGCTGTATCTCAATTAGCTCATCTGGTTCGGTAGGAACGACCAGATGCGGTTGTTTGCCGTTCAAATGACGAGCGATCTTTTTGCCAAGAGCTTTGGGCATTTGCTGAGACACGTCGACGTACATTTGGCCTTTCATCAACCGCGTCCCGGTGGGGCTGATGGCTGCGATCGGGCGAAATTTGACTTCTTCGTTTTGCTGAATGTAGCCCTGTTGAATTAAGAACTCCATCAACGACACGACGTCGGATTGCCGCAGTCTCGAAAGCAGGCCATAGGTTGGAAGCTTGGCGTATCGTTTGACTTTCTGAGACGTTGATCCCGATAACATTTGGGCGATCATTGTTTTCCCAACGCGTCCTTTGGTTCTGGCCGTCCCGCTCAGTGCAACCTGTGCCGCGTACAGGCAGGCATCTGATGCTGGCGTTCGCTCGGAGACGTCGAGAACAGATTGCGTGAGTGCGGCAACGGGGTTCTCATCGCAGTTGTCGCAGTTGGCACACAATTGTCGATCTGGATCGCCAAAATACTCAAGAATCTCAAGCTGACGGCAGCGACGTGAGGTTGCGAACCGAATCACACTGTTGAGTTTTTCGACTTCGGCTTTTTGGCGACGTTTGAGTTCACCAAAATCGATGTCAAGTTGAGCAAATTTTAACGACCGGTCGACGACATGGATCGCTCGGCCGCGAAACGGTGGGATGTAGTCGATCATGGGAAGCTTGACGAGTTGCTTGATCGCCCGATTGACGGCTTCCCATTTCATATCCAGTCGATCTGCGAATCGTTTTGGTTGGAACAGAATTCTTTCACCCCGAAAGCTACCTACGACTTGTTCCAGTGCGCGTAGCACATGTCGTTGAGTTCTGGCGTCGCGAGGAAGAAAGTCGATCAACGTAGGAAGCTCCGAATCGATTCGGATGGCGGCAGAATTTTGCCGACTGTCCAGCCGTTCGATGGCACCGGCTTTTTCAAGCAAGTTTTCGCAGTTCCCAATTCCGCCGGTACCCGTTGAGATTCCTAGTTCCTCCTTGATCTCCTGAAGCGTGACTTCGATAGGATCGGTTTTGATTGATCGGAGGTACTCGTAGACTTGTTTGATCGTTTCGCGTGAGGGGTAAGAATTCTCAATGAAGAATTCTTGGATGAACTTGTCCTGAAACGAGTAAAGCATCAGGCACTCGGATGGTTTTCCGTCACGCCCTGCCCTGCCGGCCTCTTGATAGTAGGCTTCGATGGAGCCGGGAAGATTGTAGTGAACGACGAATCGAAGATCTGATTTGTCGATTCCCATCCCGAACGCATTGGTGGCGACGATGATTTCAATTTCGCCCGACATGAATTGCTCTTGAACATGGCGGCGCGATTCGGGAGTCAAACCCGCGTGGTAAACCGCAACGGTGCGCGACAGATCGTCTTGTAAAAACTCGATTAACTGTTCGCAGTTTTTTCTGGTTGAAGCGTAAATGATCCCGCAGCCGGGATGTGATTTGAGAAACCGGATCAGCTTTTGATCTTTTTCTGTATTGCTGCCCGGAGACGTGACGCGCAAGTTCAGATTGGATCGAGCGAATCCGGTAACAAATTTCGCGGGTTCCTCTAATTCCAGAATCTTGGCAATGTCTTCCTGCACCATCGTGGTGGCGGTTGCGGTCAGCGCGACCGTTTGCGGATTGCCTAATAGTTTTCTCAGTCGACCAAGCCGGGCATAGTCAGGCCGAAAGTCATGGCCCCATTGGCTGATACAGTGGGCTTCGTCGACGGCCAGTAACTGAATGTTTGATTTTTGAACCGCACGCTTGAAAGAGTTGCTTCGCAAGCGTTCGGGCGCGATGTAGACCAGTTTGTAGTCGCCCTTAACCATCGCGCCGATGCGAGACTGTTGTTCTTCATGGGAAAGAGAACTGTTAATAAAAGTCGCGGGTATCCCAATTTTCTGAAGCGAGTCCACCTGATCTTTCATCAGCGCAATCAGCGGCGAGATGACGATGGTGACGCCGTCACGCGCCAAAGTTGGCAATTGAAAACACAGACTCTTGCCTCCACCGGTCGGCATGATGCACAGCGTATCGCGGCCGGAAAGAATGGCTTCGATCACGTTTTTTTGGCCGGGACGAAATCCGTCCAGCCCAAACGCGCCCAGCCAATCTTCGGGTTGCACGATTTGCGTATTCACTTGGGTTAGTTGGGTAGAGATTTTGGGTCAGCCATTAGAAAGATCGATGGGACGATTATAAAACTCGGCTGGAAACTCGAATAGTCAGCCGAACATCGCGTATACGGACGATTTGGCTTTGATGGTCGCAAAACTTCAGAAAGTGGCAAACATTTGCTATCAATTTCGCGTAGGATTGTAATCAGAGACGAAAAATGGACCGCGATTTGTGTGTGGCGTTTAAAGACGTCCCGATGCGGTCTGCCAGGGATGAGGCTGCTTCATGATTTCAATTCAGAATTTAACCAAGACGTTTACGTCGGGACGCCGAGTAATTCGAGCGGTGGACGATGTCTCCTTCGAAGTAAAAAACTCAGAGGTTTATGGGCTTTTGGGCCCAAATGGGGCTGGGAAGACGACGATGATGCGGATGATCCTTGGTTTACTGAAACCGGATCGGGGGCATGCGGAGGTTAACGGATTTCGCAGCGATCAGCAGCCGGACGATGTTAAACGGCAGGTCGGATTTGTGTCGGCTTCGGCTGGAGTTTACCAGTGGTTGACCGGCCGCGAGATGCTTTCTTTTTTTGGTGAGATCTACGGGTTGAGCCAGACTCAGATTCAGGACCGGATCGAAGAGCTTTCCAAGATTCTTGACCTCGATGGATTCATTGACCAAGGATGTTCGACATTGAGCACAGGTCAAAAGCAACGATTGAGTCTGTCTCGCGCTTTAATTCACGATCCACCTGTAATGATTCTCGACGAACCGACGCTGGGACTGGATGTCGTTGGTAGCCAAGTCATTTTTAGCTACATCGATATTTTAAAAGAACGAAACAAAGCGATCATTCTTTGCACTCATCGTTTGGAGCAGGCCCAGAGGGTTTGCACGCGTTTTGGTTTGCTGCACGAAGGAAGAAAAGTCCTCGATGGTACGTTGCCAGAGTTGCAATTGAATACGGGGCGAAACGATCTGGTAGAAATCTTCGTCGATCTTCTGAGTAATGAACCCAAAGAGGCGACGGCGTAGCCCACGTTATGACTGCTGAAAACCCACCCAACGATTCCAATATTTCGCCGGATTCAAAACAGCCGGAATTAAACCAGCCGGAATTGGCTGATGCTGAGAATTCGGCCAATGAAAAATTGGCTACGTCTATGCTCGCTAACGTGAATCCACCACCAGTTCGGAAGCGATCTGGTTCACATCCTTTTCGCTGGTCGAGATTGGCGCTGAAGGAATTGCGGGAAACGCTCCGAGATAAACGCACCATCGTGACGTTGATCTTGATGCCGCTGTTGGTTTATCCCGCTTTGAGTTTAGTGTTCAAAACGTTTTTGCTGTCCAACGTTGGTTTACTGGGCGACGGCGAGCCGGTCCGTTTGAACATCGCTTACGTTGGAAAGGGCGATGCACAACAAGTCGAAGCTCGAATTGGGCAGATGGTCGGCGGCGTCTCGATGTTGGAAGCCAAAGAGAAACAGAAGGCTGAAAGTGAACCAGCCGTTGCAACGACGGACTCAGACAAGAAAACCGGCTCAGACGTCGATTCTCCGTTGCCGCTGGTTTCCAATCAGTTGTTTGCTGATTTCAACAAGCACGGTTGGAAAAAGCTTGATGATGAATTGGGTGTTGGGCTACGAGAATTCATCGAACAAGAAAATGCAGATATTGGTATCGAGGTCGATGTCCGCGACAGTGAGCCTTGGGAGTTGGGCGATTTCAAAATTATCGCAAGAAGTAGCGGGCTGTCCGTTAGCGCTGCCGATTACTTTTCGAACAAGCTCAAGCAACTCAATGAACTCGGTATTCGTGAACGATTGAGACGCGCGAATCTGCCGATGAGCGACGCGATTGGGATCGAGATCGAAACGGTTGGTAAGCCTTCCGAGAATTCAGGAGGCCTCCCGTTGGCGTCGTTGATCCCGCTGATTCTGGTGTTGATGACGATCACGGGAGCTGTTTACCCTGCGATCGATTTGACTGCCGGCGAGCGAGAACGCGGCACGCTTGAAACTTTGATGGCTGCGCCGGTTCCGCGTTTCGGGATTCTATTTTCGAAGTTTGTTGCGGTGTTGTCGGTGGCCATGATGACCGCCATGCTGAATTTGATTGGGATGTTCGCGACCATTTGGGCGTTTCAGCTGGACAAGCACTTTGGTGGAGCGGTGTTTAATTTGTGGACGCTGTTTCAGGTGTTCTTATTGCTGATCCTGTTCGCGGCTTTCTTTTCTTCGCTGCTGCTTGCGGTGACGAGTTTTGCGAAGAGCTTTAAAGAAGCGCAAGTTTATTTGATTCCAATCATTCTGCTTTCGCTTGGCCCCGGGCTGATCGCAATGAATCCGGAAATGAAATTGGATGGTGTGAATTCAGTGACTCCGATGGTCAACGTGATTTTGTTGGCCAGGGATGTGTTGAACAATCAAGTCGAAGTCGTTCCGGCGATCTTCGCCGTTATTTCAACGTTGCTGTATGCTTATTTGGCTCTGTTGTTGGCGGCCAGAATTTTCGGTTCGGATTCGATTTTGTATGCCGGCCAAGGCAGCTTTGCGGAGATGCTTCAACGTCCCGTACATCAAACTCGTGTGGTGCCTTTGATGGCAACGATTTTTGGGTTGGTGATGTTGTTTCCATTGAATTTTGCTTCGATCGGTTTCATCGGACGAATGGAAGGAACGGGTGCGTCGGCAGTTCAATTGCGTTTCATGGTGATGGCTTTGTTCACATTTTTAGCGTTCATGGTTTTTCCGTGGTTGATCGCCAAGCATCAAAACTCAGATATCAAGACCGCGTTTGGATTCAATTTTCCTCGCCCCATTTTCCTGCTGGCTGGGCTGTTACTGGGGATTAGTCTCTGGCCGATCATGATGTACCTGATTACTGTTTGGCATGACGGTTATGGTTTGATTGTTGGAGAAGACGCGCGAGATGCTTGGAGTGAGCGATTGGTGGAAGCAACCAAGGGCCAGGTTGAACGTGTTCGGCAAGTCTCACCAGTTGTGATCGCGGTTTGTCTGTCGATTGTGCCTGCCATTTGTGAAGAGTGGTTTTTCCGCGGGATGTTGTTGAAATCGTTGTTGAAAAATGGCAAAGTCTGGAAGTCGATTTTGATATCAGCCGCCTTGTTTGGCGCGTTCCATACGCTTTCCAACTCTGTGATCGCAGTTGACCGTTTAATCCCGACGGCTTTGATTGGAATTATGTTGGGCTATTTGGCTTACAAATCGAATTCGATCATTCCTGGAATCATTCTTCATGCTTTGAACAATGCGTTCGTCGTTTTCTTGGCCTACTACCAACCAAGGTTCAGCGAATTGAGTTGGTTCCCTGGAGAGGACGATCCAGTTCCGATGAGTTGGGTGGGAGCTGGGTTTGTTGTCGCTTTGATTGGGACTGGCTTGATCATGGTTGCCAGAAAGCAGAATGATATCGCGGAATCTGATAGGTTGGTTGGAGAACCTGATCCTGTCATTTGAGGCTTGCGATGCAATCCGATTTTATTCTGAGGCTTCGTCCGCAAACTGTCGTTGCGCTATCTGTTCTGGTTTCCGCGCTGTTCGTGTCGGAAACATTCGCCGACGTTGATGGGTTGAAGTTGCCGCCGGGTTTTGTGGCAGAAAAAGTTGCCGGTAATGAGCTTGTTCCCAATGCCTATTCATTGTCCGTCAGTCCTGCCGGCACAACGTTTGTGTCAGGGCCCGGCTACATCAAGTCGCTAGTTGATGCTGATGGTGATGGGGTTTTTGAAGGAACAAAGCTGTTTTCTAGATTCCCTCTTTCTGGGGTTCAGGGCGGTTTAGCGTTTGATGGAAATGACGTGCTTGGTACGGGCGATGGTGCATTGCTGAAGTTTACCGACGCCGATCAAGATGGAGTGGCTGATGGTCCTCCGGTTCGGATTTTCGAAATCAAGACAGGTGGTGAGCATGACGCTCACGGAATTCGCAAGGGGCCAGATGGCTGGTGGTATTTGTTGTCCGGAAATGGCGTGAAGGCGCTTCCGGAATATTTCGAAAGCGAAAATTCTCCGGTCAAGGAACCAAGGGCTGGTTTCTTGATGCGGTTTACAGCTGATCTGAGCCAGCGAGAAATCTACTGCCATGGTTTTCGTAATGCTTATGATTTTGATTTCAATTCGCTGGGGCAAGTTTTTGTCTACGACAGTGATGGGGAGCGTGATATTTCGCTTCCATGGTACCGGCCGACGCGCGTGTTCATGATGCGGGCTGGGGATGATGCGGGTTGGGTTGATCGAGGTTGGAAACGACCAAGCCATTATTCTGATATGCCCATCGAGATTGGTTCGCTTGGTCGAGGAAGCCCAACCGGAGTCGTTTGTGGTCAGTCAAAACAGTTTCCCGCGAGTTACCACGATGCAGTCTTCGCCGCGGATTGGACGTTCGGAAGAATTGTTGCGTTTCGAGAAGGTGCAGATGGCAAGTACGACAGAGGGACAGATTTCGCGGTAGCGGATGGTCAATTCGGGTTTGCCGTATCGGATTTGGACTTTGACAACGATGGAAGTTTGCTTGTCAGTGTTGGAGGGCGAGGCACAGAAGGAGCGGTTTACCGGATTCGATATGTCGACAAGAGAAATTTTGAATTGGAGGAAGCTAAACGAAATGAATTCACGCTTAGTCCTGCTGAGGAGTTTGTGCAAAAGTCTAAGTCGCGGCGATTGTCAGTGGCAGAAATCAGTGAGGGGCTTCAGTCGGAGAATTACGAAATTCAAATCGCAGCGATTGAGGCTTTGGTTGAACAGCCGACACTGCTGAGGGAAAAGAATAATCGAAAAGAGCTGTTCACCCATTCTTTGAGGGTTCTCAGAAACGCAAAATCTTCCAAGGACATCAGTCTTTGTATGCGAGTCCTTAAAGTTGCAGGAACAAATGAGCTGCAGATGATCATGAAGGATGAAAATGTCCTGGATCCCAGTTTGGCTTCTTCGTATGCAGTTGCCTACCTGGCGTTTGATCATGACGAAGTGAGAGACGACTTGATTCAATTCTTGATTGAATATGCCGGAGGGAACCGAGAAAAGCCAAGTGAAAGAATGTCGCTCGAGTTTCTCAGTCGCTACGGACAATTGGCGGTTGGTGGTTGTGGAGCAAAGGGCGAAAAGCAAATGTTTGTCGGATATTCGCGAGCCATGAAACGACTTCCGAAATTAGACAATGAAAAGATCGCAACGGGATTGTTGAATGCTCTCAATGAATGTGTTGAAACTGAGTCGTACGTTGCTGCCGAGGAGTTTGGGCGGCTTGCTGCGATGCTGGAGATTGGCTCAAAAGAGCTTCATGAAAAAATGGTTTCGATCATGGATGGAGGCGACGCAACTGTTCCGCAAAAAATCCATTGGTTGAATTGCCTCTGTCAGACGATTGATGCCGAAAATGGGATTGCTACTCAGGCTATACGCGAAAGAATCGTTTGGAATTTGGTCAACCTGAACGAGCTGATCGAGACGAATCACCTCAATACTGATCGCAATTTCTATCCGTGCATGGAGTCGCTTGTTCGGCGATTAATAAAACGAGACCCGGGAGTTGCAACGCTAATCGCTGGTGCGATCAATGGTGGCCCAAATGATCTGTTTCTTTTTCAGTCCTTGCCGAGAGGCTTACAAGCTGCTGCGATTGAGAGATTTGCCGGCGTTGTAAAATCGAATCCGAACGACGCGACGCCAGCGCAATTAGGTGTGTTGGCGCGTGACCAAGAGAAAAAGTACCTTGGGTTGATTCGCGGGTTTGAAAACAGGCCTGAACTTCAAAACGCCGTCGTATCCGCGATCGTTCAGGCACCGCTTGAGTCAGACCGGGCGATCTTTATCAAGGGTTTGCAATCTAACAACCTGACGACGGTAAAAAATTCTTCGATCGGTTTAAGACGGCTGTTCGATTCGTTTGACGCGAAAGAGTTTGCAAGCATCTTGTCGACTGAGAAACGGCTTGGCTGGGACAAACCTTCTATCTCGGTACGTGACCAGTTGATGATGCTCGTTCAGAAACACTGTGGCGAGACGTTTGGCTATCAAGTCAAACAGAACAAGACCATCCAGCTGGAACCGATTGGTAGGATGCGAGATTGGTTTAGAGAGAATCATGCGGTTGAATTTGAATCCGTATTTGCCGGTGATACATCTGGTGAGCTGTTGGATCGACTGGACAAGATTGATTGGTCGACCGGAGATATTAGCCGGGGTAAAGCTGTCTACAAAACGTTGCAATGTGCGCAGTGTCACGATGGTGGTTCTCGTTTGGGGCCAATGTTAGGCGGGATCACGAAACGTTTTGGGCGCGATGATATATTTCGATCGATCGTTAAACCGCATGAGCAAGTGCCAGAACGATATCGTGCTTTGCTGATTGAGACAGCGGATGGTCAGATTTTTCGAGGGACACGAGTCTACGAATCGGCTGACGGAATAACGCTTCAGCAAACGGATGGACAAACGGTGAGGATCAATAAACCGGATATCGAGTCGCAAGTTTTTTCACGTCAGAGTTTGATGCCTGAAGGATTGTTGCGTGACGCGAGTGACGAAGACATGGCAGATTTGTTTGCCTATCTTAAGGGTTTGTAAGTTTTGTTGACTCTGGCATTATTGGTGAACAATCGCATTATTGATGAACAAATGATGACCAATGATGGCTGGCTGAAACGCAGTCGCCTGCGGCTTGCCGTTAAACAATTTTGGGCAAAGTGCTTATACGGCTGCCCGTCGACCGTAATCTTTAAACCGCTCTTGTGCCTTCAGACTTTATCCGGCAATCGTATGCTACGCGCGTTGTCCAAGATGCTGGGACAGTTTTGAGAAACTTCTATTCGGCTTCTGCAAACACTGCCGATCCAGTCACGGTTTGAAAATTGTTTTCGCGTGATTCTTGCTGAAACAGCGATACGATTAGCATTGGTGAGAGCAAGAGATAGAGTCCCAGAAAGATAATCACGGTTCCCGCTGAAGCGATCACTGTTCTTGCTTGTTTGCGGCCACGATTGTCCTCGATCGCCTGCGCGATTCTCATCTGAAAGCACCAGCCTTGGTCAATGATTGACGCATACAGCATTGTTCCACCCAGCGTTATTGCGACGAAGGCCACAAAAATATCTCTCAGGTCCATGATTTAACTTTCGATTCTGCGTCTCTTTTCAGCGGGACACGAAGGTGAGCTTAAATACGGTGACAACAAAGCTTACCCTTGGGGTTCACTTGCAATATAATCGTATTCTAGACGCCGACTCTGAGCTGACCAAAATTTTCTTTCTTCTCGCGACATGTCAACGCTATCTTTAAATCGCATTCGGCCTTTGGTGATGGGGCTCTTCACTATGATCGTGGCAGCACTGATCGTCAGTTCCAATGCCGTTGCCCAGCAGCCGATGCCGTCGACGAAATACGAAGCGATTGCCTGGTTGGAAGAAGCCGAAAACACGGTTGAAAAACATAAGTCAGGTGAAGTTCAAAAAATCATCATTGATTATGTTCCGGACAGTTTTGTGATTGGGGATCTGGAAGTATTTGATGAACTTGAGATCTTAAAAATCAACTACACAGGCTCGTTTTACGATCGTCACATGACTGGGATCGCAAAGCTCAAATCTCTTAAGCGATTTGACGTCGACTATTGCGAAGAAATTTCAGAAGCCAGCCTGAGCATGCTGCGGTTGTTGCCAAAACTCGAAGAGCTACGTCTTCGATGTTGCGAAGCCGTCTACTCGTTGAACTCGTTAGTCGAATGCAAAGGTCTAAAGAAGCTTGAGCTTCCCTACAACGAGCACTTTGATTTTCACAACCTGAGAGATTTGTCACGAATGAAAGAGTTGGAGTCGATTTCGCTCGACGATAATTCGACTCTGGAAGACCAGCATCTTCGTTGGCTCGGCAAAATTTCCACGTTGAAAGAAATCAAGCTGAACAATTGCTCTGCTATTACGGATGAAGGTCTCAAATATCTGGCGGGCCTGAAAAATCTCGAGAGACTGGATGTTTCTGACAATGCCAAATTGACTTGTGAGTCGATCGATTTGTTGGATCACGAGTCATTATTGGAAATTGATGTTAGCGATTGTGGTTTGACAGATGAGACATTGAAGAAATTTGCCAAGTTTGTTTCGCTAAAGAAGCTGAAGATCACGGGCAACGGTGGCATCAAAGGTCAGGGATTGGAAGTCCTGACACAGTTTAAAAATCTGGAAGAGATGGTGTTGTCTCACATGGGCGTGACGAATGAACATTTGAATGGATTGTCAGGAATTCGCTCGCTCAAGATGGTCAACTTGGAAAGCTGTGACCGCGTTTCAGGTCTGGGGATCAACTCACTGACAGAGTCACGCGAGGTAACGTCTCTCAATCTCAATGGCTGTCGGCGAATCGACTCCGAGGATATGGCGTATGTTTGCAAATTCAAGAAGTTGAAAGACCTTCGGCTTTCTGGAACTCGAATCAAGCTCGCAGGAATCAAGCAACTTGCTTCGTTGAAACATCTGGAGTACCTCGATATCTCGGAATGCAATTTCGTTGACGATCAATGCCTCGAAGCATTGCAGGATATTAAATCCTTAAAGCGATTGCGAATAAACGGAATTCATCGACTGACGGATGATGGTATCAAGCAACTTTCGAAAATCCGTTCGTTGTCCGAACTCAATGTTGGGGGTAATAAAAACATCACCATGGAAGGATTGGGCGAGTTTGGTGCAAGCTGCCCATTAAAAGAACTTTCGATAGACGGTTTGCCAAAACTATCGGCAATAGGTCTCCGGAATTGTCAGCGATTTGAAAATTTAAAAGAGCTTTCCATTACGCAGAAACGGATTTCGATCGAGCACTTAAACGCTTTGACGAACATTCCAAATCTGGAGTCGCTTTCTCTCAGCGGCACCTACGACCGCGATTTTTATCAGCATGTCCGAGACTCATTGCCATCGTTGGACGTTGATAATTAGCACGGAGATAGCAACCTCAATGCCGATACTCATTAAGAGGTTCGAGTTCAGGCGTGCTGTCCATACCACTTTTCAATGTGATACAAAAAAAAGCCACTGCGAATTTCGCAGTGGCTTTTGAATCAGTATTATATTAATTGTCGGCAACTGTAATTGCCGCCGTCGACTAGTACATGCCGCCGTGATCGTGATCATGGCCGTGACCTTTGTCGTCCTTTGGTTTCTCAGCGATCAGAGCATCACTGGTTAGCAACAGGATTGAAACGCTGGCTGCGTTTGACAAAGCAGTCTTGGTTACTTTGGCAGGGTCAATGACGCCTGATTTAACCAAATCTTCGTACTCATCTGTCAGAGCGTTGTAGCCAAAGTTCGCTTTGCCGCTGAGGACTTTTTCGCAAACGATTCCACCGTCTTGACCCGCGTTGGACGCGATCATGTGAAGCGGAGCTCGGCAAGCACGAACGACGATGTTGTAACCGGTCAATTCGTCATCACTCAAATCAGAGGGCTCGACTTTGCTGGAAGCACGAAGAAGTGCCACGCCACCGCCGGGAAGAATTCCGGAATCGACAGCCGCACGAGTCGCGTGCAAGGCGTCCTCGACGCGAGCTTTCTTTTCTTTCATTTCGCTTTCAGTTGCCGCACCCACGTTGACTTTGGCGACCCCACCAGCAAGCTTCGCAAGTCGCTCTTCGAGTTTCTCACGATCGTAATCGCTTGAAGTGTTTTCGATTTCACGACGGATCTGGTCGATGCGACCTTTGATGTCAGTGTTCTTTCCGCCACCTTCGATGATGGTGGTTGCGTCTTTGCCGATGATGACCTTTTTGGCTCGTCCAAGTTCAGTCAGGCTGAGTTGGTCAAGCTTCATTCCAAGGGCTTCGAACACTGCGGTTCCGCCAGTCAGAATCGCTAGATCTTCCATCATGGCTTTACGTCGATCGCCGTAGCCTGGGGCTTTGACTGCACAGCAGTTGAAAGTTCCACGCAAGCGGTTGATCACGAGAGTCGCAAGGGCTTCGCCTTCAACGTCTTCGGCGATGATCAACAGAGGTTTGCCCTGCTGAACGACTTGCTCCAATAGTGGAACGATGTCTTTAATGTTCGTGATCTTCTTTTCGAAGACAAGCACGTAGGCGTCTTCGAGAACGCATTCCATCGAAGTCGGCTCGTTCACGAAGTAAGGTGAAAGGTAACCGCGATCGAACTGCATACCTTCAACCCATTCGACTTCGGTTGAAAGGCTTTTGCCTTCGTCGACAGTGATGACACCGTCTTTGCCGACTCGGTCCATGGCTGAAGCAAGTAGCTCGCCGATTTCCGCGTCGTTGTTGGCAGCGATCGAGGCGACGTTTGACATTTCGCCTTTGTTCTTGATCTTGATCGCCATCGATGAAAGTTTTTCGCAGATGTCAGAAACAGCGGCTTCGATACCGTTCTTCATCTGGATCGGGTTAACACCCGCAGTGACGGCTTTGAGGCCTTCGTTGAAGATCGCTTCGGCCATTACAGTGGCTGTTGTTGTTCCATCACCGGCAACGTCGCTCGTCTTGCTGGCGACTTCGCGAACCATCTGGGCGCCCATGTTCTCGTAGACGTCTTCGAGTTCAATTTCTTTGGCAACACTCACGCCGTCCTTGGTGACGGTTGGTGAACCAAAGCTCTTTTGAAGAATCACGTTGCGGCCTTTTGGGCCAAGAGTGACTTTGACGGCACGAGCCAGTTTAGAAACACCGCGGCGAATTGCTTCGCGTGCTTCTTGTTCAAATGCAATCATCTTTGCCATGTCTTTTGTCTCCTGAATTCAGGTTTGTTTTGTTGTAAATGTTCTGAGGCGAAATTGGTTACTCAATAACAGCAAGAACGTCGTCTTCTCGCATGAGCAAGTATTCGTCTTCGCCGACTTTGATTTCGTCTGGGCCGTAAGAGGTAAACAGAACGCAATCGCCAGGTTTGACCTGAAGGGCGCTTCGCGAGCCGTCTTTGAGTTGCTTTCCATCACCAACAGAAATCACGATTCCACGGGATGGTTTGTTTTGAGCCGAGTTGGGCAAGAAAATTCCTCCCGCAGTCGTTTCTTCTGCGATTTCTCGCTCAACGACAATTCGATCTCCAAGTGGCTGGAGGTTGGTAGATTTCTTAGCTTTCTTGGCCTTCTTCTTCTGAGCCACTGCCATGGATCAGTCTCCTAATTTTCATCGTGTGTTGTGTGGAAGTCAGTAAATTGAGTGCCGGAAGGATTGGCGATGTACCATCCCGTCAGTTCGCACTCCAAGCCTGACATTATTGCGGATTTTCAAATTGATATCGGCTATAAGGCAATCAGCGCGCCAAAGTCTCAAATTTCAAAAGTTTGGACAAGAAAACGAGAAAGTCATGCTTTTCGAGATTCAAGGACCAAGCGAGAACCAGTCAGCTCAGGCAATTTAAAATTCAAACCAAATCTGTGGTGCCAATCGGCTTTAATTCTTGTGACAAGTTGGCAGCATCGATATCCGAAGCGAGGGACTTTACGGACTTGGTGGGTGGCTTTGCTCTCAAATACCAGCCGTCCACAACGTTTTGAGCAGTAAAAACGATCTAATGCTGCCCAAAACCGAACATTTTTCCCTGTAGATGACACGACTCGAGACTCAACGGTTGCCAAAAACGGCTTGTGTAACAAAATGGAGTGGGTGTTTAGAAACGCCTTGAGATCCGATAGATTCCTTCTTTTCCAAATTCTGCGACCTTTCGCAGACCCGCGGCGACTTTTTGAGACCATGACATGCCAATAAATGTTCGATGCAGTGGATGTAAAGCAAGTTTCCAAGCCAAGGATGCTTTGGCAGGCCGTCGCGTAAAGTGCCCACAATGCAAGGAGCCACTCACGATCCCGGCGGCAAGACCCAAAGCCGCAGCGGGCGCTGGTCGTTCAGCACACAATCCGCTGTTGGATATCCTCGAACAGGAAAACGTGCGGGCTCAAAGCCGTGGCCCTGTGTGTGAGAATTGCGGCAGCGAGATCGGGGCTGGAGCGGTGATTTGTGTTGACTGTGGCTACAACCAGGAAACTGGTCAGATGCTTTCAACCGAAGAGTATGAGGACAACACCGAGGCCGGGGCCGAGTCGTCGATGTCCGATGCCGAACGGATCATGGCCAAAGCAGAGAAAGATATCGAAGACAATCCTGTCAGTGGTGACATGCAGGATTTTGGGGACGGGGCTGAATCGTACATGATCGCGATGATTGCTGGGATCGCAGGAATCATCATGATTGCAATCGGGCTCGTCATTATCTTTTCGATGGAAACGATCGGAGAGTACATTGCTTCTTCGGCGGTCAGTTTCATTGCGTCGGTGGGGCTGTACATTGCAATGGGAATTTGGATCACGATTGTGGCGTTCTCCGCCAAAGCAAGTCACGGAATCGCGTGCGTTGCGACGGCATTTTTGTACTGCGTGGCGTTTGGTTTTATGCAGGGCAAGTCGTTGATTTTGCCAGTGATCATCATGATTTTTGCGTTCGCCGTTGGTGCGGCTTCGGGTGCCTACACGTTTGCGTATGGTTGGACTCCAGATGCACAAGCGGCATCCTTGATGGTTGAGACCGTTAAAATAGTTGGGCTCGGGTAAAGTAATTGGGTCTTGGTTAAGGGACTTGGATTTGGCTAGAAGTCTTGGGGCTTGGTTAAAGGACTTGGGGCTTGGCTAGAGGTCTTAAGCAAGTTTACTTGGTGATCCTTTGTCCGTTTGTCGTAAGCCGTATATCGTAGGCCGTATCAGGAGCCTGCGACGCCAATACGGCATCTTCCAAAAACATGGATGGTTTGGCCATGGCCTTGCGAGCCGGTCTTGCTCCTTCGGCTCGATTTCCTGATATCGCAAACATCCTTATTCGTTCTCGGCCACAGGAATCACTGGCATCCTCAGGTCGACGCGCAAGGCAGGAGCCTCAGGCCAACATCGTCTCTCCCGTTCGAAATCCCTTGATCTCAACTCTTGGGATTCGAATGACCCCTAAACCTTCCCAAATATCGCGAATTGTCGCTATCAATTCGATAAAAACGCAATTCTTTGACGTGGACGGTGATCGCCAAGGCTTGTAATCTTTAGCGAGAGTTTCGGCGTTTTTCCATGGACGCGGTCCGTCTGGACTGCTGCAACCAATCAATGAAACGATTTTTTTCACGCCCGGTAAAGATCTTTGGAAGTCTGGCCATGGTGCTGTTGTGCACTGTGTTCTTTCTGCTTCCGTTTGCGCTTCGTGGAGCCCGACTGGCTTTGACGGACATGCAAAACAATGTTGCTGACTGGCTGCCCGACCATTACGTCGAAACCCAAGAGCTACAGGAGTTTCGGAAGTACTTTTATGGTGGCGATCAATTTGTCGTTGTCAGTGGCGATTGGTGCAAGGAAGGCGATCCGGCTTTTGTGAATCTTAAGCGCAAGATTCACGAAGAGTCGATGGAGTATGAAAAATTCCTGATTGAATCCCAGCAACGAGACGAACTCGAAGCTCACCGAATGGGTGACAAACTTGGATTGATGTTTGCTGGTAACTACCACGAAGACTGGGGCGAAGAGCGCGAGAAGTGGTTGCTGGGTCGAAAAGGCCAGTGGTATTTCATTAATCGCAAGGGCCACCTTTTCCGTTGGGAAGGCCAGAACAATGTCGTCGAAGGATTTAATCGTTCGCTGGAGCGAATGGTAAACGGCAAAAACAAAGCACTTGGTCGCTTTATCGCAAAATTTGGTGCTCCGCCAGACGATACCAAAGGCGTTGCCAATCCGTTTTACAAAGACCCACAGAAACTTTGTTGTCGCCCGTTCAAGTCTGTCCTTTCTGGCCCGGATGTGTTCGAGCAGATGGCTGGCGAAAATGGAACGCTTCGTTTTCCTGGAATGGGAGACGACGGACGCAGCACTTTTGAAGCCAAAATTGAAGCCCACCAACGATTAACCGGAGCACTGTTTGGCCCGACGCCAAGCAATGGATTCAACTGGACGTTTGGGTCGTTGCTGTCTTATGTCGATGATTCGAGGCAAGGGCAACTGCGGGCCAACCCAATCTACGAACAGCTGTTCAATGATTTTATCGCGGAAGAAGTCAAAGCCAACTACGAAGGCGACATCTCGAAGCTATGCAACGAGACCACCGACCGGCAACTCGAGTTGTGGTACGAGCTTTGGTACAAACTGGAACTCGAGGCACCGCCGCGGCAAACGTGCCTGGTTGTCACGCTCAATGAGCCAGTGATTGGGGAGCTTGCCCGAGCAGTCGGACGCCCGATTCTTGGCAAAGCTCGCGGGCGAATTCTCGAGTTGGCGACTGGCGAATGCGGAATTACGCCCAACAACCTTAGAATTGGCGGTCCGCCAAGCGATAACGTTGCCATCGATGAAGAAGGTACCACAACGTTGTTTCGACTGGTTGGATTGTCGTTGGCGATCGGATTTACGCTGGCCTATTTGAGTTTTGGCAGTTTCCGTGTTGCGATCATGCTGTTCTTCGTTGGAGGAACGGCTGCGATCTCGAGTCTGTCCTACGTGTGGTTTGCGGGCCAAACCATGGACGCGATTTTGATGTCGATGCCGTCGCTTGTCTATGTGTTGGCACTTTCGGCTGCCGTCCACATCGTCAACTATTACCGGGATGCCTGTTACGAAGACGGTCCTGATCTCGCGGTAGAGACTGCGGTCAAACACAGCCTTTTTCCTTGTGCACTGGCAGCATTCACAACTGCACTGGGATTGGTAAGTCTTACGACCAGTAACCTGACACCGATTTTTAAGTTCGGATTGTTTTCCGCGATCGCGGTGATGGCGACTGTCGTTTTATTGTTTACCTACCTGCCGAGCGCACTTTCCGTTTGGAGCCCCGGCTACAAGAAACGTGATAAGAGTGAGATTGAAACCGAGTCGGGACTGAGTGCCGCCGTACATCGGTTCTGGAATTCAATTGGGAATTGGGTTGTCGATCATCATGCGTTCGTTTTCACTTGTTCGGTCGCCGCTTTGATCTTTTTCGCGGTTGGAATTACCAAAGTCGAAACGTCTGTTCAGCTTTTGAAGCTGTTTGATAATGACGCGAAAATTCTGCATGACTATCGCTGGCTAGAAGACAACCTTGGAGAGTTGGTACCGGCTGAAATAGCAATTCAGTTCGATGCAGATTCTCAACAAGAGCCTTTTCGTGATGCAGTTTACGAGCGTAAAAAGGTCGAGTTTGAACAAGCGAATGCGGAGAAGCTTGCCACTCTCAAAGATGAAGAATTGAAAGCCCTTTGGGATGAGTTTTCTCCTGAGACTGATCTCGATCCTGAAACGAGCATGCAGAACGCGCTCAAGTATTCCATGCTGGAACGTATCGAAATTTCCCGCCGTGCTCGCCAGCACCTTGAACGGTTCTTTGGTCCCGATGGATTGGGGATCGTAGGATCTGGAATGTCGATGGATGTCTTTTTGCCACTTTTCAGGGTGACTGAACAGGAGCAGTCGCAGACTCGAAAACGATTGGCTTCAACCCTGTACAACAACACAGACCAAATGCTCGAACAAGAGTATTTTGCGATTCGAGGTAAGTCTGGATGGGATGCGGAACAGATCAAAATCGATCAAGCGGATCCTGAGCGGGCGGGTCAAGAAATTTGGCGAGTCAGCATTCGATTGGCTGCACTGAATAATGTTGACTACGGTCAGTTTGTGAATGACCTAAAGGCCGTGGTCGAACCGATCATGACTGCCTACCGGTATCGCACGAAAATTCTGAAGACACTGCAACGCGATTTGAAAGAAGAGTCGCTTGTGACGGGTAAGATTCTGATCCTCGGACGAGACCCAGCAAATCACAAACATGAAATTCGTGAAAAGGTGGCGCAAGGCGTATCGATTAGCGAACTGATTGATCAGACTTACATTTTTTCAGACACGCTCAAATCGTTGTTGGAAAATCGCGGTTACCTTGCAACCAAGCGAGAGAAAAAACACTACCGCTGGATCGACCCGGATATCGCTGGTGATAATTTTCCGCCAGCTGAAAAGTTCAAAGAGTTTCTTAAGGGCTGGGACTGCGTTGTCTTTGTCGAAGACCATCCTTTGTTTGACGAAGACTTAATTGCTTCCAGTTCAAAATCCTTGATTGATTGCCGTGATCATCAATTCCTGATTGATCCCAATACAAAGCTTCCTGTTGAAGGAATGCTGACTGCCAAACAACTTAAGGCTGATCCTGAACTGGGCAAAGACGTGGATATCACGACGATGTACACCGGCATCATTCCCATTATTTACAAAACGCAGCGGTCGTTGCTTCAAAGTTTGATTCAGAGTATCGGGTTGGCTTTTCTGATGATTTCCG
>CAZQQR010000013.1:26604-29813 GCA_964595515.1 uncultured Pirellulaceae bacterium
TCGTTGCTTCAAAGTTTGATTCAGAGTATCGGGTTGGCTTTTCTGATGATTTCCGTTGTCATGATGTTGCTGCTGCGAGACTGGAAATCTTCTCCACGACCGGATAATTTGCTGAACATTCGAGGCGGCATGATTTCAATGCTACCCAATGTTTTTCCAGTGGTTCTAGTGTTTGGGTTCATGGGCCACATGAATAAATACTATGGCGGAACGGTTGATAGTTTTCTGATTGATATCGGTTCGATGATGACCGCTAGTGTCGCGATGGGAGTCGCGGTGGATGATACGATTCACTTTTTGAATTGGTATCGTTATGCACTGGATAAAGGATACAAACGAAAATCAGCCATCAAGGTCGCTTATGGGCGCGTTGCAACAGCGATGACGCAAACAACGTTGATCGGTGGATTGGGTTTGTCGGCCTTCGCCTTCAGTACTTTCACACCGACACAGCGATTTGGTGTGCTGATGCTTTTCCTATTGGTCATGGCACTTGTAGGTGACTTGATTCTGCTGCCTGCAATTTTGGCGGGTCCGCTTGGAAAGTATTTTGGCAAAGAGCATCCAGACGCAACGGACGAAGGTTTCCAGGAACTTCCAAACGACCTCGATCCGACACTGCGGATTGTCGACAATGGAGAGTTGCAGAACGATGACGCTCCGACCAAGGTGATCAAGCCGGAGGTTATTATGCCAGATTCAGGGCGACTCAAACGGCTTGAATAGAACAGCTTGAGTATAACGTCCGTGGGCGTTCGTCGTCGGTCAGGCTCATTCGACTGACGGTGTGTTCAGATTGGACGCTGTTGTCGTTTTCGGCCTGGCATAAAGGACTCGATTCATGGGAGTTATCTGGCGTGGAATTTCGGCCCAGCGTACCTGGTAGCCAGCGGATTCAAGTCGAAACGTTCGGTCGATATCGAAAGCGGCAGTTAATCCGAATTGGGTTTGAATCGCCAGTGGTGCTCGGCATCCTGCTTTGGGGTAGCAGCAAGGTAAAATTGCCAATGGGCCGTTGGTCTTGATTGCGATCTCGATGCAGCGATCAGTCAATTCGCCACAGGCGTGAGCGCTGACGATCGCGGTTTTGGAATTTGAATTAGTCCATTCACCCTCCGTTTCGATGGATGCGACTTGGGGCTTTAGCTTGTCCGCCAACCATGGCGCTACCGAGGTGGCGACATCAATCAGATTGATTCGACTTTCGTTTTCACATTTATCGACCAAGAAAACGTTGGTGACTTTTCGTTCGAAGATTGCAAATAGGATTCCGAGCAGGCCGTGCCCGCAGCAAAGATCAGCCATGACTGGGGACTTGGTGGGTCTTCGAACGCGAGCAAACAGTTCAAACGTCTCAAAGACTTCCTTGATCGACATCAAACGTGACTGGGCAAGCGCTCTCAAGAATTTGTCTTGAAGTGTATCCGACGCGAAATGTTTGTCGGTGATGCTTGGGAAAAATGTATTTGCAGAGCTCAACCAATCGTCCTTCTCAAGGTCATTGAGCTGTGGGAAAAACTTAAACTGGCTGTTGGTTGATTGGTTCAATTCGAATCTTGTTTTTGCAAAGTAACTTTTAGCTTTTCGATTACCCTGAGTCGTTTCGCAGCTGGAGCTTTTAGTTGTGAAAATTGGCCCCAGTATGCTTCCTCTTCTAGCAACTGTTTTAGCAGGAATGGTTCATTGCGTTTGATAATCAGAGGGCCAAACAGAATTCCGGCTTCGAGATCGACATCACGATAGGCGGGATCCTGGATCGAGCCGTTTGAATCGCGTTCAAATGACAAAACGACAAATTCTCGTTTTTTGCCGACGTTCAATTCATCCAACAATCGGAATCCAGTAGAAAGCGCCCATTGGCGAACTGCTTCTGGTCGGTTGTTGGGTTGAAGCACCACTTGGCTGGGAACACGCTCTGGATGGGCGTTTAGAATCCGCGCAATGGCTCGCCCGCCAAGTCCACAAATGCTCAGGCTGTCTGCCTCGCCAAGTTTCAAAACGGATAGCCCGTCACCCAACCGAACTTCGGCGATTCCACTCGCGGTGCCGTCACTCGGACGCGGCGGAAAAAAGACTTTGAGTGCATCCACAGAATTTTGGAATGGCTGATCGTTGTTTTCAATCGCGATACCGTGTTTGATTGCCTTCTGCTTCAACAACGACAAAAGTAAATTGCCGTGGTCGGAGCCAATATCAACATGCGTGTCAGAACGGATTAGTCGAGCTACGGTGACGAGCCGCTGGTCCAGTTTCGTTTTCTTCTTGAGGTACCAAATTTTATCGGCTCACGTCCGCATTTGATCGTCCGATGATTGCTCTGATGGTTTCCCAATCTAGGAGTCAGTTTTGAGAGTCGGATCTTTGAGGGTCGGATCTTTATAGTAGACCGAAATATTGGCGGCACCTTTTTGCAAATCAATTTTTGAGACTTTGACTCGTGTCGGTGTGATGCCCATCCGGTTTTCGATGTCCGTCAACAGTTGAGGCCGATTGTTGATCGAAATCAAGTCAAGATTGTCGTAAACGAGGTCTTGCTTAAGCAGTTTGGCTTCCTTGGGGCGTAAAAGGTGCTCAAGGAGATACGTTAATGCGATAATCGCAGCATTTGTAAATGCAAGTTCTGCGTAGCTGGTTTTCTTGTTGGACAGCGAATTGATTACCGCGACGCCAATCACGATAAAGAGATACGTCATCTCCTTCACTCCGATGGCATCGGTTCGAAATCGAATGATGGCGAAGATCGCAAACAACCCAAGCGCGATTCCCAATCCGAGATCAAGCTTTTTGAGCGTGAAACAGATAAAGAAAATCATCACGTTCATCATCAAAAATGTGAACGTGTAATTTCGGCTTTTCTGGTAACGATTGAAGCACGCAACCACCGACCAAACTACGACCACATTGATCGTAAATCGGAGGGCGAGTTTTAAAAAATCGTCGTCGTAGAGTGGAACGTCAAACATAGTGTCAGAGCTTAGAGTCGAAATCGTTGGGAAACAATATTATCGTCTCAATCACTTTTTAGGCTCGGCGGATTTCTCCAGCTTGACCCATTCTTCCGGTAATTTCTTGATCTCAGGATGATCGAGGAGGTACTCAGATCGCTTTTCAGCAAATTCACGCACGCTACCTGGTTTGGCTGGTGAGCTACTATCGGTCGCTTTCTCAAACGCCTCGTAGGTCATTAGTTTTCGCGTGTCCGCTTTGAC
>CAZQQR010000013.1:29913-32017 GCA_964595515.1 uncultured Pirellulaceae bacterium
CCTGGACCGCCGCGTCCATGAGACTCACGGAAAGACTCATTCATGTCATGCGGTAGGATGTGAAATTTGCCCGCTTCATTCTGATAGATGCTGTAATCGCTGGCCCGAGTCCAGTAGCCGTCGCTGTTGATAAAGGCCACATCACAGGCCAGAAACCAGAGAGCGCCTTCGATATCGAGAATAGGTTCGAGGGCAGCTTCAAGTTTTTCAACCGGCGTCTCGTTAAGCACTTTGCATAAATTCGCGAGATCTTTCCAAGCCTGTTCATTCTCTTTTGATTTGAGTTCGTACTTGGATTTGTAAGCCTTCAGGTCGTCGCCGGTGTAACGAAGTCCGGCGTCACCTTGAGGGCTTCCGTTGACCTTCCAGCGATTGCCTTTCTTGCTGTCGTAGTTCTCTTTCAAGAACGTTTTATTAAACTGTTGGGCGTTGGAATAGATGCCCCAACTATGCCCGTTGATGACGACTTTGACGAAATTGACTTTGGGAACAGCCATCTTTTCGCCACCGAGTTCAGAATACAGGACCGAGCTCATCATGGCTGAGTCCCCGTTGCAATTCAAAAAGTTCAGTGATTTGTAACCATAAAGTTTTTGTTTGTCGTCCATGTAATCCATGGAGATATTCAACGATCGTTTGGAGCCTTCGGCGATTGAGAAAAATGAAGACGCACCACGAAAGCTGACACCGACATTGGGATACGTTTTTCCGTCAACGATCATGGTTGCTGGAATTTCGACATCAGTCGGTTTGAATTCGGCAAGCTCTTTTTCCCAGTCGCTTTGTTCGAACTCCAGAAAGACCGTCCGCAAGGCTTTGGTGTCGAAGAATTTGGATTTCGTGTCATTGGTGACGTCCGATGGAGAGACCTTGGGACCGATTTTGCCTTCGGGTCGATTTCCTCCTCCGCCAGGACCTCCGCGACCGCCCCGTCTTCCACCTGGACCTCCGCGTCTACCTCCTGGTCCACCGCCTCCGGGACCTCCCCGACTAGTGTTCGTTTTGGCAAGCGATTCACGGGCCTTTTTTCTTTCGGCCGCGTTCAAGATCCCGTCTTTGTCGAGATCAAAGTCTTTTACGATTTCGAGATCGGGAGCATTAGGTCCACCGCGTCCTCCGGGAGGGCCACCAAAAAGCTGGGCATCCGCGGCGGATGTTTGAAAGCTAAAAATACAAGCGACAGCAATAACCGGGAGCCATTTAAGCCAAATCGCTGGCAGCTCTGTGGTTGGTTTAGTTTGTTGAGTCGTGTCGCTGGTTCGTAGGTGGCAAAATGAGAGCATCGATTGAGACTTTTAACAGGAATGGATTCGGGAAAGTGAAGAAAACCTATCCTTCTGATACGGTTGTTCTGGCAAGCTTTCTACACTTGATGGAGCTTAAACCACGTTTTGACGTCAAGGTTCTGCCATGTTGAGCGGTAAGACTTTAGTTTTTGCAAGATAGATCGTCGCAAGCCCACCATCCAGCGTTGGATGTCGTTGGCTTTTTTTGCGACGGAATCCGAGAATGAGGTTCAAGCCACGTGGTTTTTCTGGCAAGATAAAGTCGTGAGTCTCGAATAGTTGAATCTTAGGTAGTAGTTCATCACGGCTCATTAACCGTATCGGTTGGGGAAAAATGGAAAAGGTACGTTTCTCGTGCCCGCGTTGTCGAACGATGATGCAGACTGGGGTAGAAAAGGTCGGGTACGACGTGGCGTGTCCCAACTGCGCCCATCGATTTAAGCTTGTTGAATCACCGGGTTCATCGGCCAGTCAAGTCGAAGATAAAACGCTGCCGCCACAGTCTTCGCCATTTTCAGCGAACACAAACGTTCCTCAAGCTTCTCCGCCGGCTCCGGAAATTCCTGCAGCTAGTGCAAAGGGCGGGATGTCACATGCTGCGGCTTCGATAGTTCCAGCGCCGACGATTCAACAGCACGCATTCGCCTGTCCATATTGTCAGTCCAAAGCTCCGCCGCATTGGAAATCCGAAGTCTCAACGGTTGGTTGGATCGTGTTTGCTGTGCTGCTGGTTTCGACTTGTGTTGGTTGTGTGGTTGGGCTTTTTATCCGCGACAAATTTCGTGTTTGCTCGCAGTGTAAAATCCGCTTGGGTTAAA
>CAZQQR010000013.1:32117-35749 GCA_964595515.1 uncultured Pirellulaceae bacterium
TTTATCCGCGACAAATTTCGTGTTTGCTCGCAGTGTAAAATCCGCTTGGGTTAAAACAGTTTCGGCGGGGAAGCCGATCAAGGCGGTTAGCTCCTCGCTCACGATCAGACACCCCGAAATGAAGAACTCGATAGTGATGACGCGATGCCTCACCTCAAGCGAACTATCGACGTTGGCAATAGATCTGTTCTGACAAAACCTGTCCGATAGATAATTCAAAATCCAATCGTGGAATCATCGAGGTGTTGTTGTTCCAGCTTCAACGCTTTTTCTACAACGACTTTCCAAGGTTCACGATATTGAATTGGATCGGGGCGGCCGAAACGATGAAAAGCCAAAATCCGCTCAACGTCGGATCCGGTCAGGCCGTGTGATTTTCCGTCCTTGTCAGGTTGGTAACTAGTACACGTGTTTTTGAAAATCGTATCGAAATCCAGTCCAAGTTTTTTGATCGACTTTTCCGCATCCTTAAGGATCGAAGTCTTGTCCATGTTGATGTACGGGATATTTAGATCGACTTTGTCCGAATCCCAGTTCCCAATTTTGAACGCTTTGAAAATCGCTTCATAAAACTCAGGGCGGCAGTCTGGGTAGATCGCATGGTCACCACTGTGAACTCCAAGGCAAAAATCTACGCTCGCGTCGACTTCGACAGCGATTGACAGTGCATAGCCGTAGGCGATCGAGCTAAAAATCGCGTTCCGGTTAGGCACCACGGTCTGTTTCATATTCTCTTGTTGGTAGTGACCGGTTGGCACGGTCCAGTTTGAATCAGTCAGGGCTGAATGGAAGAGTGTGCCAAGTTTCGACATGTCAAGAATCTGAGTCTCGACTTCGATGTCGTTGTCGCGAAGATAAGTCAGGTTTTGTTTAAGGCGGGAAAGCTCAAGACGGTGCTTTTGTCCGTAGTCAAAACTAAGACCAAAAACCTTCCGACCTTCAGCCAACAATCGCAGCAACAATGAAGTGGAATCAAGCCCACCACTCAAACAAACAACTGCTCTTTTACTTGACATCTCGTACTGCTTTCAAAGTTTGACTTCGTATTGCAACGTGTGGTCGTGGATCAAAGAAATCTTACGCTGCGTTGGCATTCTCTTACCTATTTTGTTGATTTCAAGCCCCTTTGTTCCTAGCCCACATTAACGCATTTTTAGATTCGATTGAAAGAGGACAGTTTATTTTCTCGATCTCAATTCATACCCAAATTTCTTTAAGGTGGTTGGCGATTGAAGGTGAGCAGTAGATAATCATCGCTGTACTGATTTACACCATTGGAAAAATCGTTAACGAACATGGCTCGAAACGAACAACTTATTCGGCAGCACAAGATTCTACAAATCCTTGAGCGAGTCCGGTTTGGAAAAACACTTGAAGAAATCAAGTCGGATATTGTTGACGAACTGGGGCTGACCTCATTACACACGCGAACAATTCGTCGGGATCTGGAGGCGCTTCAGTCTGCCGGAATCGATGTTGGGGTTCACGATACGCAGCGGGGAAAGATTTGGAAGCTTGGCCCGCGTGCCAAGGCGACTACCAAGATCAGTTTCTCAGCCACAGAACTAATCGCATTATCGCTCGGGCGCGAAATGCTTCATCCGCTGGCGGGAACGCCGTTTTGGATCGGGATCGAATCATTTTGGAACAAGATTCAGGAAAGCGTTCCAGATGGGGTGCTTGAACATTACAAGAAATACTCACAGACGTTGCGTGTTTTAGGCGTGCCAACCAAGAGCTATGAAAAACATCATGGCATGATCAAGACGATTAACCGAGCGATCGTCGAGCATCGTACCGTAGAGATTGTTTACCAGGCTCCCGGTAAACCTCAAAAGACTCGCAAGATCGAACCGTATACCATCGCGCTTTTCCAAAGCAGTCTTTACATCATTTGTGGAGCTTGTGAGATTCCCAATGAAACTGAAGAAGACGTTGAAAATCGGATGCGTAGTTTAAAACTGGACCGGTTCGAAAAAGCCACGATTCTTGACGAGTGGTTCAAGATGCCCGTTGGGCTCAATTGGGACGACTTTGTTGGAAAAGGGATGGGGATCTTTGTTGGCAAACCTCAGAACTTTAGAGTTCGCGTATCGGCAAAGGCCGCCAGTTTCGTCGCCGAAGATCCTTGGCATCCGGAGCAGAAAATCAAAGCCCTGAAGAATGGTGACATCGAACTTTCGGTGCCTTCTTCCAACAAGCTCGAAATCTTTCCTCGTGTTCTCAGTTTGATGGATGATGCTGAAGTCCTTGGGCCTCCCAAGGCGAAAAAGGAATTCGCTGAAATCGCGAAACGAATTGCCAAAAAATACAAATGACAAAACTAGTGACAAATTTTAGAATCTGAAACTCATCACCTTCTCTTCGATTCAAGGATGTCCCAATGACAAAAGACTCATTCCAGGAAACTGCCGATCAGGCACTTGGTCGTGGCGCGGGAATGCTCGCAAAACTCAAAACGTTTTCGTTGCTGGGTATCGAGGCGATGCCAGTTGAGGTCGAAGTCGACGTCTCTCCCCGGGCGATGCCAAAAACCATTTTGGTTGGGCTGCCCGAGGCAGCGGTCCGTGAAAGCACTCATCGTTGCGAGCGTGCAATCGTAAATTCAGGATTTCAACGTCCGGCTGACCGAATTGTGATCAACCTTGCTCCCGCAGAATTACCAAAACAAGCCGCAACGTTTGATTTGCCAATGTCACTCGGGATTCTGATCGGTAGCGGCCAGTTTCAATCGGATAAACTTGCTGACTATGCCGTGGTTGGCGAGCTTGCGCTGGAGGGACACACGCGGCCGGCCAAAGGAATTTTGTCGATGGCGATCGCGGCAAAAAAGCTTGGGTTTCGCGGTATCATCGTGCCCCAAGAAAACGCTTACGAAGCCGCCGTGGTCGAGGACATTGAGGTAATCGCTGTTAATTCACTGGCGCAAGCGGCTGCGTTTCTTGCAGATCAGATTGAGATTGAACCGACGCCATCACGGATTGCCAATCTATTCGAGGAATACTCGCGTTACGAAATCGATTTCTCGGATGTTCGCGGACAAGAGATGGCAAAACGTGCGATCACGGTGGCGGCTGCCGGCGCGCATAATTTGCTCATGCTTGGACCTCCAGGTTCGGGGAAAACGATGTTGGCCAAACGAATTCCAACGGTGCTTCCTCAACTTTCGCCCGACGAATCGATTGCAACCACGAGAATTTACAGTTCGTGTGGTCGGTTGCAACCGGGACAGCCACTGTTGGCAACACGTCCGTTCAGATCACCTCACCATACGATTAGTGAGCCTGGTTTGGTCGGTGGCGGAAGTACACCGATGCCTGGTGAAATATCGATGGCCCATAATGGTGTTTTGTTCTTGGACGAACTTCCTGAGTTCAATCGTAGGACACTCGAGGTGTTGCGTCAGCCGCTGGAAGACTGTGTTGTGACGATTTCCAGGGCGCTTCGTTCAACGACGTTTCCATGTGATTTTATGTTGGTCGCTGCGCTCAACCCCTGTCCTTGTGGCTATCGCAGTGATCCGCGTCGTGATTGTCATTGCACGCCGCCGCAGGTCGAAAAATATATGGGAAAGATTTCAGGGCTAATGTTTGTTTACCCATATAGCGGTGTTTGCGTGGAATTTGCCAGTG
>CAZQQR010000014.1:0-1072 GCA_964595515.1 uncultured Pirellulaceae bacterium
TTAAGTGCCATTGGTCGCCGGAAACTGAATCCAGCTCAGTCGCAAATGGAAGTCCGGTGTGAACGGATCCCCCACTTATTAGGTTGGTATCGGGAATTCGGGTTTTGCGATTAAAGACGGCAAGACGAATACCGGTCGCTCTGAAGGGCGAGACTTTGCCGGTCAGGCAGACATGAACGGAGAATTGGTTTGTCTTGACGAGGAAGGAAGGTCCGCGTGGACTTTGCGGGATGGGTTCTGTTTGCGGCTGAGAAGCCCGCTAAATAGGTGGCAAAAAGCGGGAGAAGGATCTTACGATTCTATCGAGTGCCAGTGTTTACTCCCACTGACTGGTCTTGAATATGCAAGAAGCTGCTGAGGATGTTGAGTTAAACCCAGCGTTGCTTGGGCTAGCTACTCAAACTGAGCAGGATTATTGCGTTGAAGGTGAGCAAAAAACGTGATCAGAGTAGGTAGGGTCGACGGCGGATCTGCTGTATGCATCTATTCGTGTCGTTCTTTCAATTTCGTCAGGCACAGCCTGACCTACTTCATATTGAAAATCAGAAGCGATTAGTTTGAGTAACTAGAATCCATACGTCGGAGAGTAGGGTGATCCTTGAAAAGACTTTCGCGCGTAAGGGCTTCGCTGTAGCGATGTTGCTTCGGATCGGGGCAAGTCGAATCCGGACGGTCGAATTCCTTCGATCGGCGGCCCCAGGTCGTTGCTTGGGAACGGATCATGAATGTTGGATTGCGTTTGCTGCATCTGCATCGTGCCCTGTGGTCCCCATTTTGGGCGATGGTTGCAACCCGTTAGGATCAAGCTGGCAATCAGTGACGCACAAAAGGCGGCGGTCAAGCTGGAACGAGTTTTGCGATACATACTAATTCACAATTCGAATAAGGGTCGGGAACGTTAAAGATCCAGAATCGAATTCGCAATAGGTATCGTGATAGCACTTTTGGATGGTGGCTACCGACTGGTTCGTCTTGATTTGATTTTTGGAAAAACAATCCTTGGGCAGATGATTATGTAGCGGAACTCGTCAAGAGTTCTGACAGCGTCAAATTTCTCGGAAGTCTTGACGAC
>CAZQQR010000014.1:1172-3629 GCA_964595515.1 uncultured Pirellulaceae bacterium
TCTCATTTCAAATTTGTCACATTGGACGATCGAATTCCAATTTGGTGATTCGGTGGGTTGAGGAGATTCTGTTGAGACGGGGCCAAGGCTAAAATCCGTGGCTTGGATGGCTTGCGAGATGTGTAGCTCTCGAGGTTCTCCGTTTTTATCGACGCGGCCCCAATCGTCCACTCGAAACGTTGTGTTGCTTGCCTGTTGAATTTCAGCAACCAACAACCCCGCCCCGATTGCGTGGATCGTTCCGGCGCGAATGAAAACACAGTCGCCTTGTTTCGGTTCAAGACTATGAAGTGTCTCCGAAGTCTTGCCGTTGGCGACGGCATGCTGGAAATCTTCTTTAGTGACGCCTTCTTTGAGGCCCGCGTAAATTTTTGCACCCGGGTCAGCGTGCATAACGTACCAGGCTTCCGTCTTCCCAAGATCCGGAGGAGATAGAGTCGCGCCCATTTGGTCGTCAGGATGGACTTGGACGGAGAGGTCGCGATTAGCATCAAGAAACTTCAGCAACAGTGGAAATCGGTTTCGTAAATATTCGGGCTGCTGAGAAGAAGCGATGATTTGCATCAGGTTTTTGCCCAGCAAGTCATTGCCGTGGTCTGCGATTAATTGTCGCAGGGAAAATCCAGCAAGTTCCCCATATTTGACGACGCTTTGGTTGTCCTGATGGTCGACGACTTCCCAGCTTTCAGCGGCTGATTCGTTTCCGATTGATTTCCCGAGAACTTCACCTAGTCGGTGCCCGCCCCACAGATAGCGTTGAAAAAGCGGCTCAAATCGAAATGGGTACATGGGACGTTCTTCTTTTGTGGAAAGCGTTCAATTTGGGAGGTTGAAAAAGAGGTAAGAGTTTTAAAGTCGATCAAGAATCTGATCTTCTTAAGCATCCGGGTAGGTAGACGACAACTGTTCGCTTGCGGATTCGTTAGTGCTGAGGGAAAAGAAGCCTTTATGATAACGATTCGAGAGCGAACGTTGTTGGTTGCAAGTCGCCATGTTACTATCCAAATGATCGGCTGATCGCTCCCGATCTTGGAACCGTTTCAGGCGTCTGACGATTCCCATCCCAAATCTGATTTTACGGCTTCCGGAATTTCCGAATATGAGTTCTCGACAATCCAACGAAGATCTTTTCGATTCGAGCCGAATGTCGTTTGGGGAGCATCTGGAAGAGTTGCGTAAAGTCTTGGTCTGGTCGCTGTGGGGCGTGGTTCCGGCTTGTGCTTTAGGGTTTTTGTTTGCGACGTCGGTGGTTCAGATTTTGAACAAACCGCTGATCGACGCCATGAAAGACTACAACGACCACCGAGTCGAGCAAGAGTTGATTGAGCGAAATGGCTTTGTTCCGCCAGAGTATGCCGGACGAATGAAAGACGATGGGTTGTTGCCCAAACAGATTTTCATGGACCCCGGTCAAGTCCTGAAACGATTTCAGCCCTACATGCCTGATATTGGGACCAACCTCGAAGTCGTGGTCTACGGGTTTTCGACTGGGAACTTTAAACCGAATCAAATTAGTGAGCTTTGCAAACGTTTTGAATCTCAAAAGGGCGATTCCAGTGCCCAGACAGCCCAATTGAAAGATCTTTGGGGCCGACTAACTGCTGAAGAGCAGGGCGTTATTAAATCGGTTGCAAAATCCAAGGACCCGAACGAACGGTTGGATTCTGTGATGACGGTCTTCAATCGGCTTTCAAAAATCCAAACGCTGAGCGACGCTGCGGTTTTCAAGGATGATTTGACAGAAGTCGAGACAGGTTTTTTGAGTTCGATTTTTGT
Organism: uncultured Pirellulaceae bacterium; assembly: GCA_964595515.1. Lineage (GTDB taxonomy): Bacteria > Planctomycetota > Planctomycetia > Pirellulales > Pirellulaceae > Mariniblastus. Next base: position 2,949 of record CAZQQR010000014.1, read on the forward strand.
CAAACCGAAACCAAAGCCTTTGGCCAAGATGAAAACGAAATTGTCGGAGACAGCTGACCTATACCTCAACCGAAGACTTAATCGTGCGTTGATCTCTGGTTTATTTCCAGAACAGATTGCACCTCTCAAAGTCGATCTTGAACCGTTTGAGGTATGGGAGCAATCGAAATTCGAACCTCAATCGCTGGGAGCATCAGAAGGTTTTTTGGCTTGGTTGAAGGCCGGGATTTTTACTGGTTTGATTTTGTCTGGGCCCTGGATTTTTTATCAGTTGTGGTCGTTCGTTGCGACGGGGCTTTATCCGCATGAACGAAAGTACATCCATATCTTTTTGCCGGTGAGTATTGGTTTGTTCATTGCGGGTGTCCTATTGGCATTCTTTTTCGTCTTTCAACCCGTACTCGGTTTTTTGTTTTCGTTCAATCAAGCGATGGGTGTTGCGCCGGAGATTCGGTTTAACGAGTGGCTTAGTTTCGTGATGTTTCTGCCGCTTGGGTTTGGAACGGCGTTTCAGTTGCCTCTCGTTATGTTATTCATGTACCGGATTGGACTGTTCAAGATTGAGGACTATTTGAGTAAGTGGCGAATCGCGGTGATGGTGATTTTTGTGCTGGCGATGTTCCTGACTCCCGCCGATCCGATCAGCATGTTGCTACTCGCGGTTCCTTTGACCGGGTTGTA
>CAZQQR010000014.1:3729-15771 GCA_964595515.1 uncultured Pirellulaceae bacterium
TCGCGCTGTGTCGTTGGATGCCGAAAATCGAAAATCCCTATGGCGACGACGCTGCGTTAGCGGACACGTAATATGTGAAGTGTCGCGAGTCTTTTTAGCCTGGCATTCGATCTGTCGCGAACGTGACCGCATCGTTGAGCACTGCTGCACGGACCGTCATCTGAGTTCTGGGCCTGGGGTATATGGACTGTGGTTTGAACAACGATTGCTTGTCGTCGTTTTCATCCGCGATTGAGTGGATTATATTGAGGTGGTTCGCTACTAAAAAAGCAAGGAGTTGTTTTATGTCATTTCTAAATCAGTGGAATCAGTGGTCAGGCTTGGCAGTCGTTTTGGTTCTGTTTGTGGTTTACCATTCGGGTTCGCCGTTGGATGCTCAGGAAACATCTTCGCGCCGTGCCAACGAAATGATTAAGGCGATTGAGCAGGCAGGCGGACGTGTCTATCGAATTTCTGCTGCTGACACTTCTCGTGAAATCAACTTTGCTTTGTCGTCCAAACCCGTCGGCGATGAACAATTGAAAAATGTCGGAGAGATCGGTGAAGTGATTTGGCTGAATCTTGCCAACACAAAAATCTCTGACAACGGTTTGAAATTCATCGGAAAAATGCCGCTGAAGAAACTTCATTTAGAGAAAACTGACATTGGTGACGCTGGGCTTAAACATCTCAAAGGACTTAAGGAGTTGGAGTATTTGAATCTCTATGGCACCCAAGTATCCGACGCTGGGCTTGAAGCACTCAAAGAAATGAAGAGCTTAAAAAAACTCTATGTCTGGAAAACCAAAGTTACGGAAGCTGGGATCAAAAAACTTAATGAATCGCTGCCCGATTTGAAGATTGTTGGCGAACTCAAATTGACCCCGGTAGTGGTTGAGAAAGAAGAGCCAAAGAAAAGCGAACCCAAAAAAGACGCCCCCAAAGGCGAAAAGGCAGAGGCTAAAAAAACAGAAGGCAAAAAGAAGAATAAGAAAAAGAGCGGCAATAAGAAAGCTGATAAAAAGACAGACGGGAAATCCGGCGAAAAAGGATCGGACAAAAGTTGATTTGTCGCACAGATTTTTGGGAGCGTTTTCATCCAGTGTTTACCAACAAAAGACTTTTTGATGACTGCTCTTAACTACCTCTATTTGGTTCCTTAATTCGGGGTAGGTTCAATTCCGTCGTCGGGAATGGACGTTTCGTGCAACCGCTCAACGTCTTTTCAAAAACTTGGGTGTTCGGGATTTTTGTAGGAACACGGAAGGCTTATAATTTCGCGTGTGGATGTTGCTGCGAATTCATTCGCAGTCTCGCCACAAACTCGCCTTCTTGGACAGAGGAAATTGAGTCCTCAACACTCTGTCCAATTTTTCTTTTGCTCCACTTTACCGTTTGGCCGAACGCGAAACTGCGCACGAAAAAGCCCCGGATGAATCCGAGGCGATTTAGTTTTCGTATCACTTCGATCGATCGAGCAACTACTTTCCTTCTGACTTAAGCGTGTCGCTCGCCGAACGTCTTGGGAAGCCTCTGATTCGTTCGGTGTACTGAATCGTTTTTGGTCGAGCTCTAACGCCCATTCGGCTGAGTAGTTTTTGGAGACCAATGATTTGAACGGTGTTCTTTTCGGCCTCTTTTTCCATGTCTTGGATTGCTTGAACAATCTGAGGATTAGCATCGCTTCCTAGAGATGGTGACGTACCGACAACCAGGTACCTCACGTTGGCATCAATCTTGCCTGTGATGTTTCCATCGGTGTCGTGACGAGCAACGACTTTGCCGCCGTTACGTTCGATCATACGAACCAATTTTTCGAAATCGTCGAACCGGTCCCCATCGAGGTCAAACGTCCCGGCGATGGCGATTGGAACAGCGAATCCCGGATCCCAAGTCGCAGTCAGAATGTGATCGCCACTGACGATCGGATTGGCTGGGTCTTCAAAAGTGATTCTCGCGTCTGCACCGAATTCTCGAACGCGAGTGACTTCAACCATCGCCTTATGTTTGTTCTTTTCGAAGTTGGTGACTGACTCGTCATAAACCGCAAACGTCATGTTGTTCGTCAATCCGTCGGCAGCACCGATGTTGATAAAGACCATTTTCAACTGATCAGCAACTTTGATGATGGTCGCATCGGGACGGTCATAGACTTCTTTCTCGTAGCGGTTGATTTTGGTTTTCAGTTTTTCATTTTCGCCTTCTGTGTCCACGACAAGTTTGTTGAGCTGGCGTTTCTGGGCATCTTTGGCGGTTTGAAGTTTCGTGAAATTGTCTTTCTCGACTCTCAGCTGTTCCGTGAAGCCTTTGACTTCGTTCTTGAGCTTTTCTTCTTTGGCAAGCGAATCGCTTTTTACTTTTGCCAATTCGTTCTGAGCATCGGTGGCAGCTTTCTGGTTGGCTTCCACTTCTTTTTGCTTGGATGCGATTTTTGTTTTCGCGTCAGCTTCTGCTTGTTGTGTTTGGCTAACTTGAATGTTGAGTTCACGGTTCTTCTTGGCAACGATTGCGGTCAAGCTCGCAAGCTTTTCGCGGTAAGTCGGCTCTTTAGCTGGAGCTCCTTCGGCTGCGGTTACGCTTCCGAGCATGTCCTTCTCGTAGCCTTCTTGGATATCCTGGACGGACGCCAAAATGTCCTGAATTTGTTTTTGCTGACTTTGGTCGAGCTTTCCGTCAGTCGCTAGTCGCTGTAGAGAATCGACTTGCGTTTGCACTTCGGCAACACTTGGACCGTAGTCACCGAGATAGGCTTTGAGGATGAAGGATTGGGCGTTGTTCGCGTCACTTAGTTTTTCAAAGAACGCAACCTTCTTTTCGAGCGCAACTTTTGCTTCGGAGGTTTCCGCAGATTTTGAAAATCCGAGAAACGTTGCCAGCGCGAGAACGAGGGTCAACAACACCAAGATGATGACGGCAATCAAGTAACCTTGATTTTCTCTTGCAGCCATTCTGAACTCCTAAATTGGTCGAGGACGACGCGACGACCAGTAAAATGATTTTGATTAAAACTCGATCCGAGTAACGTGCACGCTTCGCCGGACGAGAGGGTTCTCATCGTTTGTTTATCGGTGGGAAGGAACGAACGCATCATGCCGCTTCGACCAACCGGTCAAACGATACAATAGTTACCCGTTCCACAGATGCCACAAAGAGGCGGCGATTCCCATTGCGATCTTGTCAAACTGCGTACTTCCAGCCTTCTCAATAATAAATGGGGCTAAAAATAGAGTCAAATTTCAACTGGCCCCATTTCCCAAGGTATCCGAGAGAAGGCCTTTTGTGTCGATTATTCCATTGATTGCGGCGTAAGTGACGGTAACCCCTCAGACCGGTGGAGTGGATTCGCCATGGCCGTTATTTTCGCGGGCCATTTTTTGACCTCGTTATCCCACGCAATCCCTTATCGAAAGCTTGCAACCGGAGGGCGTGAGGTCCTGGGCTTGCTCAAGGATTCTAGATCCGCAATGTCACCGAACATCCAATCAAGATTGGCTTAATTGTGGAGAATCTGTCGGCAAACAAGATTGTTTAATCTTCGGCCAAGATCCACCATTCCGTCCAGAACCGCTTCGTCGTAAGTCCGACCATCTGTGGTGTCCAGTCCGTGACCTGGGTCGAGATCCCGCAAAGCCTGAAGGGCTTCATCTTCGTGGTGGAACAGCTCGACAAACGCGTATTCGAGTTTTCCGGTTCGAGCACAGGCAGTCAACAGCGCACCGATCCAGCCGTCATCCGTCGAGAGGCAGCCTCGCGTCGTTTTCGCCGAGGCGTGAAAAATCCCCAAAGCCCCCGCCGCCGCGATTTCCGTGATGATGGCTTCGTTTTCGGGGATCGTCAAAACAGAGTCGCCACAGTGGGCGGCGTCGACCATGACTTTTAGGAATGGTTGACCGAGTGCTTCGTTGGCGCCTTTTACGAACGCCCAAATTTTGCCGATGTCGGTAAATGTCTGAAATTCGCCGCCCCGCAAAAATTCAATATGCCAAGCTTTGATGCAGGATCCTTCAACGTTTCCTTCCTTAAACGCCCGCGTGTGAACTTTGATATTTTGAGCAACCGCCGCATCAAAATCTGCACCCGTTTTGGGCTGGCCACCCTGCATCCAAGCCTCTACCGAAGTCGAAGACACTTGTGCGACCCCGTGCTGTTGGGCTGCATTGAGACCGCCAACGAGTGTTTCCACAACTAGATCTTCATCATCGGGGTTCATTGGGTCACAACCACCAACCATCAGGATGAAGTGGACTTCCATATTGAGAGCTCTTAGTCCTTCTACCAGTTCACTAACATCACCGTCGTGAAGACCAGGAAAGTAAGGAACTTGGCAGCAGTGAATATCAACTCTCGATTGATCGGCCAAGTGCTCCATGTTTTGAACAACCGTTAGTTTTCCATCGACGCGAGGAAGTCTTCCTTTGTCGTCAGGAACCAGTCCTCCAACGAACTTTAGGTGGGTGGGGACGATGCCTGTTCGTACATTTGATCGAAGGTCGATTTTTGTCATTGGTTCTGCTTTTGCTTTTTGAGTGTCAACAATATTGAAGTCAAATGGGGAGCGAAATTAGGCTGGAAAGCCAGATTGCTGGCAAGCACAGATTTTTACCGAAATTCAAGAATACGGCAAACTGTCACGACGGTTACCTTGAAATCTGAGATTGCCAAGCTAACGAATCTGCGGGCAAAATTCGATAAGACCGCAGTGAATTCACTAATTGAAGGTAGAAAGTTATTGGAGTAAAGACTATCCTCAGAAGTGAGGCGGCACCCGCATGGGCGCTGTGGGAGAGACACTTAATTGGTTCTCGATACTGGAAATCAATGGATCATTATCGTTATTGATCCATTGGTGCTCATCACAAATTGTGATGAGCGTTGTTCGAATGATGGCACGCTTTGAAACGTTTTAGTTGGACGGTCCCCCACCTTTTTGACCGGTCATCGACGTGGAAAATCGAACTTAACAGTGACGTTCATTCGGTTGCGGAGGAAGAAGCTCCACCATGTTTGTTATTGGATTGTCAGGCGGCGTTGCCAGCGGAAAAAGCTTGGTTGCCAACTGCTTTCAACATTTTGGAGCTGAAATTCTTGATGCAGACCGGATGGGCCACGATGTCCTCAGGGAGGCTGAGGTACTGTCTGCTGTTTCGTCCGTATGGGGCGATGCCGTTATAGAGAACGGGGAGATTAATCGGAGCGCGCTTGGTCGGATCGTATTTGATCCAGTCAACGGCCTCGGTCAGCTTAGACAATTAGAACAGATCACTCATCCACGAATCGGCAAGATGATTCGTTCGCGCTTGGAGCAACTCCGGCGTGATACCAAATTGCCGGCAGTCGTGCTGGATGCTCCTGTCATGTTCAAAGCCGGCTGGGACAAGCAATGCGACAAGATCGTTTTTGTTGAGGCGAAAAAACAAATTCGTCTTCAACGAGCCCGCCAACGTGGCTGGTCTGATGACGAACTTGTCAGGCGCGAATCTAGGCAAATCCCCATTGATGAAAAGCGGTCGCGTGCGACTGATTTTATCGATAACTCCGGGACCCGAGAAGATACTTTTATTCAAGCACGGGAGCTTTGGAAAAAGTGGGAACTACACCTGCCAATCAATCTGGTTTCTCCAGCATCATTTTTATCCACCTAATACCCTCAAGTTGAGTCTACTCTTTTTTGCTCGCAGGAAATTCCAATGCCAAGTTCTCACAATCCAAACGCTCGCGGGGCCAAGCGTACATCCAGTCGTCCCGTCCACAATCGGAGACGTCCCCACTACGATTTGGACCCCGAAGTCAGTGACAAACTTCGGGAGATTGAATCCGATGGCGAGCCGATGTCGATTGCAGAGACGATTTCACGAGAGGGATCTAATTCCGTGAATACGCCGGTCAATCAAGACGATCAACCAGATGCGGTCAATGTTACTGATCTGCAGCGAATGCCACTCAAGGAATTAAAAGTTCGAGCTGGAGAGTATGGTGTCGAAAAAACAGAAGGCATGTCCAAGCGAGATATCGTTTTTGCGATCCTCAAAGAACGTGTCAAATCACGTGGCATCATGTTTGGATCGGGAACGCTGCAAATTCTTCCCGATGGTTTCGGTTTCCTGCGAAGCCCTGAGTATCAATACTTGAACTGCCCTGATGACATTTATGTCTCACCAAGTCAGATTCGGAAATTCAATCTGCGAAACGGTGCCGTGATCAGTGGTCAGATTCGACCGCCAAAGGAAAACGAGCGATATTTTGCATTGCTGCGTGTGAACGAAGTCAATGGGCTCGATCCTGCCGAGAGCGCAGCACGAACTCACTTCGACGATTTGACGCCGCTTCATCCAGACAGCCGGATCGTCATGGAGCACGACGCCAAAGACATGTCGACCCGTGTCGTTGATATGGTGACACCCATCGGGTTCGGCCAACGTGGTTTGATTGTTAGTCCACCACGAGCCGGGAAAACCATGCTAATGCAGCGGATGGCTCAGGCGACACTGGCGAATTTTCCAGAAGCCTACGTCATCATGTTGTTGATCGACGAGCGTCCCGAAGAAGTCACCGATATGGAACGGGAAGTCAAAGGCGATCGCTGCGAGGTTATCAGTTCTACCTTTGACGAGCCCGCATCTCGTCACATCCAAGTCACCGAAATGGTGCTTGAAAAAGCCAAACGATTGGTTGAAGCCGGCGTGGATGTTGTGATCTTTTTAGACTCAATCACGCGTCTGGGACGGGCTTGGAATTCAGAGTGTCCGCAATCAGGGAAAACGCTGAGCGGTGGCTTGGACGCGAATGCAATGCAAAAACCGAAAGCCTTCTTTGGATCCGCACGAAAAATCGAAGAAGGTGGTTCCCTCACCATTCTGGCAACTGCTTTGATTGACACAGGCAGCCGAATGGACGAAGTGATTTTCGAAGAGTTTAAAGGAACGGGTAACCTGGAAATTGTTCTTGATCGAGCGTTAGTTGAAAAACGAATTTGGCCAGCGATCGACATCAATGCCAGCGGCACGCGGCGTGAGGAAAAGCTTTTTGATGAAGACGAATTCGATCGGATTTGCAAAGTCCGACGAGTGCTGGCGGATATGAACCCCGCCGATGCCATGGACATGCTGACGACGCGTCTAAAGAAAACGTCGTCCAATGCAGAGTTCTTGATGAGTATCAAGCAGAGTGGTGGATTCTAGGGTTTGCCCCTCGCGCCTTTGATCAGGTTCGTTCAGTAAGGTTCACTTTACAGAGCATCGACGTTAAACTTCTGAGTGCATTGCTGGCCGATCAGACGGCTGGCAAATGCACTTTTTTTCGTATTAGTCCAACTGGGTTTCCGTAGTGATCAAAGAGCATAAGGGTACGACTGGATCGGTCGCCGAAAATCGCTTCGTCATCATCGTTTCTAAATACCACAACAGTATCACTAGCAAACTTCTTGAGGGTGCGATCCAGACGCTGACTCGCAACTTGGTTCCGGTGGCCAATATTCGCGTGATGTGGGTGCCCGGTGCGTGGGAAATACCGGCCGCTGTTCAAAGGGCTCTCGATTCGAATAGTTTTGATTCCGTCCTGACTCTTGGATGTGTGATTCGCGGCGAAACCACCCATGACCAGCATATCAATACATCGGTCAGTAATTCACTCGGACAGCTTTCGCTAGAACACAAGACTCCAGTCGCGTTTGGCGTCCTGACCTGCAACACGATGGATCAAGCCATTCAGCGGGCTGGGGGCGATGTGGGCAATAAGGGTGTCGAGGTCGCAGAAGCAGCCATTCACATGCTGCTCTTGTTTAAAGAGTTGGATGCGTCGTAGTCGAATGCCCAAAACGGCATATTCGACGGTCAATTTTCGGAATCACCAATTCACGGAAATCGATCCTTGCCGTAGAATCAGCAGCGTTTTAACGTTCTAGGAATTTGCTGCCCAATGTCCCGTCGAAGTCGCGCACGTGAAATCGTTTTGCAAGTTCTTTATCAGGATGAAATGAATCCTGAGCAAGCGGAAGATATTCGGCTAAAGTTCATCCACGCGAGGCTCAACCGAGACAAGGCGCTGGTCGAATTTGCTCAGCAATTGCTGGATGGCATTCGCAAACATCAAGAAGCTGTTGACGCGCGTTTGCAAGAAATTGCTCGAAACTGGAAGCTTTCCCGGATGGCGGCCACCGATCGAAATGTGCTTCGATTGGGAGCCTACGAAATCATGTTCGCGGAAACGCCAGATCGAGTAGCGATTAACGAAGCCATCGAGCTTGCAAAACGTTATGGAACCAATAACTCGGCTCAGTTCGTGAACGGAGTTCTGGACCGACTGATGAATTTTCAACCGGATGAATCAAGCGCTGAAACAGAACCAAGCCCACCCGACGACTCGTCTGAAACTTAGACCCGACGACTCGTCTGAAACTAGACCCCTAATCATTGCAAAATCATGGCACGCTGGAATCCATTCGGAAGAAAAAAATCGGACGACCAACCTGAAGAACAATCAGGTCCCGGCGGGCAGGAATCGCAATCTGAGCCAGATTCCCAATCGACAGATTCAGCCCCTCAGTCATCCTCACCCCAAGAACCAGATTCTGAGCCGGAAAATCAACGGGGAATGTTCGGGCGTTTCAAATCTGCCCTCAAGAAAACAGTTGATGTTTTCAATACAGACATCCGTGACTTGGTCAAAAAAGAAGGAAGGCTGGTCGACGACGAGTTTCTTGATGAGTTGTTCGCGTTAATGGTTCGTACTGACATGGGAGCTGGACCTGCGGGTAAAATTCGCGACGATATCGGATCTAAGTTTCGCGCTCGCAAAGTCTTCATGAAGGATCTTGTAGCTTCTACCAAAACGATCATTTCCGAAATCATGAAGCAGGAAGAAAGCGGCATTGCGAAGGCAACTGCTGGCCCAACGGTGATCATGGTCGTCGGCGTCAATGGAGCAGGAAAAACGACTTCGATTGCAAAATTGGCGAATCAATTCACATCGCAGGGCCAGAAAGTTGTTCTCGGAGCAGGTGATACGTTTCGTGCCGCCGCAGTGGAGCAGTTGACTGTCTGGGCCGGGCGAATGGGGTGCGAGATTGTCACCGGACGTCAAGGCAGCAAGCCTGCAAGCGTGGCGTACAAGGCTGTCGAAGCAGCCAAGAATTCTTCGGCCGATGTGGTCATTGTCGATACTGCAGGCCGTCTGCAGACCCAGTCAAACCTGATGGAAGAACTTGGGAATATTCGTCAGGTGATCGGTAAACTGATTGATGACGCGCCCCATGAAGTTCTATTGGTGCTTGATTCCACCGCTGGTCAAAACGCGATCAGTCAAGCACGTGGATTCACAAAGGCCGCTGGATGTACGGGGATCATTTTGGCCAAACTCGATGGCTCCGCCAAAGGTGGTGTCGCGATTCCGATTCGTCAGGAGTTTGGACTACCTGTCAAGTTCGTGGGAACGGGTGAGACTATCCAAGATTTTGCTCCCTTTGACGTCGATCTCTACGTTGAGGCGTTGTTCGACGCAATTGACGAATAGGCAAAATTTGAGACGCGGCTCGTAAAATGCGGGCTCAGATTATCGGTTGGCAGAACGAAAATTCGAAACTAGAATTCGGGCTGTGAACCGGGAATCGCCAATGACGTGGCCGTTTCTCAAGGATGGCCCTGAATTTGTCTTTGGACCTCAGATGAGCGAACTCTATCACGAGTGCGGTGTCGCCGCGATTTACCACCTTCCCAACAAACCTGTTAGTGAACTCTGTCCTGCGACGCCAGAGTTTCCCAAGGGCGACCCGAGCAGAACCTCGACACTGATTCCTCGGATGTTGTTGGACATGCAAAATCGCGGCCAGCTCTCGGCTGGCATTTCTCGGTATCACGAATCTCCCACCAACGGCCAGTTGATCGACACGTACCGTGAACTTGGGAGTGTGCAAGAAGTCTTTCGGCTTTCGCATTCTGCCAAAGCCAAAAGTCTGATGGAAAAGTACTCCGGCCCCGCCGCGATCGGCCATGTTCGCTATGCGACCTGTGGCAAAGACGACCGCAGCTACGCGCAACCTTTTGAGAACCACCATTTTAATCGTCGGCAATGGTTCACGTTTGCGTTCAACGGACAACTGGCAAACTACACCGAACTGGCGACGGAGTTGCTTAACCAACCGGACAACCATTTGGTACGTGAGTCGGATACCGAAGTCCTAATGCACGAGTTTAGTAACCAGCTTGTGAAACAGGATTCCAATTGCCTGATCGAAACGATGAGAGAGGTTTCCAAACGACTCGATGGTGCTTATTCCTTGGCTCTACTGAATGCGAAAGGCGAAATGCTGATCGCAAGGGATCCGCTTGGCATCAAACCGATGTGTTATGCCGTCCAAGGTTCGATGTTTGCGGCGGCCAGTGAAAGTGTGGCTTTGCTGAACCTCGGATTCAAACGGAACGAGATTGAATCATTAAAACCTGGCCATGCGATTACGATCGTAGACGGTGAAATTGAGATTCAACAGTTTGCTCAAAACCCAGGCCGCGCACATTGTTTTTTCGAGTGGATTTATTTTGCCAACGTGGCGAGCACGCTCGATGATCGCGGGGTCTACACAACGAGAACAGCGCTTGGCAAAGAACTGGCAGAGCAAGAGTTGGAAGCAGGGTTGATTCCGATCGATGAAGACACCATCGTTGTTCCTGTTCCTGATACGAGCAAAGCCGCTGCCGACTCGATGGCGTTTCATTTAAAAGTTCCATCGATGGAAGGCTTGATTCGCAATCGGTACAGCGGTCGGACTTTTATTGAGTCGACTCAAGAAGCCCGTTCCAAGCTCGCCAAAATCAAATACACCCCACTCCGAGAGGTTCTCGAGGGTAAGCGAGTTATTCTGGTTGAAGATTCAATCGTCCGGTCGACCACGATGAAGGCGTTGCTGGAGCGAGTAAAGGTTGAAGGCGGAGCGAAAGAAGTCCACGTTCGAGTTGCCTGTCCGCCGATCGTCGCTCCGTGTTACTACGGAATCGACATGTCAAAGATCAAGCAACTGTTCGCTCCGAGATTTTATCCGCCGGGAGAACTTTTGACGGATGAGATTCAGGATCAGATGTCAGCTTCGTTGGGATGCGATTCGCTTCGGTATTTACCAATTGAATCCGTGGCTCGTGCGATCGGCATTCCGCAAGACGGGTTGTGTCAGGCGTGTATTAATTGCGAGTATCCGACGCCAACTGGAAAAAAGCTCTATCAAATCGATCATGCGGACTTTATGAAAACCGGCAGCGTCGACCTCAAGGAACTCGCTGACGATCGAGCGTTTGATTCCGATCGCGGAAAACCTCGCGTTGGAACGGCTTAGTTTAGCGAGCTCAAAACTAGTCGGGGCGAAATGCAGGAAATTGGCATCAAAGTAGACAAGAACCTCCAGGATGTTGTCTTTCTGCAACATCCACTTTTTTGAAATGCAGGAGAATCACGTTTTTGTTCGTTGGCATGACCCGTGCTTGGAAAGGAGTAGCCACTCAATTTCCACACTCAGGATTTGCAGAATATGCGACCTTCGAAAATCTTCAGCACCGCAGTTTTCTTGCCGACGATCCTCCTTTTGTCGTCATGGAACTTCACGCAATACAAGGCTGATTTCAAAAACAATAGCCGACTAGAGTCGATTTTGGGGTCTCCATTCACGCTGTGGAATGCCGTCCAAACGCAAAACAGCCTATCCGTAGCCGCGGACGTGAACGGCTCAGATTCGGAGTCGAATTCAGTCCAGCCAGCCCTCACATCCGTAGGTGTTCCATTAACAACGGTCGTGGGGACCATCATCGTACCCACGGAGCCAGAATTTTATGCACACCCAGTCGATTCTTGCCCGCCAGCTGGCGCTTCTGGTTTAGTCGAGAAAACGCATTCCCAAGTCAATTATTCTCAACCAATAGAAACGCAACCTGTTTACTACTCTGGAATCAATATTTCTCAACCCTCCGAATATCAAACTCAATATCGACCAGTTGTATCCACTTTTGGTTGCAGTGAAAGCACGGCTCAAAACAGCACGGCTCATTCAACTAAACCGGCTCCGCGGATTGGTCTCTTGGAATATCG
>CAZQQR010000014.1:15871-19399 GCA_964595515.1 uncultured Pirellulaceae bacterium
ACAGCACGGCTCATTCAACTAAACCGGCTCCGCGGATTGGTCTCTTGGAATATCGACGTATGATGAGATCTGGACAAACACCACACCCAAGCGAACTCGTAGGTTCATGGAAAGGTGTCAACACAGGCATCGCCACGGTGGCCATCGACAAACAGTTTATAAAACGGTTCTCTGTTGTTGGAAGTCAGGTTTACGGTGACAACGTTTCTGTGCCTCAATCCCGTAGCCGTCAGCTACCATGGCGGTCGAAACACAGCTCTCACGCCCACATCGCCAAAAAAAGCCGTGGCAAGTTCATGGTTGAGCCTGCCGGAGGCCGTGGCGCTTTTCGACATGGCCTCAGACTCAATTATCGCGCTGGCGACAATCGTCCTCTGGATCCCGCAAACCTGATCCATGACCGTGTCGTAAAACTTGATGACAATCGTATGCTTGGTCGCGCGACGGTCAAAATTGGTCCTCTTCAGATTCCTGTTGCCTACTTTGTGTTAGAGCGAATTTCGAATTAGTTGATTGCCTCTCCAACTCAGTGCTACCGTTGGGGAAAACGCGATCGTTTTTGAGGTAGGCTACTCTTGGAAGCGGGGTTGCCAGAGAACCCGGCAGTCGACTGCTAATACGAGTCATGATTTACTTTTTGAACTGGCACCGAAAAACGTCGTGTTCGTTTTTCCGCATTCGGCGTTCAAAGTGTGTTCGGTAATCCATGTCATGCGTTGATGGTGGTTCTTCAACGTGAATAGGATCTGAAAGATTCGAATGCTCTTTCATTAGTCCGATGGTTTGTTCGAAGTACTCTTCAACGTCGGTCCAGAAATGAAAAATTCCACCGGGCTTTAGCACTCGTTGGAGATCCGCGATGAATCCCGGTTGCATGACACGTCTTCGTCGGTGGCGTTCTTTCCACCAAGGATCCGGGAAGTAAACATGAACGGCGACCGCGCTCTCAGGTGGCATCAGCTCACGGAAGAATTTTAGCCCGTCACCACGCAGCATGTGCGCGTTGGAGCGCTGGGCTTTGGCAAGTCGGTAGGCAGCAAAGTGACAGTATTTTTTGGCGATCTCGTTGCCAATGAAATTGCGACTGGTAACACGCCCCGATTCGTTGTGAATAAAAAGTCCTTTTCCGCTGCCGACTTCGATTTCCAAATCACGTGGTTGATCGAAAAATGATTGTGGGTCAAACGGCGCAGTGAGATCGTCGACTTCTGAGACGTGCTGTTTGAAATCGATCGCCGGATCAAGTTTTGGGAGTGCTCGTCGGCCCATGATGATGCTTTGGAGGTACAAATAAAAAAACGGCAACAGTGCCGTTTTTGAAATTCAAATTGTCTGGTTCGGCAAAGTACTGCCGAACCGTCGTCAAACTCGACTATGGAGTTTTAATCTTCTTGTTCTTGGCTTTGCGACCGCGGTTGTTGGCTGGACGCTTGCCGTGATTTGCTTTTTTAACTTTGTGACTGGGCTTGGCCATTTTAAAATCCTCGATATACGTTGTTTTGCAGGTAAAAGGGTACCAATCAGGCCGTTCGTTCGAAAGGTCTAAATTCCGAAACTCCGCCCGGAAATTCTGGTACCTTTCGTGCATTCTGATCTGTCTGGAATGCTGTCGGCGGCTTGAGAGCCGGCAGAATGTGGACGATCTTGGTTTATCGTCCGTCTACGGGCCAGAATTGAATAAGGAGCGGCTTTGAAATTTTCCCTGAAGCAATTGCTGGGAATTGTGACTTTTTTGGCCGTAATGTGCGGCGTTTGCACGACTGCTTCCGGGATGATGGATTTGGCGGGTCGGGTCTTCATTGGGTTTGGGGTTCTGATTTTCTTGATTGCACATTTCTTTCAAATGCCGATTCGCGACCATGTTCCCAATGATCGCGAGATTCGTTTTATGTCCAGTTTGTTCGGATTTGGGCTTTCGGGTTCAATTTGGATTTTCGGTGGCGTGACATTAATGACGCGGAGTCTTTTGGCTGCATTCGCTGTGACCGTCGGAGTATTTGTCATTCACTACTCAGCTCTCAAGGTCGTCGACGTTAGCCGTGACCGCTATGACACGTGAACGGTTGATCACCGATCCATTCGTTCAATGAGCATTTGTTTCAGTTCGCCCATGTCGCCGAGCGTCAGGCATTTCCACTTTAATAAACTCTTGGCGAGCTCTGCGGCGGAGCCGTCGTAGTAGTTGTTGACGAACTGTTGGAGCATCATGGCTCTTGCCTTGCGGGGACCAATTTTGGGAAAGTACCTCATTGCTGCGCCCTTTTGGTTTGGCTTGGGGGCGCGACGGCAGATCCATTCGCGCTGTTCAAGACGGTCGACCATTTTAAGAATTGTTGTTCGGGCGACGCTTCGACTCTCAGAGATTTTTTTCCAGATACTGCCAACCGAAATTCCGCATCGCCCGGAATTCCAAATGATCTGCATGATCTCATGTTGGGCAGGGGTGAGAATTCCTTCAGGCATGTCGATCCAGTTTTAGAATTTGTTTTGAAATTAGTTCGAATTCAAGCTGTAGTTTTGAGACTCTGCCCGGCTTTGATTTTTGCTCACTCTCAGTGGTGGTCAAGTTGTCGCCAAGCTTGATCGGATTTCGTTGTATATATTTGAGAATTCGTTCCGGTTTGACACTTTCGCAAGATTGACGTCGCGCGTCGTCATTTTTGATGACGTCAATTGTCGTCACTTATTGTTGCAAAAAAGATTGTTTGCGAAGTGTTTGTTGCTTGTCTGACGTTGTCTGCGGTCAACAATGCGTGCGTTGCCAAGAATGATTTTGGCGAGTATCCATATCAATAAGTTGAGAGAGTTGTGATGAGTAATGGAAGCTATGTGATTGCAGGCGGTAGTTCTGGAATCGGTTTGGGGATTGTGAAGCGATTGGTGGCTGATGGAAAAAGTGTCACCGTTCTCAGCCGCACTTCGGATTCTCTCGACGGACTTGCTGGGGTCACGCATGTTTCAGTTGATCTGTCCAAGGATGAGGTCACGGCCGAGATGTTGCCTGATGAAATTGCGGGTGTGGTCTATTGTCCGGGAACGTTGAATTTGAAATCGTTTCGAGGCACGAAACCAGAAGTATTCAGGTCAGATTTTGAAGTGAATGTGATTGGGGCTGTCAAAGTTGTTCAAGCGGCACTGAAAGGCATGAAGGCAGCAGGCGCCGCGAGCGTGCTTACGTTTAGCACGGTGGCGGTGGGGCAGGGGATGTCGGCACATGCTTCGATCGCGGTTTCCAAAGGCGCGATCGAAGGTTTGACCCGTTCGTTGGCGGCGGAGTTGGGGCCAACGATTCGTGTCAACTGCATCGCGCCGGCTTTGACGGACACACCGTTAACAAGTCGATTCTTTTCCGATACGGAAAAGGCTGCTGCGTTGGGCGCTAAATACGCTTTGAAGCGAACTGGCACGGTGGACGACCTTGCAGCCATGGCTTGTTTCTTGCTCGGGGATGAAGCCGGCTGGGTTACAGGTCAAGTGATTGGTGTCGATGGTGGAATGTCGTCGGTTCGCTAGTTGGTTCGTGAGAGT
>CAZQQR010000014.1:19499-26578 GCA_964595515.1 uncultured Pirellulaceae bacterium
GAGTTGAGTCGTCATGGAGTTGAGTCGTCATGCACAGCATGACCTACGGAAAAACTTCACCCGGCGTCAGCTAAGGAAACTTAATGCACAAATGACCTTCGAAACGTATGCGCAATATGGACAAATGGCTACAAAAAAAGAGCGACTAGCATAATTGCCAGTCGCTCTCGTCCGTTTCCGACGGGAAACATTATTCAATGGTGTGGTTCAGTAGGTGCGGCTTTGCTCGATTACATCTAACGGAATCGAGGCAGTGAAGAAAAGTCAAACCAATGAGTCTGCATTTCTTTAGCAGTGGTTTAGCACATGCCGCCGTATTCTTCTCCGCCTTCGCCGTAATTGCCGTCTTCGAATGGTCGTTCTTCTGGTTGCTGGTTACCATCTAGACCCAGTGCGGTGCGAAGCTGAAAGAAGCGATCAACGTACTCTTCTGAGGATGAGTGCATGTGTTCGGCTTCGCTAATAAAGCGAATGTCTTCGTTTTCAGTCACGCCGCGTGACTCAAGTGTAAACTCGTAAGGCTCAAGAGGGCTGCCGTAAATGATCAACAGCTTGTGTTCTTCGAACTGAATTTCTTGAGGTGTGTTTGGATTGAGGACCGCGATTCCAGTGCATCCGTCGTTAAGCAGTAGGTCTTCGAAATCCCACAGCACGCTAGTTAGGACAGGCATGTCGATGTGTTCGCGATACAAATCCACGTGTCCGTTTTCGGATTTGTTGTGGCTCGATTCAAGGACCACGTCAACAACTGGACCCAGCCGTTCAATCAGTTTGATGAAGAGCGGGAAAAGAATTTCTTTGCTGGCGGCAGCCATGACGACTGGCACGCGAGAATCTGATTCTTCGTCGACATAAACATCGTGGCGATAGCCTTGGCAGGGTTTGATTTTCAGATCAAGGGCAGGTCGAACTGCGTCTGTCAATTCGAAATCGTCGTACTTGTTGACTTGAAGGTGCTTGGCGAGATCTTGGTCAGAAATCGACTCAAAGCTGTTCTTTTGAGATGAACCGGGGTTGGTCGGCGTCTCATATACGTCTTGAAGGAATCGGTTAAGGTCACTCATTGTATTCTCGGGTCTAAGTTGCCGGACTCAGTGCAGACGAATTGTCTTGCGGTCGCCTCTCCGACAACTAAACGTAGGTCACCATAAGGGCGGGTCGAATTCCGCTGAGTTTATGCGGATCTTTTTGAGTCTTTTTGAGCGGTACATTCGCTACAGCCCGAACTCAGACCGAGCGATTCCTGTCTAATGTTCGCTTGTTTGCCGTAGAAGCGGGAAACCCTATTTTTGAATAACTTCAACTGTGAGTTGGATCTTGGGTGAAAGCGAAGAAAAACGCGAAAGCAAAATTGTTCCCATCAAATTGAAGACGGAAAGACTGTCGCTACAAATTGTGGAGCGGAAAGATGCGGCAACGATTCAATTGTTGGTCAACGACAAAGAGATCGCGAGAAACACCCGAACGATTGAATACCCCTATCCGGATGGAGCAGCCGAAGAGTTCATTGAGACTCAGCTCAAACTTTTTGACGAAGGGAAATCGTACGCGTTTTCTATTTGCTTAAACGAAACGAATGAAATGATCGGAGTCATCGGGCTTCATATCTCGACCGAGAACCACAATGCTGAATTGGGCTATTGGGTTGGTAGGGACTATTGGAGTCAGGGCTTTTGCACCGAAGCCGCCAAGCCAGTCATTGAGTTTGGTTTTGAACGTTTGGGGCTTCATCGAATTTATGCCAGTCATGTCAGTCGGAATCCAGCTTCGGGCAAAGTCCTTGCGAAAATAGGGATGACCAAAGAAGGCGTTTGTCGTGGGCATTTTCGAAAATGGGGAGTCTTCGAAGATATTGTGCTTTACGGGATTCTGGCGACTGATCCGCGATAAATTGCGATTGAATTCGGCGGGAGACAGGAATCGCAGGGAAAAAGGTAATTTGATTCCCTCGATTAAGAGTCGTTAAAATGAAAACTTCAAATTCTTGAGAATTCGGCAAATATTCGTTTTCAAGCCGCGAACATTAACAGAACCTTGTTCGGTCACCGAACAAACGAGACAGCTTACAAAGAATAGCAGGCAAGGGAGAAGTTATGACGGAAACCGCAGCCCCCCAGGGCACACAAGTTACGTTTCTTGACCAGACGGGTGCCAAAAGCGTCGAAGCAGTTGTGGCGGACACAGTCACTGTTCGCCAAATTCTTCCGAACATTATTACCAAGATGAACTTGCCGATGGTGGGGCCGGACGGACAGCCGATGAGTTACAGTCTTGATCACAAAGAAGGCGGCCGTCGACTGCATGAAAACGAAACGCTTATTCAGGCAAGCGTCTCCACAGGTGATCACTTGATTGTTTATCCTGAAATTGTGGCCGGATAGTTTGCGGTTTAATTCGACACCTGAAATAATGGAATAAGTATGAAGCGTTCTCGTTGCCAACCTCTGTCTCGTCCAATGGTGATCAAAACGATTGGCAACGCTGTGCTGTGGGCAGTCGTGATCTTGGTGGTTTCCTGGGTTTCCAAGAATCATTTTGGGCTTGGAAACGCAACCAGCTACACATTCACCGGCCTGTTGATCGCAGGTTGGTACGCGACGCATGAATTGATTCAAAACCGCTGCTAAAATTTAGTGCCGGTCGATGGTGAACGAGGAACTTTTAATCGGCATGCGAAAATCTCCGCGACAAAGAAGGTTGAATTCTGATTTTCAATCGGTTCAGGTGCTTGGTGAAGAAAGCACTATTTTTTCGTTTCAAGCCTCCGGCGCTCCGCCGACCAAATACAGGCTTGTCTTTAGCGGTTCGGGCTTCAAACGTGACAAGAACGGTTTGATTAGCATTTCAAATCATCACGAAGTTCTTGTTGAGCTGGGTGCAGCTTATCCTCGGATGGTTCCCAATCTTGCTTGGCAGACTCCAATTTTTCATCCCAATATTTCCAACAATGGTGTCGTCTGTTTGGGTGGATATGGGACGCACTGGGTTCCTAGTCTGACATTGAGCGAAATGTGTACGATGCTGTGGGACATGATTCGGTACAAGAATTTTGATTCCGAGAGTCCTTACAACCGCGAAGCAGCTTTGTGGACGAAGTCGCAGACAGATTTCGTGTTTCCTATCGATCGTCGATCGATTCGCGACCGAGTTACCGGAGAGGCTGTTGTCCCTTCGCCACCTCCCGTTCAAGTAAAACGTGTCGTTGATAGTTCTGCCCCGGCCAAAGTCACTGAAGTAACCCAAGATGGAATCGAAATTATCGAAACCGGGATAGAAATTATCAGTCGACCGGAACCGAAAAAAAATGACAACGAAAGCGGAATCGTGTTTCTCGATTGATAACGTTTTGCGGCACAAAACAACGTCAGCATTAATTCGCCATTTGCAAAGGTAGAACTTGGAAAAAGCCACCGCTTCGAACGAATCAGTAAAATCAAATCGCACACCAGATCTGGTGATTGACGACTCAGACCGGTATTCGCGTTTGCGGCTGATTGGTTGGTGGGATCAGGATAAAATCGCCAACGCGAAAATCATGGTTGTTGGTGCGGGAGCGCTTGGCAACGAAGTTCTCAAGAACCTTGCGCTGCTTGGTTTAGGGACTGTCTACTTGATTGACTTTGATGAGATCAACGAATCCAATCTTTCGCGATCCGTTTTATTCCGACCCCATCACAGTGGCGAATCAAAGGCGCAGGTTGCGGCAGATATGTCTCGGGAATTAAACCCTGACTGCAAAGTACTTCCGATCCACGGAAACGTTTTGACGGAAATCGGACTTGGTTTGGTCCGTGACGTCGATCTGGTGATCTGTTGCGTTGATAATCGTGAAGCTCGACTGTGGATTAATCGAATGTGTTGGAAAACCAGCACGCCTTGGATCGATGGGGGCATTCAAGAGATAAATGGTGTGGCTAAGGTTTTCGTGCCGCCGAATGGATCGTGCTATGAATGTGCGATGACAGAGAACGATTATCGTTTGATTTCGCTTCGGTATAGCTGCCCGCTCCTCAAACACGAGGACATTCAAAAAGGACGAGTACCAACCGCACCAACAATCGCTTCGATCATTGGTGGATTACAGGTCCAAGAAGCGTTGAAGTTGATTCACGGTTTGCCTTCCGCCGATGGAACTGCATTGGTGTTCAACGGGGTCGTCAACAATTTTTACCAAACCAAATTCCAGCGTCGTGAAGACTGCATGTCGCACGAAACATACGACGATATTATCAATCTTCGAATTGGCAGCCAGACCCGGGTAAAGGATTTGTTTCTAGCTGTTGCGGAATTGGTTGCTGGGGATGCGACACAAATGCGGTTGAGACTGGATCGTGATTTTTTAAAGCAGTTGGTTTGTCGTTCCTGCGAAACTTCTAAATCCGTCAATGAACCGCTTTGCAAAGTTGGAGCGAGCGAGGGTGGTTGTGAGCAATGTGGCCAGCCGCTTCAACCGGAAACAACTTGCGAGATCGCGGCCGAGACTGAGTTGGCCGATCGCAAGCTCAGTGAGCTTGGTGTGCCGGACTACGACATCGTCCAGGTGGCTGCAGGTGAAGAAGTTTATTTCGTATTGTTGAGTGATGATCAAGCCAAATACGATTTCCCGCAGCCCTCCTGACACGAGTTCGAACGATTTTAATTTAGCCTGAATCCGAGCATGAGTTCTGATATCCAGTTTGGCGATCTAGAGCAAGCGCAGCCTCAACCGGGGCTGAGGCCTGATCAGGATGCGCACTTTGCCACCTCGATGGTGGGAAATGTTGGTGACGAAGAACTGCTGATTTTTGTCGACCTCGATGTGATGCGGGATATGGAAGCCCATGCATTGAGCAATACACGGGTTGAGCTTGGCGGAGTGATGTTAGGTCAGCAAATGACCGACGACTCTGGCCGACCTTTTGTGGTGATCACTGATTGCCTGCGAGCCGAACATTACGAAGCGACCAAGGGCAGTTTCAAATTCACCCATGAGACTTGGGCTCAGATCACTCGGCAACGAGATGAGTTTCGGCCAGAACTTGAAATGGTCGGCTGGTATCACACGCATCCAGGTTGGAGTGTTTTTCTCTCCGGGATGGATTTGTTTATTTGTAACAATTTTTTCAATCGGCCACTCGATGTGGCTTTAGTGATCGATCCCTGTGAGCAGGATCGAGGCTGGTTTCAGTGGACGGATGACACGAAACCAAAAACACAACGGACGAACGGATTCGTTTTAATGACTGGCAGATTCCGCCAGTTGGAACTTGATCAATTCGCGCGTCTTTACAACAAAGAGCCAATCATGACACTCGACCCACGCTACTCCGGAACGAGTCTCAATGGATCCTCAAACCCGGTAACCATTATGGACAGTCGAAAACCAATTTACGATCTGGCAATCATTGGCATGATGACGATGCAGTTTCTGTTGCTGGGATTGCTTGCCTGGAAACTAATTGGATCCGATGCCACGCCTGATTCGAAAGTCGCGAATATTGAATCGAAAGTTAATTCGTTGGCGGAGGACCAAGGTCGTTCGATGCGCGAGTCAGCTTATCGAGAAATTCTCGACTCGGTTGTAGCGACGAAAACTGGGGAGACTGATCTGGTTGAAAAATTCAGCCAGTTGAAAATCGACAACCGTCAGTTGCAGGGTAACTTGGAGGGCCAGCTTGCCCTTTCACGAGAACTGCGACGCGAACAGGAAAATACGCTTGTTGCTCTGGATGACAAAGCAAAGGATGCTGCGCTGCTTGAGAATCAACTGGTCGCGACGCGAGAGCGGTTGAGGGATACCGAAACGGAGATGAAAAATTTGCTGGGTGAGTCTGAGGGAGCTGTTGGTTCCGACGGCAAACTTTCGTTGCCTTGGTGGTGGCTGGCCATCGGTTCCGTATTAGTTGCGCTGGTCGGCGCAGCACTGGGGTTCTCGGTTGGGCGTCGAGAGGAGCCTGCCTACGATCGTCGAGAATCGGACTCAGATGCGATGCCGGGTGCTAGTCAGTTCCATGACGAGAAGTCGTTCGAAACAAATTCTCCGGCAGTAACCGTTGTTGAGCGGGAAGGCGTTGCGTTAAAGATTGATAGTGATCTTGAAAGCGAAAAAGGGTAAGGGAAGAGTATGGCTGGAGTAGTACTCATTGTGATGGTATTCGCTGCCATGATCATCACTGGTCTAATGCGGCGGCTGAGCAATTGGAATCGCACCTACGAAAAATTGGGCGAGCGATATCTTGGCAAAAAGCCCTCGAAAAAAGGCGGGATCGTCTACGCGTTTTTGATGAACAAGCCTTCGCTTCGATTCGACTACGGCCGGACTTTCTGTTCGGTCAGAAACCGCAAGTCGGTTCGTTTCAGCAGTCGCCGACAAACTGAAATTTCAATGCTTTGGCCGAATCGAAAATTCAAGCTGGAAGTATCTACGTCAAAGGTCTTGTCGCCCAGCAAAATCCCAACTCCATCTCGAGTTTGGACCAAGAAATCTATGAAACCGATTGAGTTGGATGACGATTCGTTCGCTGGGAATATGCACGTCGTTTCCAATAACCCGGACATGGCCAACCAGATTTTAAGTCGCAATGTTCAGTGGCAAATCGAGCAGCTTAAACGACTTGGTGCTGGTCAGGAAATCTCGGTCGAGCTAAATCGAGGAAGTTTGGTGATTAGCAAACCGGGATATATCAAGGCCTATCAACCGCTCGAAGATTTCGTTCGATTGTCGCTCGAACTTTTTGACCAAATGATGCTGGTCAATGCAGAAGGGCTGGAGTTTGTTAACGAAGATATGGCCACAGTCGTCGACGATGTCAAATGCCCAATTTGTAGCGAGGAAATCAAATTTGACTTGGTGGTTTGCACGCGATGTAAAACGCCTCACTGCCGTGACTGTTGGCAGTACAACGGTCAGTGTGCCACGTTTGCATGCAGTGAGAAACGGTTTTTGAGTATTGGCTCGGCGTCGACCAATCAAGGCTAAGATCTGCCGGTTGAGAACTTGGTGATTGAGGACTTGGTAGCACTCAGTCGAACCTAGGGTCAGTCAAAGGTAAAGTTTGGGGTAGTGGACGAGGCTACGAGTCCTTTCGATCCAAAATACG
>CAZQQR010000014.1:26678-35240 GCA_964595515.1 uncultured Pirellulaceae bacterium
AAGGTAAAGTTTGGGGTAGTGGACGAGGCTACGAGTCCTTTCGATCCAAAATACGTTGCTACCAAAGAAGGGATGGTTTTAGCGCAAAGGATTCGTAACCTCATCCACTACCGTCATCCTAATGTTTAGTTTTGACGAACCACTAGTTGTCAACGAACAGCGAAACGAATTCAAATCGGACTCCGTCGAACAGTCCTAAATCGCTCAGTTTTAGCGACGGGATAACCAATAGCGCCATAAAACTCAGCGTCATGTAGGGCGCTCTCAGAGTTGAGCCAAGTTCATTTTTGACTCTTTGGTCGAGACGAGAATAGTTTTCGGCAACCACCTCGCATGTTTCCGTCGACATCAATCCAGCAACGGGTAGCGGCAGCACATCGGTTTGAGAATCACGGGAAACAGAAAGTCCGCCTTTGGAGTCAATCACGGCATTGATTGCCGCAGCGAGGTCGTCGTCGTTGGTTCCAACAGCGACGATGTTGTGAGAATCGTGAGCGACTGAAGACGCGAAAGCGCCGGATTGAATTCGGATCCCTTTGACGAAAGCGACGCTCGGCTGTGCATCGTTGTAGCGGTTCACCACCGCGATTTTTAAGAGATCGTTTTCTACATCGGCGACCGCAAGTCCGTTGATTGATTTGCAATTTTCTATCAATTGATTGGTAATCAATTGACCATCCATCGCCTGAATGACACGAATCTGAGAGCCTTTGGCAGGAACTTGGAGTTGGTCGGCGGTAATTCGTTTGGCAGAAAAGTTGTTGAGCTTTTCCGTCGGCACGACGGGCATCAAGCACTTGCCATTCTCGGCAACACACTCGCCATTGATGAATGTTTTGGCGACTTGAAATTCAGTCAAGTCTTCGACAATTGCAAAGTCAGCTGGATCCCCGATTCTTAACTGTCCAACATCGAGTTGGTAGTGTTCAATCGGATTGAGGCAGGCAACACGCAGCACGTTCATCAAGTCACGCCCCGACCTGATCGCACGAGCGCAAAGCCGGTTGATATGACCAAGTAAAAACTCATCTGGATGTTTGTCGTCGCTGCACAACATGACAAACGCGGGATGTTCATCGATCAGCGATTCGAGTGCGTCAAAATTTCGAGCGGCGGATCCCTCTCGAATCGCGATCTTGCATCCAAAGGCGATTTTGTCGATTGCTTCGTCGTAGGTAAAACACTCGTGGTCGGTCGAAATGCCCGCACTCACGTATCGTTTTGCCTCTTCGCCTCGCAGTCCTGGGGCGTGGCCGTCGACCGGTTTACCTGCCAACTTTGCAGCAGCAATTTTGGCCATAACGTCGCGTGACCGATTCAGGACGCCAGGAAAATCCATCATCTCACTGAGGTATCCGATTCGAGAATCGTTAAGGAGTGTTGTAACTTGTTCCACGTTGATGGATGCTCCAGCGGTTTCGAATACGGTAGCGGGCACACACGCGGGGGCACCAAAGCAAAACTTGAAATTGGTTTGGGCAGCATTGCGGAGCATTAACTCGACGCCTTCGACGCCGCAAACGTTGGCGATTTCGTGAGGGTCGGAGACGGTTGCGACGGTGCCGTGCGTGACAGCCACCCGAGCGAACTGACTCGGCAAAAGCATCGAGCTTTCGACGTGGATATGCGAATCAATAAACCCGGGAATGATGAACTGCTCTGCGGAATCGGCTTTTTCGATGCCTACGATGATTCCATCTTCAACGTGGATCGTGGCAGGGAAAATTTCCCTGTTGTGAACGTCGACCAAATTATGCGTGATGGAAAATTTCAAAGCAGACCAATTTTGAAGCGTTTAATGCGGGGCCCTTTGTTCGCAAGCATCAGCATAACGAAAACGCCTTGTGATCACCTGTTGTTGGGTTAGCCTAAGACAAAATTAGGCTGGCTTTTTTAACAAATGGTAGGTCATTCATAGGGAAGAAGGTTTTGTCGTGCCTGATGCAAGCCATCAAATTTCCTTGATCAGAACTCCTTGATCCTGATGGCTTACCCAAATCTAGGTGACGACACAACAATCCTCGCCATGCACAGCATGACCTACATTGTTTTGATCAACAACGCTTTCTTCGCCCTGAAAGGCCAACTCCAAATTCCTACAAATCAGAGGTTTGAGACGTTTGCAGATCACCACGCATATCGTCCGATTTTTGTGGTAGCGACGTATTGTTTTCGCCCCAGTATTCCGCCAAATGCTGAAGTAATGGGTCAATCGTTTTTTCTTGAATCGAATGAGGTGGATTCCATTCAAGCCACTCATACCCGTCGTGTTCAGTCAGCTTAATTTCAACAGGTCGAATCAAACGGGCCAGGTAGATGATTAGTTTCTTTTTCTTCTTGCCGTTACCGTCACGTTTGTACTTGACGAAATACTTGTTCTTAAATTTAAAGTTCTCATCGATCTCGATGTCTTCTTCCTGGATGCCGGTTTCTTCTTCGAGTTCGCGAAGAGCGCACTCGAGGTTCTTTTCACCAGGATCAACGTGTCCTTTGGGAAGATCCCAACGGTCAGGATGTCGCATCAGCAAGAATGATGGGGTAGGATCATCACGAATAATCAAAAACCCGCAAGATTTAACTTTTGCCATTTTTTACTCCATCAAACTGGCTCGGCAGCACATCGTTCCGAATATCTCCTATGAAAATTTATACCAAGACTGGTGACAAAGGCGATACGGGATTGCTTGGTGGCGTCAGAATTTCCAAATCGCATCTTGTGATTGAAGCCACCGGATCACTTGACGAAACAAACTCGCAAATAGGCTTGGCTCGCAGTGAGGGTAAGCTTCCCAAAGATATTGACCAAGTCTTGGGGCTGATTCAGAACGATTTGTTTGACCTTGGCAGCCAAGTCGCGGCTTGTTTGGGCGAAAGCAATCGTCCACCTGAGTTTCCTGAATCTCGCGTCGGGGAACTTGAGACGTTCATCGATCAGTTCGATGCCCAGCTGCCTCCCTTGGAATGTTTCGTTTTGCCTGGGGGAAACCAATCGGCCAGTCAAATCCATGTGGCAAGGTCGATTTGTCGGCGAGCAGAGCGGGATTTGGTTCGTGTGACTGGGCTGGATGTCAAGAATTCACTGTCGACAGAGTTGGTTTATTTGAATCGGTTAAGTGATTTGTTGTTCGTATTGGGTCGACTAATAAATGTTCGAGCCGGTGTCGAAGAAACCAAGTGGGATGTTGGGCGGGCCGGTTCTTAATGCGAACTTGGAATGTGTCCAACGGGCACATGCCACTAATTGGATTTAACGTGAGATAAATTCGTGTTGGTTTCAGTTGGGAAATTAGATAGGGATGAGGTTTGCGTGGCAATTGGTTACAATTGTCTCGTTCCAACGCGTGGTCTTCGGTACGTTGCCGATCACGGAACTAATCCGATTTCGAGGAATTTAGATGAAAAAAATTGAAGCCATCATTCGCCACTTCAAACTGGACGACATTAAAACGTCCTTGACCGAATGTGGAGTCGAAGGGATGACCATCACGGAAGTTAAAGGTTTTGGTCGTCAAAAAGGGCATACTGAAATGTATCGCGGAAATGAGTACGCGATCGACTTCGTCCCTAAAGTCAAGGTTGAGGTCGTCGTCCCTGAGGAAAAGCTTCGTCAGGTCGTGGAAACGATCATGGGCAAGGCTCAGACAGGCCAAATGGGAGACGGAAAGATCTTTGTTTCAGATCTTTCGGAAGTGATTCGAATTCGAACTGGTGAAACTGGCAAAGAAGCCGTTTAGGTTTCGGCCAGATGAACGACTAAGCACTTTGTCTGGGCGGGGTTTGACCACACCTGCCCAGATTTTTCGTTCCGATATTTAATCGCTTGTTTGAAAATGACCTCAGGAGTTGGAATCCGCCCGAACGTGCTCGAAGCCAGGCAGCGCTGGCGCGAGGGTCGTGATCAACTAAAAATAGTCCATGAGTCTGGTGGAACTGGGCGTGAAGTTTGCCGCGCACTTTCGGATCTTCAAGATTCGATTCTGACGGACTTGTACAAATTCGCTTTGGATGCAATTTCTCCCGACCTCGTGTCTCGCGTTTCTTTGGTTTTGCTCGGCGGCAACGGACGTCAAGACATCGCTCCCTATTCCGATGTCGACTTGATGCTGCTCTATCAGGGAAGCTTGACGGATGACATCGGTGAGTTTTCCAGACGGATTTGCCAAGACGTTACGGACGCGGGAATGCAGCTAGGGTATAGCGTTCGTACTCCGCGCGAAGCCTGTACGATGTCGCTGACCGATGCGTTTATTTTTTCTTCACTTACCGAAGCTCGCTTTCTTGCGGGCAACCAAGAGTTGTTTGAGTCGTTTCGAGGACGGTTCAAGAGGCTTGCCACTCGCAAGACGCCAAACATCATCAAAGCGATTATCGCGGCAAGAGAAAAAGAGCGAGTTGAATATGGTGAAACGGTTTATCTGCTTCGTCCCAATGTCAAACGCTCGCGCGGAGGTTTGCGAGACATTCATCTGATTCGCTGGTTGGGCTTTGTTCAATTTGGTGAGAAAGACATCGACGCTCTGTTGAACAATGGAGCGATTTCGACAGCGGATTCAAAACAACTGAAAGGCTCGTGGGAATTTCTCTTGAGAGTGCGGAACGAAATGCACTTTCATGCCGACCGCGCCAATGATGGGATGGGTCGCAACGAGCAAGTGCGACTTGCGGAGCGATTTGGGTTTTCTGGCGACGATGCGCTCCTCTCGGTTGAGGAGTTTATGCGTGAGTATTTTCGGTATACCAGCCGAATTCGCTACATTTGCGATCACTTTGTCAATAAAAGCGTGCGGCGAAAAAAAGGACCGGCCACTTCGATGCTGGAGCCGTTGGTGACGCGTCAAATCGATCAACATTTCCGAGTTGGACCGACTTATATCGGCGTCGCTCCATCCGCAATCGATGAGGTCAAAAAAGATCTGGAACAGGTTTTGAGGTTGATGCAACTGGCATGTCTTCACGGCAAGAATTTGGAGCACGATAGTTGGATCGAGATTCGGCATGAGATGCTGAAAAATCCGGAAGTGAAATTTACGCGAGAAACCGCGCGACGATTCATGGCGTTGCTATCCAACACCCAAGGGCTGGGGCCTCTGCTTAGGCGACTGCATGAGATGAAAGTCCTGCGGACAATTATTCCGGGATTCGAGCACGCACGGGGATTGCTTCAATTCAACGAGTATCACAAATACACGGTCGATGAGCATTCGTTGCGGGCGGTGGAAAATGTGATCGAGTTTGAAAACGATCCTTCGATCTTGGGCCAGACTTATCGACGGATCAAAGAAAAAAACGTCCTCCACATGGCGTTGTTGTTGCATGATCTGGGTAAGGGGTTCCCGGAAGATCACAGCGAAGTCGGTCGGCGGATCGCTGCCGAAACCGGTGAGCGTTTTGGGCTGCCGGATGATCAAACAGAAACGATAAAGTTTTTGGTTCATAGCCATTTGGTGATGTCTCATTTGGCTTTTCATCGTGACATTAATGACCAAGCGATGGTGGCGGAGTTTGCTTCTAATGTGGGTTCGGTTCAAGTGCTTTCGATGCTGTTCGTGCTTACTTGTGCCGACATTTCTGCCGTCGGACCGGGCGTTTTGAATCCTTGGAAGCAGGGCCTGTTGACTCAGCTATTTTTGAATGCCAGTAATCTGTTGACGGGGGAGCACGAGAACGCTTTTGATAAGCGATATGAGCGAATTTTTGAGATGGTCGCGATGCACAGCGATGACCCAGAAGAACAAGATTGGTTGCGAGGCAACGCAGAAAACTTGCCGAAAAATTATTGTGCGACACACGACCCCGAGCATGTTGCAGATCAGTTGTTGAAACTTAAATTTGAAGGGCCGGATGAAGAGGCAGGTATTTGGGTGGGTCCGATCAAGGACTCGAACTTGCACGAGTTGTGTGTCGGGAAAATTTCAACACGGCGAGACGGCATCTTTTACAAAATGATGGGCGTCGTCAGCAGCATGGGATTGCAAATTATTTCTGCTGATATCAAACCGCTTGGAAGCATTTATCGAAAATCGGACGCGTCGTTTTCTCGAACAAAACCTGCTTCGGCTCTAAACCGGAACGATGCCGCAAGTTCGTCGCCCTATGATGATTCAGCAAAAAAAGAAACGCTAATGTGGTATTGGGTACGATACCAGGATACGCGTCTGAAAGGGTCGACGCCGGCGCGATGCGAGGAAATTCGACAAAAGATTCAGTCGCTTGTGAGTGAAAAGGATCCCAAGCCTCCGAAATTTGGATCCGTTTGGAAACAGGCGGAAACGAAGGCTTTGAAGCTTTCCCGGCCAGAGATTCGTGTCAAAACCAACAATGAGACAGTAGATTCGGCAACGATTATTGATGTCTTCAGCTACGACAAACCCGGATTGTTGTATAAACTCGCAAAGAAGATTTATCGCCTGGGGCTAGATGTTACCTATGCGAGTAGTGCCTTGTACGGCCATCAGGTGATTAGTGTTTTTTACGTCACCGACGAGCAAGGCAACAAGATTCGAAACAAGAATCAGCTTCAAATTATCAAACGAGAGATTGGCAAAGCAGTTCGAGATTTCCTTGAGCCGCAGCAGGCTGCCGATGAATCGAAACTCTGATTGTCCGAGAATTATGGTTTTAAGATTGCTTCCATTGGACCGCATATTGAATGACGCAGTGAAAAGAGTGATAGATCAACCACTGCATCGAGTTGTGATGTTGTTCTGCTGTTTGTTGTTTTCGGTTGGTTGTCATCAAGAAAAAGCCCAATGGAAAGCGGCCGCGGCTGGTAATTTAGCCGATGAGTGCAAGTTGTCTGAGGCGATTGACTTGTTGACCGAAGCGGTTGAGCTGGACGGTGATGAGACCAAGATGCGGTTGAAGCTGGCGTTGTTATTGGCTGAAAACGGTGAAGGGGAGTTGGGTGTTGATCAGTGTGATATGTACATTGAAAAACACCCGGATGAACTGGGAGCTTATTTCGCTCGCTCGCATTGTTTGCAGTCATTGAATCGTTTTGAAGAAGCGCTCGAAGACTTCAAGAAGTCAATTTCCGACCATGTTAGTCGGAACACGATCGAGTTGAATTCGCTTGCCTATTATCGGGCGTTGGCAAATGTTGAACTGGATAAAGCCGCGGCTGATATCCAAACGGCAATCGAAAGAAAAGAAGACGAGTACTGGGGTTCGCGATTGAATCTTACGCTTCGTTTACGAGGTCTAGTTGCTGCCAGTGTGATCGCTCGTCATTTGGGTGAGCAGCAAAAAGTGCTTGGGCATTTGGATCGGCAGATTGAACGGGTCGAAACCTTAATGGGCCTTCAAAAGTCTTCGTTGGAGTCGCAAATCACGGACAAGATCGGATCAGAGTTTCCGCTTTCGAAAGAGTCAGAAGCCTCCTTTGATGAGTTGCGGTTACGGCTTGAATTCGAAAAACAAGCGATTGCGGCGCTGAGAACAATGCGAGCGTTGATTCATGAAGACCTTGAACAACCAACACTCGCAGATCAAGATCGACGGAGGATTGTTGAGCTTGGATTTGAGTTTGATGAGATCGCAAACGACCTGCCGTACAGATTGCAGTGCCTGAGTACGCTTGATACGGCTGCTGCCTATTTGGATACGCGAGGCTTCATTTATTCCAAATTGCCTTGGAAGCCTCAAGCGACGGAAGAGGGCGGAATCAATTTTTCCAACCCAGTCGACAGCGGCAGTTTCGATGTGGCGATCGAAGATTTAAACATCGCAGTTTTGGCAGCTCAGATTCATCATCGCGCATTAAAGAGTGATGTGTACAACACGCCTGACATTCAGATGCACCAAATCAAGGGGCTGAAACATCAGTCGAAGCGTACCCTTGCGGTTCTGATTTATCATCGCTTGTTGTTGAACGAGCGAGCGGGTTTTTCAGAGGCCGCCGAAAAGGATCGTCAGCGGATTATTGAGCTTGGCTGCGAACCGGGCGACCATCTGTTTTAACGTTGGCAACCGGTTTTCAGGTTGACACTCTTTAACGACGTTAGACAGACTTGACTTTGTTTCCCTTAAGGAAGAACCAGCCGCAGACTAGTAGTGCTGCTGACAACAGAGCCCAGCTCTCACCATTCATTTGAGACGCGATGTCTCCAAGTTCGTTAGAAAGTCGGTGGAGGTAACTTCGAACTGTTCTGATTATGTTTTCCATTTTCTGTAGCCTTGAAAAGAGGTTTCCGACGTCGGTGAGGACGTTACGGTCATTGCGTAAACATAGCGCGTGTTGATTAGGGCTGCGCGATTCGAGTGGTTGAGTTTGAGGATTTAGCTTTTAAGCTTTTTTGGCTAAACCGATTTTGACGATTGTGCGGCGTCGTTCCTGCCGTCTGGCATCAGTTGCGAAGTGTCCTGATCCTCGTCAGGAGGACCATTTTTTTCTGCTAAAAGGAATCGCTCGAGTCAGGAGGTGGAACTAGAGGTCCGTTCGCGATCGTTGGTTGTCGCAGTGATTACTGATTTGGGAGAAACTGGACGAGTTGGATATCACTGCGAATTGTGACAGGGAGTGTGACAGGGAGTGTGACAGAGAGGGCACAGAGAGCGTGAAAT
>CAZQQR010000015.1:0-9365 GCA_964595515.1 uncultured Pirellulaceae bacterium
CGACGAATCGTTTGGTTTTGAAAATTGGTCTCCCTTGGTTGAAACAACTGCTTGATTGAGTCATTAAGTTGCGGCAAAACGTGGCGGTGAGTTTTGGGATTGTCGAGCGTTCCATCCACATTGATCCAGAGGATTTTTTGGCTACCGCGATGATAAAGTTCGCTAAGGATCGGGATGTTGATTCGGTTACGTCCCATCACGGAATAAAAATTCAAATCGATATCGCGTTCCAGATTCATTTTTCCGTTTCCGATTAACGAAACCGCGTCTCCCAAAAACTCCATTCGGTTAAAATCAAACGTCTCGCCTTCGATCGTAAAATCGATGTTGCTGGAATCGAAAGCCGTTCTGTCCGCTTGTCGAATTCGAAGAATCTTCAAGAGCGAAAGAAAAACGGGCAGCTCGTAAATTTTTGCGTCTCTCAACTGCATCATTCCATCGCCACGATAGGAATGCGTTCCGGAGTAGTCGCCTGACATTCGAATTGCGCCAAAGCTATGCCCTTCTACGTTTTTGAGGGACGGAGCAAGTTCTTGACAGGCCGTTGCCAGACAACCATCGTTCAAAGTTCCCTGGAAATAGAATTGGCCGCGCGGGCCAAAGGTTGTTTGAGCATCGAAGTTGACCACTCCCTTTTGCATTTTTCCTTTGAGCGACCCTGGTTGAATTTGTGACGCTGTATGATTTTCTCCGTCGACGCGCGGATCCGGTTGAGCGAAAACGCCTGCGCCCGCTCTTTGGTCGCTGATCCAGATTGGGCCTTTGATTTGTGTGATTTGAGCGCCCTCGAGAATCAACGAATCGATGTCGACTTCTCCGCTGCAAGCCGTTGATTTTCCATCGTATTGTCCGATCAGTTTGACCATCCCAAAAACGTTTTCGATTGGAAGACCGATCAGCATTTTGGCTTGGTTCATGTCAAAGCGTAGATTCCAGGCCATGCTGGTAGAGTCGCTGTTGTTTTGCCGGGCAGTATTTTCAAAACTTGCTCGTTGAACTCGGCTGACAAACTGATTCGAACCTGACAATTGCCCCGTATGGCTGGCGTGATGAACCGAATTTGAATTCGAGGCCAGTTGAGTGTTGTTGGTTGACTTCCTACCACCGATTGAAATCTCACCCGCAACGTTTAGTAGGCCTTGGTATTTCAATTGACGAACGGGCGCGCTCAGTTGGCCAGGAAGCGCCGAGATCAGATCCTCATCGACTTGCAACGAACCGACCAAGAGATCTTTCAGCCGAACGGACCAAGCGGAATCGGAGTACCGACCATCGCCTTGGCAAACAAGCCAAGTCCGTTGGTGTTTGCCCTTCATGTCTTCCAACGTGACTTGACCGCCGCCAATCTTGAATGTGCCGGTCAAGTTTTGAATTAAGTAAGGAAACCAAACTGGATGAATCGAAACCTGATTCGCGTTGGAGTCGCGTTGGTTGTCGTTCATGGTGGCTTCGACATTCAGATCAACGGCCTTTTGGCCCGGCGGCAGTGTCATGTCAACGCGAATAAAATCGAGCGTGCCGCGAGGCCGGAATCCGTTCCAGATTTCCCGGATTTCAGGTTTGAGCGCGAATCTCAGCTGATCATCCAGTGGAACGGAGCTACAAAGAAACCTTGCGTCCAGTCCGTTGGTAGGATCCCAGGTTCCATTGCAACCAACTTTGCCACTACTGTTGTTTCCTGAGATATCACTAAACGTAAATTTGGAATCACGAACTTGAACGAGACCGCTGATGTTGTGAATCGGGTAATCGAACCCGCTATGCCGAATGGAGCATTGTTTCAAACGAAAATCGAGGGATTTTTTGACGGGTCCTCGTGGAACGATTCGTTCGATGCGTCCGATGCCTCCCACAAAACCTGAGCCGTTGAATGAACGAATGACTTTGGCAAGCTTTGGTTGGGCGTCAACTGCGTGGAGAAGTTTTTGGTCGATCGGCAGTTCACCGGGAACGGTGATGTTGATTTCGAAAGTTGGATCGTGACTGATGCTGCGAGCGAATCCGCTAAGATCGATGACTTGTTCTGATGTCAGTGATCGAAGATCAAATTCGCATTGGTCGTCAATGATTTTTACTTCGCCGGAGCAGTTCTCGGCTTTGTAAGGCATCTTGTGGAATGTAAACGCCATGTTGGTTAACTGGCCGATAATTGTTCGCGTCAGCTTTTGGCCGTCGTGGTTCAAACTAAAACGAATGTTGCTGGTGCCTTCGGGGGCGAAATCAGAACAGAATTTTTTACAGTTCGTTGGCAACCAAGTAGTCAGCCGTTGCTCACGCGTAAAGTTGAAATCGTTGACGAATCCGTTGGCAGCCCATTGGGTTCGCTCGAGCAGTCCTGACTGGCGGTAGCTGGCGGAAAAGTTTCCATGTCCCATTCGTCCATGGAAATTGGTGAGCGTAAACCCGTTGTTGTTGGCAGTGAATTTTCCCGAGACGTTATTGAGAGATTGCGGAAGCCGTTTGTCGTCAACCGAAAATTCTGTGAGTTCTCCTTTGACCTGAAAGGTTGGAGTTTGTCTCAGATCCAAAGCTCCATGGGCGGTCGCTTCAACATTCAGACGACCTTGTAATGAAGGAACGCTATTTAGGTCAGCGGCGATCGGACCTTGAAAGAGTTTAAGTAGGTCTTTTGAAAGACGGGCATTGCTGGCGTTGATTGTTGCTTGCCACCAATTCGACGCTTGGTCAATGTAAACTGTAAAATCAGTATGCGAGACGGCGGCGCTTTTGACGTTACCACCAATTTGAAGCAGCGGTCGACCTTGGTGCGTGATTGGTTGAACGGAGATGTTGAGGTTGGTTAACCGAATCGGATCAGCCGATGGTTGGCTGGTATCAAACACAACCAGTTCGCAATCGGTAAACGAAATCGGGAAAGGTTTTTCATTAGTTGGGCCGAGCTGCTGGATTTTTTGAATCACATCATCAAAATCCAGTCGTCCATTCTCGTCACGAACGATCGTCATTTTGGCTCGTCGAATTTCGACGAACTGCAACTCGCAATTTTCTGAAATCAGGTCGACCATCGTTGAGCGTGATCGAAGTCGAGCTTCATAGATTTCCAGTTTGGAGACCGGGCGGTTGGTCGTGGTTTCTGTTCCAGCTGGAAAGATCTTGAGGTCTTTGAGGTGGATGCCCTCGCCTTCTACGAAGTGTGCTTGAGCAAGCTGACTGTCGAGTCCGACGAGTGATAGTTTCTCAGCGAAATTGGATTGGAGTGCGTCGCGGAGGTTGTCTTGAAACAGATGCTGAAGTCCGAAACGAGCCGCGATGGCTGCCACGATCAAAAAACAAACCAGCTTGATCAGTCCAAACAACCAGCGCGCAGCAGAGCGTCGTTGGGTTGTGTTTCGATAATGGGTCTTTCGAAACGGCAAAGCAGGTTGAAAAAATTAGGGAATCGGACCGCGAATAGTAGAGTTTGCCGGGCGATCGAGACAGGGCGATTCACATGAATTGACAGGTTGGTGTTAATCTAAGCGGGTTAGTTGGGATTCCCGTTGCTGGGTTGAAATCAAGCCGCGATATCGTTCACAAAATGGTTTACCAAGGGAATTTGGGCATTTATACTAAGTCGCTTGTTTACGTCGGAAATCGGCTGAGTACTGAAAGTGACAGCACTTTATTGACGTTTGACTAACCCCCTTCCATTTGATTTGGCGGATCATGAACTCAAAAAACGACGGTGAAATTCTCCAAAACCGCAAGATGCTGTTGATTGCTGGTTTTCTAACTTTGATCGCAGCGGGAATCGGCTTCGCTGTTCGCGGCGGAATCCTTCCGGTTTGGTCCCAAAAGTACGGTTTCACAATGACCGAGCTGGGAGGCATTACAGGCGGTGGTCTGATTGGGTTTGGCTGGGTGATTCTGATCACTGGAGCGCTGATCGACTGGATCGGTTACAAAAAGCTAATGTTGATTGCCTTCGTTTGCCATGTCGTTTCTGCAGTGATGTTGTTTGCTGCGACGCCTGTATTTAATGCGTCAGGTAAAGATGCGTGTTACATGTTAATGTTCTGGTCGATGTTTATCTTTGCGGTCGGCAACGGGATTTGCGAAGGTGTGATCAACCCGTTGACGTCAACGATTTATCCAAAACAAAAAACGCATTACCTCAACATTCTTCATGCTGGATGGCCTGCTGGATTGGTAATCGGTGGTTTGATTGTGTTCGCCGTTGGAATGGTTCCTTGGGAAATTCTCATGGCGGCATTCTTGATTCCAGTTGTCATTTACGGGTTGATCGTTCTCAAAGAGAAATTCCCAATGACGGCGGCCCAAGAGGGATCGATTTCTTATGGCGGAATGTTCGCTAAAATCATTGGTCCATTTTTCTTGATTCTATTGTTGGCTCACGCTTGCGTTGGCTACGTTGAGTTGGGTACGGATAGTTGGATCAATGCAATCACCGGCTCGATTATGAAGAGTGCAGCGCTTGGAACCGCCCTGTTTATTTACACTTCACTGTTGATGACTGGTCTTCGGTTTTTTGCTGGACCTATCGTTCACAAGATTTCTTCGCTGGGACTTTTGTTCGCCAGTGCGATCATCGGAGCGATTGGGCTTTACTTGATTAGTATTGGAAACAGCGTTCCATTCATGTTCTTTGCTGCAACTATTTATGCGCTCGGTAAAACGTTCTTGTGGCCGACGATGCTGGGAGTGGTTGGAGAGCGATTCCCGCAAAGTGCGACAATCGCGATGGCGATGCTGGGCTGCGTTGGAATGTTGTCGGCTGGATACCTTGGCGGTCCAGGCATTGGATACAAGCAAGACTATTTCGCTTCTGAGTACATCCAAGCGAAGCACGCGGAGACTTATAACCGTGTCAAAGCTCCCAACGAAAACGGATTTTTGATGTTCCCAAAGATTACCGGGATCGATGGTGCCAAAGCGGGAATGTTGGCTGACATGGGTGAAAAGGTCAAAAGCGAAGTTGCAATTGCTGGTGAAGAACTTGGTTCTGACAAATTCAAAGGTCTCAAGGCGCAGTCAGATTGGTGGCAAACGAATAAAGAATTTGCAGAAGCCGATGCAGGACCAGTTGCCGACGCGACGCTTCATGGTAGCCGAATGGCGATTCGATACACGGCGATCGTTCCGGCAGCAATGGCGGTTATTTATCTGATTCTTCTTGGGCTGTTCAAGGCACCCAAAGAAGAAGACGGTGTAAAAGCCGATCACTAGATTGTCAGCTCAAAAAAGAGCAAACGACACTGGAAACAGATCAACGAGGAAGCGGAAACGCTTCCTCTTTTTTTTATGACCCGTGTTGTGCCTCAATCACCGCCAAGTGTTCCTGTTTGGAAAACCGAAGCGCTCCCGGCAAATTCAACGGCACGCACTCGGCTGATGAGAGCATCGCATTAGAAATCGTCTCCCACCACCGAAACGTCATGGATTGTCGCGGCCAAGATTGCTGCACCCAAAGATCAACTAAGAAATGCCGAATCAGAAGCGGCGATTCGTCTACCAGGCGGCGAAGATCAATCTCGACTCTGTTGTCTGAACGCGAAACTATCGATTCCGTCAGTTCGGTAGCTTGAGTGTGAACATATTGATTCGTTTGAGCGGCCTGCATACCCAGTCGAACAATTGATTGGGGTAGCGCTTCGCCGAAACGTGACTTCAGCATTGGAATCAAATCGTTCCGCAGAAAATTGCGAGTGTATTTGGAGTCGTTGTTCGTTGCGTCGACTCGAAAGTTCTGGTCAAGCTCGTTTAGATAAGCTTCAATTTCTTCCCGAGAGATTTCGAGCAAAGGACGAACGATCGTCGTGCATTCGTTAGCAAGTCTGACTTTGGGAATACCGGTCAGGCCTGCGATTCCAGTTCCACGAAAGATACGAAACAGGATCGTCTCGACTTGATCGTCAAGATTGTGTCCCATCATGATGTATCGAGCACCGCAGCTTCCCGCCATTTCAATCAATGCGTCATGTCGAAGATTTCTCAATGACTCCTCGTCTGAATGCTCACCCGAAAGATGGGTAGTAAGGAATCGTAGGTCCAACTCATGGGCGATCTGTCGAACGAACTCTTCATCTGCGATGGATTCTTTGCCGCGTAGTTGATGATTGACGTGGCCCACGACCAGAAAAGAAGAATCGGCCACGTTTGAGGTGATTGCCCGAAGCAGCGCAATACTATCGGGGCCGCCTGAGACGGCAACCAGCGCTCTGACATTCGCCGAGTTTTTGATTGGAAACGCCGATTCGACACGTCGCTCAAAAGTTTTGCGTGGAGATTCGTTCAAGTTAGGGCCGGTTAAGATTGTGCTGCGAATGGTTTGTGTTAGGATGAAACACAGTAAAGCGTGGACATGGTCTTGAAAGATCAAGGTCAATCACGTTCTACTCAACTGAGTACATTTAAATTTTTACATCAGACTTTTACATCAGACTTTTGTAACGCAATCTTTGCGAGCAACAGTCGGTATGGGTTAAGAAAATTGAATCCGGTTGGTTACTTTACTAAAGTTTCCAGCGATTCACCTTGGTAAGCCATGGATTTGATTTATATCATCCTGAGCGTCTTAATACGGCTATCTCCAGCCGTCCTCAATTTGTCCAGACTTTCGAGATCTGGCAAACGACAATCAAGCGTCGATTTGGCGATGTGGTTACCTTTGGTGGGATGGGTTTCTGTTTCGGTCAGACACATTCCGGGAGCGTTTTGGCTTCCATGGCGTGTCTACGATGTTCGATCTCTGGATCGTATGTCACTGGATTCCGATCGGGAACGTCGCTTGGAAAAAAAATCTGAATACGGGCGGCCAAGTCCTCCCGGATCTGAGAGTCCGGAATAGTTCCGGGTAACCTGCGTTCAATCCCTTCCGACATCTTGCTCAAATTCGATTGCTGTTACTCAAAATATTGGGAGCGGTGAGATGAATTGGATGATTCCACTCCTTGGGATCGGAACTCCTGAATGGCTAATGGGCCTCGGCGGTTTGGTTCTTGGAATTGTGGCGTGCGTGCTTTACGCGTTGATTCTAGGTCGGGGTGCGAAAACCAAGGCCCAGGCGATACTTGATGCGGCGGAGCGAGATGCTCAGTCGAAAATCAAAGATGCAGAAGTTGCGATCAAAGAAGATCGTCTCAAGCAGGAAGCTGAATCGGAGCGCCAGTTAAGTAAATCCCGAGAAGAGATTCATCAACGCGAACGTTCTCTCGATAAACGCGAGGCAGGAATCGACCAGCAGTCCGACGATTTGAAAAAGCAAGAACAGTTTATCGAGTCGACTCAAAACCGGTTGAAGGTCAAGTCTGAGCAGATCACGCAAACCGAAAAAGACTTGAATGACATTCTGGAAAAGCAGCGTAAAGAGCTGCATCAAATGACCAGTCTCAGCCAAGAAGCCGCTGAGAAACGGCTGTTCAAACTTCTCGAAGACGAACTAGAAGACGAAGTCGGCAGCCGGATTCTCGATCACGAGAAAAAGATGCAGGAAATCTGCGAAGAAAAATCTCGCGAGATTTTGATGATGACGACTCAGCGTTTTGCCGCCAGTCACACCTCGGATCACACGACGAGCACGATCGACATTCCCAACGACGACATGAAGGGTCGAATCATTGGTCGCGAAGGCCGAAACATTCGATCGTTCGAAAAAGAAACCGGAATCGACGTGATCATTGATGACACGCCAGGCGTCGTGATCGTGAGCGGTTTTGATCCGGTCCGGCGCGAGGTCGCCAAGCTATCGATGGACAAATTGATTGCTGATGGAAGAATTCATCCTTCTCGAATTGAAGAAGTCGTCAAAGAAACGCAGTCCGAGATCGACGCATTGATTCGTCAAAAGGGGACCGAAGCCGCTCAAGAGGTCGACGTCCATGGTTTGAAAAAGCCAGTCATTGAGTTGCTTGGACGGCTTCATTTTCGGACCAGCTACAGCCAGAATGTTCTGCGGCATAGTATCGAAGTTGCGTTTGTTGCAGGGATGCTTGCCGAGATGATGGGTTTGGACGGTCGGCTGGCCAAACGTGCTGGGCTGTTGCATGATATCGGAAAAGCCGCCGATCATGATCTAGAAGGCGGCCACCCAAAGATTGGAGCCGATCTCTTAAAACGATATGGCGAAGGCGAGGAAGTCGTTCATGCTGCATTCGGGCACCACGATGAAATTCTCGTTGAGTACCCATATACCGTTGTTGTCGCGACAGCCGATGCTTGTTCGGCATCCCGGCCGGGAGCACGCCGCGAGTCATTGGACCGCTACATTAAACGAATGGAAGAGCTTGAGACGATCGCCAAAGAGTTCAAAGGCGTTCGGCAGGCGTTTGCTGTTCAAGCCGGGCGCGAAGTTCGCGTGATCGCAGCGGCAAAAGATGCTGACGATGCGAAAGCAGCAAAGATCTGCCGCGAGATCGCCAACGCTTTCGAAGAACGATTGTCCTATCCGGGCGAAGTCAAAGTTGTGGTGATCCGCGAATCGAGATTTACTGAACTGGCTCGCTAGTTTTTTGGCTGTCGCGATCTTTTAACCTTCCAATCTGCCTGTCCTTCCAAAGCTGAAAGTCTATTCGTGCGAATTCTATTTATTGGTGATATCGTAGGAAAACCGGGTGTCGAAATCGTTGTCAGGGCGATCCCGGGTTTCAGGCGTCAGGAGTCGATCGACTTGGTGATCGCCAACGGTGAAAATTCTGAGAGCGGTTCAGGAATTACACCTTCAATCTACAAACGACTCATTAAAGCGGGAGTCGATTGCGTGACACTTGGTGATCACATTTATCGGAAAAGAGATATCATTCCGATTCTTGAAGAGCGTGATAACATCGTTCGACCAGCCAACTTTCCCGATGACGCACCGGGGAAGACTTGGGTTGTTGTGAAAACTGATTCGGGCCGCAAGGTCGCGGTTTTCAGTTTGATGGGGCGTGTGTTTATGAAACCGGTTGATTGCCCTTTCACGAAAGCAAACAAGTTGATGGACGAGATCCCCGAGGACGTAAAGATTCGTTTTTGCGATTTTCACGCGGAAGCCACCAGTGACAAGCAGTTGATGGGGCGACATTTAGATGGCCGCGTGACTGCCGTTTGTGGAACCCATACTCATGTTCCCACGGCTGACGAGCAAGTCTTGCCGGGAGGGACGGCATTTATTTCAGATGTCGGAATGACCGGTCCGCATGAGAGTATTCTTGGACGTAAAATCGAAAAGGTGCTGAAGGCAACGCTTACGTTTCGCCCAATTCCATTCGACGTGGCGACCAAAGACGTGCAAATTTCGGGCGTCGTGATTGAGGTTGATCCAAAGTCGGGCAAGGCGCAAGGGATTCGGCGGATCAAGATCAATGAGAAAGACGCTGATCGGTTAGAGGATGAGTTTGAAGGTTAGTTTCAGGTTGATTTGAGAT
>CAZQQR010000015.1:9465-14412 GCA_964595515.1 uncultured Pirellulaceae bacterium
GACGCTGATCGGTTAGAGGATGAGTTTGAAGGTTAGTTTCAGGTTGATTTGAGATCTGAGATCTGAGATTTAAAAATTGAGATCTAAATTTTTCAAATTGAAATTTGAAATCTGAAATTCGGACTCCGAAATTTGAATTCTGAAATTTGAATTCTGAAATTTGAATTCTTAGCCCTTGTCTTTTCACCAAAACACCGGATTAGCCCCGATCGGCCCCAATGCTTGCATTTTCTTGAATGCTATTGCCGCCTAGAATCCTCATCGCTAATCTCTCGCGGTTCAAATCCTTGGTTTTTCTTGCCCGATGAGCAGTCTGTTTATCCGGCGACCAACGTTTTTGCTGTACATGGATTGATTGGGATAAAATGACGAAACAACTCATCACTCGACGCGCTAGCCTGATGATGATTCCGTTGCTTTGCCTGTTTGCCTTTTCCGGCTGCCAACAGCTTGCGCAAGTCCTCTATGTGATTAAGGGGCACAAAGTTGCTCCACGATTCGAAGGCTTGAACGAGAAACAAGTCGCGGTCGTTTGCGTGTCAGATCAATCGGCTTATGGTCCCGATACACTGACCTATTCGCTTTCAAAATATGTAAGCGTAAAACTCAGTCAGGGTTTGAAAAAATCAACCGTTGTCAGTCCGGCCAAAATCGAAAATTGGATGGACCAACATGGCTGGGATGATTCCAACGTGGTTCAGCTCGGCAAAGACCTAAAAGCGGACATGGTCGTCGTCATTGAGATTGGTTCTTACTCGATCCACGAAGGTCAAACGTTGTTAAAGGGCCGAGCTGATACGACGGTGACGGTTTACGACATCGAGAAGAATGGCCAAGTCGCTTTTGTGGATGGGCCGGATGAATTTGTATTCCCGGAAAATGGTCGACCAGCCATTCAAACCAGCGAACGGAAATTTGAAACGTTTTACCTTTCGCGGTTAACCGATCGAATCTCAAAATTGTTTGTTGAGCACGATAAAATGGACTCGTTTGCCGACGATGCAATTCTAAATTAGCGGCCCGGCGACGGAAACGTCCGTTTTCGAAATCAGCATCGTGGCGAGCTCGCCACCATAGACCGTTTTCATCAGCCGATTGTCGCAGTCTTACCCCCGGTCCCGGAGCGGGAGTTTGCGGACTATCTGCCATTTTCCACAAACAGCCGTTTGCCAGTTGCGAACAGTCACATTGGCTTTGCCATCTGTTCTTGCGTGGTTTGACCTAGTTTTCAAACGTAGCGGACGTCGTCAAGACTTCCGAGGGCGCTATTTAGAACTGACCGGGTGCATGTTTTTTCCGAGATCGTCGCATCTATTTTGAACGAGCGTAATCTGGAATGTCTCCGTATCGACTTTCGGCGCCATTCTTTCGGCGCAATCAGAACTCTTGACGAGTTCCGCTACAAAAATGAACCCGCCGTTTGGATTGCGGGGCCATCGGGTTCGCAGCAGCACCTTGACCGCATACATTTTCGCTCATCAGCCCCAAAAAAACTCGAAGAAAACATCAGCAATAGTCCGTGCAGTATCGAACTACTAGAGTTTCGGAGGCGGCCGCATTGTTTTGGGCTGCGCGTTTTCCATCGGACGTGGCGGGTTGTTGTTATTGTTATTATTGTTGTTGTTGGGACGCCGCTCGCGTGGCCGAGGTGGAGCGGTATAGTCTTGAGACCACTTCCAACCAATGGGGGTTTCTAGTTCCCTTTCAGCCAGCATCGCCCAAGGTGTATTGGGATGTTGTTGGACGACGCGATCCAAGTACTTTTTCGCTCGAGCTAGTTGCTTCGCGTCTTGGCTCCCGGTCTGAGTTGAATTGGAGGGAGACAATACCCAAGTGTTATTTTGTGGCGTGTCTTTGTCCTTGGGTTTATCGAATTTGAGTTTTGTTTTTGCTAGAGCGAGCATCGAGTTGTACGACTGTGCCCGAACTTTGGCAGCCAACGTTCGGCCCATGGCAAGATCGTAGCCGGCTTGCCATCGCGGCGAGATTTCCTGCTCGCGGTCTTCTTCGCCCTTTTTCAATAACAAGTACAGCCGTTCCAACGCTGGTTCCACGATTGCGGCCGAACGCTGAGCTTGAGTCACCAAGTTCACGAAATTGGCTTCATTGAGTTTTGGAAACCGAAGAAGCGGTGATTCCAGTTTTCCAGAAGTGCTGTACTGGGCGGCTTCGACCAAAGCCTGGCGCGCCATGTTTTCGTTTAAACGTTGTAC
The DNA here is from genome assembly GCA_964595515.1 of uncultured Pirellulaceae bacterium. Lineage (GTDB taxonomy): Bacteria > Planctomycetota > Planctomycetia > Pirellulales > Pirellulaceae > Mariniblastus. Next base: position 11,679 of record CAZQQR010000015.1, read on the forward strand.
ATACGTTTTATTGGAGACGTAATCTGGTTTGTATCGACGCATCGCAATCGGATCGAAAAAGTATTGCAGGTTTGCAGAGTAGCTTTTTGTTTCGCCGCGCCTAATTCGACGTTTCGTGTTCCGGTTTGGATGCACCGCGAAATAAATGCCGCCTGTTTCATAACTAAGCCGAGTCAAATGGAACGGGCCAAAGCCGGAATCGATCATGTCGAGGTCTTCGAACGTTCCAGAAAAATCCAGCCTTAGTCGTTCAGGTACAACGCTTTCGGGGCCCTGCTTTACAATCGCCCATTGCGGTGTCTGGTCAAACTCTGGATCGGGATCGACCCATTTGACGCGGGTTTCATTTCGGCCAAACGGAGCGGGAACGCCAATCACATAAATCGGTGTTTGGTTTTTGTTGCAGATCTTGATGGCTTCATCAACGCGATCCACGTCGTCTCCGGCTTCGTCCGAAACGACGACGATCATTACATTGGCTTTTGGTTCGCCAGTGTTTCGATCAATTCGGCGGTAGCTCTCGTGGTCTTTCGAAGCCTTGATTACTGCACTCATGACATTTTCAATTCCAGAACGGTCCCGTTCGACTTCTTGGACGGCTGCTTTGATCTTGTCGATGTCGCTGGTTGGGTCGTCAAGCATCGGAGTAATTCTCGATCCGAATGCATAGACCTGAGTCAGTATTGGGGGGCCATTTTTGAAAGACTCATGGCCGGATGCTTCGAGAATGCCCAGCTCTTTATAGATTCGATCAAATCGTTTGAGGATTTCTTCGCGCTGTTCCATCAGACTCGCTGACTGATCAAACAGCCAAACGACGACAGTGTTCTTCTCCTCCATTGACAGCAAAATTTCTTGCGTCAATCGGTCGATCGCTCCGGAAGCTGCTTTGACAGACTGTCCAACGGAGCCTTTAACAGCGATCGTCGAAAAATCTTCAGCGGATGCTTCGATAAAGTCATCATCAGTAACGAGTTCATTGACATCTCGGATTTCCATTTCAAGATCAACGGTGTCTTCATTGATCATGTCGATGGTCGGAGCTTGAGCAGCTGCAGTCTCAAATCCGCTGTCGCCGTCTGCTCCAATTTCTTCAGAAATCATTTCGTCGAATTGAAGTTCTGGAGGAGGCAGGTCTTCTTCGTTGACCTCAACGGCGGTTTCTTCGATGGTCAGGCTGACGACCGGTGTTTCTTTGGGGGGCATAATGACAGCGGCAAGGAGGACAATCACCAAGAGGTGAAATCCGAGGCTGACAATCCAGAAAGGGACTTCTCCGTCAAAAGGAGTGTCCGCCTTTCCTGTCTTTATTTGCCACCAACGTCTTAGACTGCGAATGCCCAAGTGTACTCCAGTTCCGTGTCTTTGAATAAAGAGGAATCGCTCGCCAAATCGTTCTCAATTTTCCCCAACGGTTCCCTACTCTATTTTCGGATGAATAATGACGTTGGGCAACCCAATTCTTCGCCGCTCAGTTAAATACTAGTATTGTTGAGCCGGAAAATCGGTGTGGTTCAATCGTATTCGCTTGAACTCCATTAAACCAAAGCGACGATTTGAGTAGAATTGGGAGGCGTATCCGGCTTTCCACTGAGACTGAAATGAAAAATCCTATTCAAACTCCAACCACGTTTTCGTTGATTCGTTCTGTTGCTTTGATTGCGCTGACCGGGATCTGGGTCGTCAGTTTGTCTGCACCATCTAAAGTCTTGGCGCAAACGAATAAAGCGAAACCTGCGACGCAGGTCAAAATGGCTCCTGCTCCCGCTGCTGAAGATCTCATTCTGGAAACCAAAGACAAAGTTCAGTTAAAGTGCACTTACTTTTCCGCCCAACTGCCCGAATCTGAGGCCGCTGCCAAGACAAAAGGCAAGACAGTAGTGCCGATCTTGATTTTGCATGATTGGGGTGAAAGCCGAAAAGGTCTTGCACCGGTTGCCACGTTTTTGCAATCTCAAGGCAATGCTGTAATGACCGTGGATTTGAGGGGGCATGGTGAAAGCGTCACCGTTACCGGAAACCCCAAGAAGATCGATCACAAGAAAATTCGAGGTCCTCAAATCGAAACTGCGATGTTAGACATTGAACGTTGCAAAAAGTACCTTGTCCAAAGACACAACGAAGGCAAATTAAACATCGATCTACTTACCGTGGTCGCTGTGGGTAAGACTTGTTCATTGGCTGCTAAGTGGACGATCGCAGACTGGTTTCAGTTTCCAGCAATCAATAGCGAAGGCATCAAACAAGGGCAGGACGTCAAATCGTTGGTGTTCATTGCACCTCGAAAAAAGCTTCAATCAATTTCACTTGTCGACCAACTCAAACATTCACTGTTTACGGGTAGCGACATGTCGCCAATGCCTTTGGTGATGGTTTGGTGCCGGGGTGACAAACAAACGGAGAAGGATGCTTCTTACTTGTTCGAGAAACTTGAGAAAGCACGTCCTGATCTTGACGAATTCAAAACCAAGGCTGAACGCGAAGAGAACCGAACTCTCTTTCGGGCAACGTTGCCTCAGGCTTTTACTGGTACGCAGTTGATGGAAAAACCAGTCGTGAAAGGACTCTGGCCTTTCATGCAAAGATTCGTCCAAACAAAAATTAGTGACAACGCGAGCAAGCTCCCGTGGAAGTCTCGCGAGAAAAAGAAAGACGATGAATGAGCTTGATCGTGTGGTTTTGCCTACCGGTCTGTCTATTCGTAGATTGGAATTTTAAGTGTCATTCCAGGTCG
>CAZQQR010000015.1:14512-25764 GCA_964595515.1 uncultured Pirellulaceae bacterium
TTGCCTACCGGTCTGTCTATTCGTAGATTGGAATTTTAAGTGTCATTCCAGGTCGCACGTCACCAGGGTTTTTCATCGTTCTTCGATTAGCCAAGTAGATATCCAGGTAATACTCTGGGCGTCCAAAATAGTGCGTGGCCAAATTTTGAAGCGACTCACCCGATTGCACTTGGTGTTCACGATATCGCTTTGTCTCCATTTGGAACCGAGATGAACTTTTGGAAGCAAGCTGAGACAGTTCACTTTGCGTTTGGCTATTGAGCCGAAACGGCAACTTTGTTCGAGCACGACCACTTTGGTTTTGAATCGAACCTGCATTTTCGCGATGATCCAATACGGATTCAGCGGATTCAGCACGAGGAGATTCAGGGCGAGGACTAACGTTTTGAATTGGCGTGCCGCGATACGCGCTCGTATTGCGGCTTGCGATTCGAGTTTCGAAAGGTGATGGAGGAGGGACGTCATAGTCAATACCACCGATTTGAACTCGGGAATTGACGCCATTGGCTGAATCCCGACGCAACGAATCGATGGACGATTGCTCGATCGAGCGAGTTTTTGATTGGATTTGATCGGCCGCAATAAACGGTGATGGTGGAGCGCTGTTACTTGGATTTCCCCAAACATTTGTCATATCGGCGATCGAGTTCTCCGGTGAGCCGATCTGCCGATGGCTGTCATGCTGCTGAACGTCAGGATAACGAATTTCAGGTGGGGTCTGTGCTGGGCCGTGATCCAAATCAACTCGTTCAATCGGTGCGGTAGCCACTTGTGGTTGGTTGGCGGATTGAGTGCTCGGACCATTCCAGTTCAGAGTTGGTTTCGAAACCTGGTTGGGCTTCGGTAATTGGCTGGCAACGTCTTGATTTAAGATGCTCGGATTTTTCACAAACTCAAACTCATGATCGGAATTCGAATTAGCAGCATTCGCCGAAAATGATTGCTTTGTATCCATCGGTTCAGGAGGTCGGGTTGCGTATGGGTCGTTGATGCCCGGTGCGAATTCTTGCTGATTTTTGTTGAATTGACTTGCGAGCGACTTTAGGTCTGTGCTCAACGATGGAGTCTTTGCCTTTGGGGGCCCGGGGTTGTTCATCATCGTTGCCGCTGGGGATTGAGGCTTGAACTGTAGTTTGGAAGCAACGCTTGGCATTGAACCGAGGTTCGGTAGTGCCATCGGTGTTCCGTTTAGCTCCGCAGCAATTTGAGAAAAATCCGGGATGTGTGCTTTGCGAGATGCACGCAAACCGTCAATTCCATTAGGCCGAGCTTGGCTGGCATTCTCGGGTTGTTTTTGGACGAACGGATTCGACTGGCTGATGTTTGTTTTTAATTGGCTCGGCGGTGGCAACACGGAATCGTTGTTTGCCAGTTGCATCCCAGAAGCCTGGCTTTGGCCAAAAGGTTGCTGAACCAATGAATTCGCTGGGTTCCCAACGTTCTTGTCTAGACCTGCTGGAAGCTGGAACTTGGGCGTCAAACGAGTCTGCATTGTTGAAATTGCTGCTGGGCGTTTAACAACTTGCCCTAAATCTTCTGGAAGAAGTCTTGGTTGGACGTTCAACTGGTTCGGCAGTAAACCCTGATTGGCGGGCAATGTATTGGCATTCACATCTTGGTTGGCTTCAGCCAGGGGATTGTTTGCAGTGCCGGGGTTGTTGTTTACGTAATTGCCGAATGCAAATGCAGCGACAAGACAAACAAGACCGAGAGAAATTTGTTGAAATGAGCCCATGAGACTCTCCATGATTAGCGACGCGATGCTGAAACGCTATCCGAGCGTCCGCAACACAAATCCAACGCCAATCCATGGCAAGTCAGTGTGACCATGTAAATATTGCACATCGTGCACCGGTGGTACGAAAATTGACTCGACTTGGGTCGTGAAGAATCCTTTCAAATTCCATTTTTGGCGGTCAGTGAAAGCTTGCTGGCGTTTCTCATTCAAAATTCGATTGCGATCTGTAAAAAGAAAACGATCGTTCCGGATTTTCGGCAGTCAAGAAAAACGAATGAACGCCTGATGTTTTCCACCCGCGTTTCTACCCTCATTTGTATGCGAGCCACCAATGCCAATTACAATGGAGAATCAAACAATTCCTTTCTCATGAAAATAGTCGAAATGAAACGCTCTGTAATCTTGATGTTGTTCTGTTTTATCTCAACGGGGATTTTGTGCTCTTCCAATCTCGAAGGGCAAACGAAAACGAAATCTGCGGACGACGGTTTGAAACTGGAGGAGCTATTCCCGAACAAGAGTATGTTCGGCCCCTCTGCAAGAAGTCCCCAGTTCTCCAACGATGGTCGATACGCTGCCTATCTTTATCGGCCCTATCTCGAACGAAGGCATGGTAACGATCTGTGGATTTACGATTTCAAATCAGGCGAGTCAAAACGCTTGACGAATATCGATATGATGTCGAAATTTCAGCGGTCTGCCAGAATTGTTATCGAGGATCGAATTAAAAAGAACAAGCAGAGTGATTCCAAAGACAAGTCCAAGAAAGAAAAAGAGTCGGACAAGTCTGATGCCAAATCCAAGAGTGGCGACAAAAAAGATTCAGACAAAAAGAGTGGCGACAAGAAAACGAAGGCTGACTTAAAAGCAGAACGCGATATTTACTTGAACGTCTCTGAAAAAGATGCCGACGACGAGTATGCGTCAGTTTATTCAGGTGTGTCTTCGTACCAGTGGCATCCAACGGAAAATCGTCTGCTGGTTAACTCCGAGGGAGATGTTTATACGATCGATGATCTTGATTCGCCAGAGTTGGTTCGGCTTACGAAAACGGATGAGCGAGAGTCACAAGTAAACTTTTTGCCTGACGGAACGGGGATTACTTACCGCAGAGATGATGCCGTTCTGCAAACCAAATTTGGCGAACATATCATTGAGCAACTGAACCCGAAACTTCCATCTGATGAGAGCTTAAGCCAGTATTCGCTCAGCCATGACGGAAAACGACTTGCGCTCATCAGCCGGACGGGTGGTAGATCGAGTGGGGCGAGAACCGTTGACATCATTCGGTATCGCGACCGTTTCGCGAAATCGGACAAGGTTTCTCGGACGGTATCCGACGATGAAGTCAGTCCGCAAACAGTTAAGGTGTATCTGTTCAATTTGGACGCCGCAAACTCCGAAGAGTCTCCGTTGATACAAGTGTTCGAAGAAAAGATCGACGAACCTCGGGATGTCCTTAGTTCGCCCAATTGGTCGTTGGACAATGAACAGGTTACGTTTTGCTTTTTTGATCAGAAGAATTCGGAGATTCAAATCAAGCTCGTAAAATGGCCGACTGACGAAGAGCTTGAGAAGGCAACTGAAAAAGCTGTCAAAAAACGGGCTCAAGATTTCAGCAAGAAGATGGCGGAAGCCAAAGAAAAGGATGAAAAAGACGGTACTCCAGGACGTCGGGGCCCCAACGGAGGTCGGACGTTTGCTCCAGAACTCGCACTCCACAATGCCAAGACGGTCTATCAGTTCAAACACTATGGCGGCCCAAATACACCACGAATGGTGTCACCGGATTTCGCGGGGGACAGCCAGCATATTGTTTTTATCAGTGAGCAAAGCGGATTTCGTCACGTCCATTCACTTGATCCGCTTTATGAAACTGTTCGGCAATTGACGAGTGGTCGGTTCGAAGTCTACCCCATTCGGTTTTCTGATGACCACTCTCAGCTCTTTGTGACCGCGACCAAAGATTCGGCGGCCCGGCAGATGGTTTATACGCTTGATCTTGAGTCTGGCGAACTTAATCGACTCAATAAAGATGAAGGCACATTTTCGAGCGTCGCTGTGAGCAACGATGGCGAACGGATGGTTGGAAATTTTGTGCGATACGGACAACTAACCGAGTTGGTCGCTCAAAATGAAAAAAAGAAGGTCACTCAAGTTACGGATTCGCATCCGGAAAAGGCCAAGACCCTCACAAAGTCAAAGCCTGAGTTTTTTGAGTACACCAATCGCCACGGCCATTCCATTTCCGGGATGATGTTCAAGCCGAAGGGGTGGAAGAAGAAATCCAAAAAGAAAACACCTCTCCTAATTTACGTTTACGGTGGACCGCTAGGAAGTCGGCACAGTGTTAACGACGGCAGCTACAGTTCCGATGCTTACTTTTTTCAGATGTACATGGCTCAAAAACACGGATACTTGTCAATCGTGGTCGACCCACGTGGGCAGTCAGGTTACGGCGGCTTGTTTGAAAAAGCGAATTTTGAAAAGGTTGGCAAGCCACAAGTTGAGGACTTGGTCGACGGCGTCAAACACATGACTGAAAACTTCAACGTCGACGATCAACGGGTCGCGATTTACGGTTGGAGTTTTGGTGGGTTCCAAACGCAAATGTGCTTGTATACCGAACCTGATGTGTTTCAAGTTGGGATGGCGGGCGCAGGGCCAACCCAATGGGAAAACTACAACTCCTGGTACACGACCGGCACCATCGGTCCGTCGCGAAAAGGAAAACCAGACCAGGAAAAATACTCATTGTTACCGCTGGCTAAAAACTTGAAGGGACAAATGCTATTAGTTCACGGAATGGAAGACACCAATGTTCTGTTTCAGGATACAGTCGCTGTTTACCGAGCATTACTTAAGGCAGGTAAAGAAACAAATGTCGAGTTATTCCTGGATCCCACTGGTGGACACGGACTCGGTGGTGATGTGAAACGAATCGGCCGCATGCGAAAGTACGAAGAGTTCTTGCTGCGGACCATTGGCGAAGGCAACTAAGGGTGGTTTAGGAGTCTTGATTTTGGAGTTGAGTTCGTTGTAGCGGAACTCGTCAAGAGTTTCGACTTGTATGACATCGCCGAATTTTGGCTGACGTCGCCGAGTGAATCTGTCAAATCCAGATGAGCCAATGTTGGTCGATTTTATCGTGACCTCGAATAACGTTCAACGAATGTCTGAACGTTAACCTACAACCAACACCCTCTCGCTTGCGGGAGGGTCGTGCCTCAGGCACGGGGAGGGCACAAATCCAATTGGAGACTTGTTTGTTTGTTTGTTGTTCTAGTTTGGAGCAATTTGGTAATTGTCCCAAGGTAAATGGCATGACCAAAGGCTCTTACCAACCAATGATTCTCGATGAAAACGAACTCCCTCTCCGCCGCTGAGACGGCGACTCTCCCAGAGGGAGAGTGATTTCATGAAAGCAATCGATCAAAAAAAGCACTTTGCCAAATTGGCAAAGTGCTTTTTTGATTCATGATCTGAAAACCATAACAAAAGCAAAAGTTAACGGTGGGTGGCTGCGATTAAATTCTGACGCATGCCGTTAACCGTTGATCCAGTAAACCGGACTCAGCAATTCCTATTGTTGGCAATCAACTTAAAACTACTCAGCATCAAGATCGACTTCGCCTGGATTCAATCCAACCGTGTTCATCAACCAAAGCAAGGCTGGTGAAGCCACGAAGATCGAACTGTAGGTTCCGACCACTACGCCGACGACCAATGCGAAAGCAAATCCGTGAATCGCATCGCCACCGAACCAATAGAGAATAAACACAACGATAAACGTTGTGATGGATGTCAAAATGGTTCGACTCAACGTTTGGGAAATACTTGTGTTGATCATATCTGCTGTGATTTCACTTCGTTTTCCACGAACTTCTCGAATTCGGTCAAACACCACGATCGTATCGTTCAAGGAATAACCAATGACCGTCAACAAGGCAGCGACGACTTCGAGGCTGATCTTGAATTTATCAACTCCGAGGAAACCAAAGATGCCCGATAACCAGTGACTGATTGCGATCGCACCGAGCACGATCAACACATCGTGGACCAAGGCGATGACAGCGGCCAAACCGAACGCCACGTTTTGGAATCGAATCCAAACGTAGGCAATAATTCCCATCAAACTGGCAATGATCGCGGCCAAAGCTTGCAATTGAGTCTGGCCAGCAATCTGTCCACCGACTTTACTGGATGTTGGGAAATAAGGCTGCGAGTTGAATCGCTCGGACCAAGAAGACAGGATTGTGTCTGCCTCGCTTTCTTTGCTGACGTCCATCGTGACAGTCCACTTGTCAGAAATGGTTGATAGTGGTGATTCGTCTTCGGCAACGTCTGCGGTATCGACAGAAACCTGCTCTTCTTCCAGATCTAGACGTTCAGCAATCGAAGCCGCCACGATCGCCGCTCGGAGAGATTTCCCTTGAAGCGGAGGATTAACCGTTAGCTTTCGTTCAACTTTGATTTCAGAAGCTTGAAACTCAGCAGGTGCAGCATCAACGGGATCTTGGCCATCAACGCCAGGCAGAACTGCCGGAGCCTCGTCTTGGTTACCATCAGCCGGTGCTGAAGTATCAGACGCCGAATTTTCCGGTTCCGAATTTTCCGGCTCCGAAGTTTCATCTTGGGCCGCCGTTGTAGTAGCCGGCGTTTCGGTTTCAGTTGATTCAGTTTCAGAAGCCTGAGATTCTGTTCCCTCGGATTCCGTTGCTTCTTCTTGGTAACTCACCATTGCAGAAGCCATCGAAACTGCTGGAAGTGCACTCCAAACAGGGGTCGCGTGGTTGCGAGGCCGTGTGAACCCTGTATCCGTTCCTGATCCAGCGCCTGACCCGGCTCCGTTATTTGGGAGGCCCTCGATTTGCACATTGTGCAGTTTCAGCTTGCCTTCAAATGTTTCCGCCAGTAGTTCATTTAGCTGCTTGAATTTCTCGACACCAGATGACTCGCCTTCCCAAGCTGGAAGGTTACTGTCGACTTTGAAGACTTTGCCGGCCATATCTGGGTCAGCTTGATTGTTAAATCCACTGACTGTGAACTCAACTTTTTCACCGTCGTGTTCAAAATCCTTGGCCGCCAAAGTGGACCGAATGTCTTCAACTTTCTGAGCATCGTTAAACACCATTCGGACTGTTGAACCACCGCGTAGATCGTGGTTCAGAATCTTTTTGCCAAGCATAAACATTCCGCATAGACCACCGATAATCAGAGCCGCTGAAACGACGCCGGTTACGCTGATCTTGTTGAGGAAGTTCCATTTGTTTCGGTCCAGGATTCGCGTCATGTTCAGTTTCGTCAACCAACGCTTTCGCTCAAAAATGTCAAAGATCAATCGTGAGACGAAGATCGCGGTGAACATCGACATCAAAATTCCAAGGATCAACGTGACAGAGAATCCTTTGATCTGCTCGGTACCGATCACATAAAGAACGATCGCGGTAATCAGCGTTGTTACGTTTGCATCGACGATGGTGGTTGTGGCTTTGTCGAAACCGTTTCGAATCGCCATTCGCAGGGCAGCCCCACGATCCAATTCTTCTCGAATTCTCTCAAAGATCAGAACGTTCGCGTCCACCGACATACCGACGGTTAGAACCAGACCAGCCAATCCCGTTAGCGTCAGTGGTTGGTTGATTGCCATCACAAGTGCCAGAATCAGAACAAGGTTCAACAGCAACGCGACCGTGGCAACAATTCCGGCAAAGCGATAATAAAAGACCATGAAAACGAGGACCAACAAGAGCGAGCATGAAATCGCCCAGATCCCTTTTTCTTTAAGTTCTTGACCGAGATTGGACTCAATAAAGTCACGACTGATTGGAGACTTGTTGAGGGCGACATCCAGTTTTCCACTTTCAAGATTGATGATCAACTCATCGACTTCTTCAGGTGTGAAATTACCCGTGATCTGACCATTGTTGTAAATTGCCGATTGAATGTTCGGCGCTGAATGCAATTGATTATCCAGAACAATCCCCATCGGACGGTCGATGTTCAGTTTGGTCAGCATTCCCATTTTGGTGCTGCCTTCGTTGGATGTCTTGAACGCGACGGCTCCACGGCCTTGTTCATCAATCGTTGAGCTAACGCCAGTCAAGTGCTTGCCTTCGACGTTGGAGTCTTCTTCGGGGAACAGCACGAGGATTTGAGGAACCCTGATGCCGCGTTCGGAACACCAAACGGCCAAGTCACGTCCGTGATTTTCGGCCAGCGAACTGTAGGAGACAGTGCTTAGGTCGATGATTTGACCAGAGCTTTTGTCACGGACAAGGTTTCCGCGATCTGGAATAAATTTGAAGGGAAGAATTTTCTTGTTCTCGCCAGGAACAATTGCTTCGCGAGCAAGATCAACCCAAGCCGCAACTTGTACTTTTTCGTCGTCGACAACGGTGGTGACTTTTCGTCCTCTCTCGCCAGCTTCTGCCATTTTGCGAGCTGCCTCGATTTCTGTTGGTGCGTATTGCGGGCTCGCAAGGATCCGGAATTCGAGCTTTCCAGCTTTGACGAGTCGATCCCAAATGTCATCCGCTTCTTGCGGCTCAACCGTCGGAATGGTGACTTCGATTTTGTCTTCGCCAAGTGGGCGAATCATGATTTCTTTGGTGCCCGACGGATTTACACGACGAACCAAAGCGGGAATGATTTTCGCGGCATTGGGACGTTCATTTCCCATCAGTGAACTGTCTTCTTCACCAAATGCGTCCAGGTTGAGAGACCCAACAATGTTGATCCCGCCCCGCAGGTCGACGCCGAATTTGGGAGGCCATTTTGACCAGATCATCAGGCTAGCAACAAACAAGGCGATCAATACGATCGCCATCCGTCCGCTGTACTCTGAGAGCTTTAAACCTTTGGTGATTTGGTTGGCAAGGAACCAGCCGAGTGCAATGGCTGCAATCAAAAGCAGAAAAACAAACCAGCCTGTTTGATAAAACTTGAGCTGAGGTAATTCCGCCGCCTGAGCAAACATTGACAGGTTTGTGAGGTGCGAGGAAATGGACTCTAACATCCGAGCAATTCCTAAAAGTAAGGTTGAAAGACGTTTCGCGTGTATTAATTAACGGTGGACTTGAGTTTCAAGTCCACGATTTACTCTTCGTCGTTTTCCGACACAACACGAACGATAGAAGTGGCGAGTACCTGTAATCGACCATTATTAGAGTCATCGATTCGAACGGTTACGAATTCGGAATCAGACCGATAATTCACAACAGTCCCAAGAATGCCACCAGCCGTCACGACTTTGTCATTCTTCTTGAGGTTAGCCAACAGTTCCGAAGCTCTCTCTTGTCCCTTTTGTTGTGGCTTGGCAGTCATAATGAAATACAACAGCATCACAGCCATCAACGCCGGGAACATATATCCCATTCCATCAAGGAATCCAGGCTTTGCGGCTTCGGTGGTAGTTGTCGCCGCAGTCTCGCCGGCTGCCGATGAACCGGCGACCTGAGTTTGAGCTAACAGATACCAACAGATGTTGTAAAGATTTTCCATACGACTTTTTGTTGCCACGACTAGAGGAAGAACTTTAGTTTAAGAGCTTAATCAATCGCGGTGTTTGAAAACACATTTAGTCTTCAGCAGATGAAAGACAGTCGTCACCAGAGTTCGATTCGCCCGATGCCGAAAAGAGTCCCATTTGCCTAATTTAAACGTGATATCATAAAACTTTGCTCTACAACCAACAAGGCCAAAGACTGACCATTTCAACGAATCGCGGGCCTGGCACCCAATCCAACGCAAATTAACAATCTTTGCCTAGCTAGTGGTCAGTCAAAGGTAAAGTTTGGGGTAGTGGACGAGGCTACGAGTCCTTTCGAGCCAACGAACGCAAGGATTCGTAACCTCATCCACTACGATCAATCCTAATTTTTAGTTTCGACGAACCACTAGATTGCGCACCGGCAGCGCCAACCGATTAGCTTCTTAGACAACGGAATCGACATGAGTTCAGATGACCAAGCGGCGAACCCATTACGGATTATGGCGACAATCTTCGGCATCAGTGGCACCGTTGGCCAGCGACTCTACGCGATCACTGGATTCACGTTGATGGCGATCAAGTATGCGGTCGAAGTCACACTGGTCTACTGCCTAAAGGGCTTCTTTTACGATCCGTTCGCCTTTCTTGTCCCGTCGTTCATGCTGCGAGCGAGGTTTCTAAATTCACCTGAATGGCTGCCATGGTTCATCGTAGCGTGGAGTCTCCCGTTCGCATGGGTTGCCTGCACGATGTCGATGAGGCGTGCGATCGATATGGGACGTTCGCCATGGATCGGGATTCTAGTGTTGATACCGATCATCAATATTATCGCGATGTTGTGGTTGGCGATGTCACCTGGGGTCAAAAGGGAAACGAAAAATGAGCGGCCAGTTGCTGGCGATCAAAATTCAAACCCGAAATCCGAATTGGCTGGGTTTTACTCGGCAATTTTAGGCGTAGTCGTTGGCGGAATATTTTCAGTTGTCACCACGGCACTGAGCGCCTACGCCATGCACAGTTATGGGAATTCACTATTTTTGGGGATGCCCATCGTAAGCGGTGCCGTTGCTGGGTTTGTCTATAACCAGCCAAGCATACGCGGAGCATGGCCAAGTTTTTGGATTGGAGTGATGACGGTCGTGATCGGTGGACTGGGATTGTTGCTGTTCGCAATGGAGGGCGTCATTTGTCTGTTGATGGCGGCTCCGATGATCTTGCCAGTTGGAGGGCTGGGCGGAGTCCTCGGTTGGGGATTGGCGAAAACGATCTTGCTACAGAGTAAGTGGATGATCGGACCGGCATTGCTGGTCGTTCCTTTCTTCACTGTCGTTGAACGGAGCTTTTTGGAGTACCGCGAATACGTGGTTGAATCTTTTGTGGTTGTGGAAGCTTCTCAAGAGCAAGTCTGGGAGAATGTTGTATCGTTTCCCGACATAGAAACGCCCCCGGCCTGGTATTTTCGACTTGGCGTCGCAAGCCCATTGCGAGCAAGAATCGTTGGAACAGGAGTCGGAGCGGTTCGGCATTGCGAATTCACAACCGGAAGTTTTGTGGAGCCAATTACCTGCTGGGATCACCCCAACCGGCTTTCGTTTGATGTCACAGATCAACCAGATCCGTTAATCGAGTTGACGCCCTACCGAAACGTTCGTCCACCTCATTTGCAGCATTCGTTTCGAAGCGTTCGTGGAGAGTTCGAATTGGTCGGTTTGCCCGGCGGCAAAACGAAACTCATTGGAAGGACTTGGTATACGCTTGAAATGGGTCCAAAAATTTTCTGGCGATACTGGACAGACGAAATCATTCATCGAATCCACTTACGCGTGCTCGGGCACATCAAAGAAAACGCAACGATTGGTCTCGAGGATTCGCGAGACCGGTAGTTCAAAAGATCTAGCCAATCCCAGGCTGGCGCCAGCGGTCATGCATTTACGCTGCTCGTTTGGCTGCCAATTCATCCTTACCGCGAGGTCAGGTTCAGCCCCAGTTTCTTTTCCAGGCTTGCAAGCTGGAATGGTTTGG
>CAZQQR010000015.1:25864-27804 GCA_964595515.1 uncultured Pirellulaceae bacterium
GAGGTCAGGTTCAGCCCCAGTTTCTTTTCCAGGCTTGCAAGCTGGAATGGTTTGGGAAGGAACGTGGCGTTGCAGTCTCTTAAAAACTGCTCGTCGAGAACGGAGTCGCCGTGGCCACTCATGAATACCACAGCGCCATCAGCAAATTTTTGCCTGAAAACCATGCAGACATCACGACCGTCTTTTTCCGGCATCACAACATCGGTTAGAAGTAAGTCGATTGAGGTTGGTTCGTTTTCAATGATTTCAATCGCTTCCCTGCCATCCGCTGCCGGCAGTACTCTCAAACCTAGTTTCTCAAGAGTTGTCGTCAGCACGGAAAGAATCGTCTCTTCGTCATCACACACCAGCACGGTTCCGGAGAACTCGCGTTCCCTTTTTTCTGTCGTCACGTTTTTCTTGGCGGCGTCGCTCGGTCTTTTGGGCAGTTTAAAACTTGGCAAGTAAATATCGATGACTGTGCCCTGGCCATTTGATTCCAGGATTTCGATTGCGCCACCGTGCTGTCGCAGAATCGAGTGAATAATCGAAAGACCCAATCCTGTGCCCTGCCCGACTTCTTTGGTTGAGAAGAACGGCTCAAAGACACGAGACATGGCTTCGTCAGGAATTCCGTTGCCCTCGTCGCGAACGGAAATGACTGCGTAGGCACCGGGGATCAAAACCAAGTCTGATTTCGTTTGTTTAAGTTCCAGAAAAACCCGCGAGGTTTGAACTAATACGTTGCCGCCGTCAGGCATCGCGTCACGCGCGTTAAGGCACAAATTCAACAACGCTTGCTCGATTTGAACTGGATCGATCCAAGCACCAAGCGGAGTCGGAGACGCGTCAAAATGGCAATCCACATTGTTGCCAAGTGAACGCTTGATCATGTTCATGGCGCTGGAAATGATCTCGTTCAAATCGCATCGAACTTTCTCCAGCGGAGCTTTGCGACTGAACGCCAACATTTGCCGCGTCAGGTCAGCACCACGCTCAGCCGTTGCGACAATTTCGCGCACAGCTTTGGTGGCGACTTCGTTTTCTCCTTCCAGCAACGAAATCGCGAAATCGGATTGGAAAATTAAGACTTGCAGAATGTTGTTAAAATCGTGAGCGATCCCACCAGACAACTGATGCAAGACTTCCATTTTCTGAGATTGCTGCAGTTCCGATTCCAATTTGTTACGAACTTGTTCAGTGCGCTTTCGCGTCGAAACATCGACCATAACTGTCTGGTAAAGAGAGTCCGCCAGTACTGATGTTTCGGCCAAAACGAATGTTGGATTGATACCGCCACGATTCAGTTTGATCTCGATTGAAGATGCTGAATTTTTTGCGTTGACACGGGATAAGTGAAATTCGAAAAGCTCCACACCCTCAGAACACAGAATGCTGTTCAACCGAATGTTTGTTTGGCAGGGCTGAACACCAAGCAACGAACGGGCACGTTTGTTGATCTCAAAAATGTAACCCGCTGCGTCATGAGTAAAATAAGCGACGGGTGCGTTGTCTCGAACTTCATCAAACTGTCGTCTGGCAACTTCGAGTTCGTGAAGCGTTCTCTCTAGCTCCGATTGTTGCAACTCCAACTCAATTTTATGGTTACTGAGTGACTGTCGGAGTTTCTCGAATTCCAGTGGCGCAGTCTCATCCTGATCGGTCGACGGGCAATTCCATTCCGAGTCGTTCATTATCAAACGTCCGTGCACTTTAGATTGTGATTAGATGAAGAGCAGCGATAAGATAGCGATATCACCGTTTCACTATCTAAAGCCGTCGCGAGTTTCCCCGACTAACCACTATTTCTCGTAATTGGAACGGTGCTTGTCAAGTCTGCAAGCTACTAAAAACACCTTAAGGAAGTTCGTAAAGTTACTCGGCAGAGACTGTCCATTCAAGGTTAACGGTCGGAGCGTTTGAGGAGAATAAAATGGGTGGGTAAGCAGCTTTTTTCGTTA